>JAVWRA010000085.1:0-8289 GCA_036635095.1 Ruthenibacterium sp. | reverse complement strand
AAGCTTTCGGGATGAATGCCGACCGCCGTATAGAGCCACGGATATTTTTCGCCGAGTGCCAAACTTTCGCGTGCAGAAGCGTAATCTGTGGCGCAGTCCACCACGCCGCACACTTTTTGTGCCGGCAAACCGTCGAGTAAAAGCGAGCGTTGGTCACGGAATTTTTCACTGGTATAGTGCGTATGGGTATCAAAAATCATGTATTTTCCTTTTCAAAAAGCAATTTAGTGAATACGGGTACCCGGCACAATGTCCTCCGGGAAGAAAATAACGCTGGCGCCGCCGTCTTTCGTGTCTGCCGCCATCAGCATTCCCTCGCTGACGATGCCGCGCAATTTTGCCGGCGCAAGATTTGCCACAAGCGCGATGATTTTGCCGACAAGTACCTCCGGCGTATAGCATTTTGCGATGCCGGACACAATCGTGCGCTCGCGTTCGCCGTCAAAAACGGTTAATTTCAACAATTTATCGGCTTTTTCCACTTTTTCAGCGGCAATAATTTTGCCGGCGCGCAGCTCGATTTTCATAAAATCGTCAATCGTCACAGTCGGCAAATGTTCGATTTTCGGCGCATCCGCCGCCGGTTTCGGCTGTGCGGATTCCTCGGCTTTGGCAAGTTCTTCAAGCTCTTTCGCAACGTCAATGCGCGGGAACAGCGCATCGCCTTTATGCACGGTAAAACTTTCCGGCATGGCGCCGAATTTTTGCAGGCTGGCATAGTCCATTCCCGCAAGGCTGATGCCAAGCTGTGCCGCAATTTTCGGCGAAGTGGACGGCATAAACGGCGCAAGCAAAACTGCGGTATATCGCAATGTTTCGCAAAGATTATACAGCACACTCGCAAGGCGCGGCAAATTGGCTTCGTCTTTTGCCAAAATCCACGGCGCAGTCTCGTCAATATATTTATTTGCGCGCTGAATGCCTTTGAAAATTTCAGTCAACGCCTGCGGAATGAGCAGCGCGTCCATCAGCTTTGTGACATTTTCCGGCATGGCTTCCACAACAGAAATCAGCGTATCATCGATTTCTTCCGCCTTGCGACTCTGTGGCAAGGTGCCGCCGAAATACTTTTCAATCATGGCAACACTGCGTGAAAGCAGATTGCCGAGGTCGTTTGCGAGGTCGGTATTGATGCGGTTGATGAGTGCTTCGTTGGAGAAAATACCGTCGTTGCCAAACGGAATATCGCGCAGCAAAAAATAGCGAATCGCATCGACGCCGTACCGTTCACACAGCACAACGGGGTCCACCACATTGCCCTTGCTTTTGCTCATTTTTCCGCCGTCAAGCAACACCCAACCGTGACCGAACACGCGTTTTGGCATCGGTAAATCAAGCGCCATCAGCATCGCGGGCCAGATAATGGTATGAAACCGCAAAATTTCTTTGCCGACAATGTGAATGTCTGCCGGCCAGTATTTGTCAAAATCATCATAGGCTTCGTTTTTGTAGCCGAGCGCGGAAATATAGTTTGAAAGCGCATCCACCCAAACATAGACCGTATGCGCGGGGTCGAACGTGACAGGTATGCCCCATTGTACGCTGGTACGCGAAACGCAGGTGTCCTGCAAGCCTTGATTGATGAAGGCAATCATCTCGTTTTTGCGTGTTTCGGGTTGGATGAAATCCGGCACATCTTCGTATAATTTCAGCAGACGCTGCGCATATTTGCCTGTTTTGAAGAAGTATGCCTCCTCCTCTGCCTCATACACATCGCCGCCGCAATCGGGACATTTTCCGCCGACAAGTTGGCTTTCCGTCCAAAAACTTTCGCACGGTTTGCAGTAATGCCCTTTGTAGCAGCCTTTGTAAATATCGCCTTGGTCAAAGAGCTGTTTGAAAATCTTCTGCACACTTTCCACATGATAATCGTCGGTAGTGCGTATGAAACGGTCGTTCGAAATATTCATCAGCTTCCACAAATCTTGAATGCCCGCCACAATTTCATCGACATATGCCTGCGGCGTGACGCCCTTTGCGGCGGCTTTGTCTTGAATTTTCTGTCCGTGTTCGTCCGTACCGGTCAAATACAGCACATCATAACCCTGCATCCGTTTGTATCGCGCAAGCGCATCGCAAATCACCGTGGTGTAGCTATGCCCGATGTGCAGCTTGTCGCTGGGATAATAAATCGGCGTGGTAATATAATAGGTTGGTTTTGTCATGATTGTCGTCCTTACATTTATTTTTCATCTACAAAGAAGCGTTTGTACCAAGTCAAGAATGTGAAAATCGTCCAGATTTTGCGCTGATTATCGGCTTTTTGCTGATAGTGGTCATCGAGCAGACGCAAAATCGCGTCCGGACGGAAAAAGAGCGCTGCGTAATCGCTTGTGAAATACGATTTCACGAGGTTGTAATATTTATCCTCACGCAACCAAAAGCGAATCGGCACCGGAAAGCCTTTTTTCGGACGGTTTGCCCACGCGTCCGGCAGCGTTTTGTTGGCGGCGGCGCGCAGCACAATTTTGGTATCCGTGCCTTTGATACGATAATCCACAGGCATCGTCTCGGCAAATTCCATCACTTTTTTGTCGAGGAACGGCACACGCAATTCCAGTGAATGCGCCATGCACATTTTGTCTGCCTTGAGCAAAATGTCGCCCGGCAGCCAGAGATTCATGTCAAGATATTGCTTTTTTGTCACTTCATCTTCGCCCTTGACACGCGCATAGATTGGCGCGGTGAGCGCTTTTGCACTTTTGCCGCAGCGATAATTCGGTTGTAAAATATTGACGGCTTCGGCATCGGGAAACACCATCGCCTGTCCGACAAACGAATCTTCGGGTCGCTCGGAACATTTGAGCAAAAAGTTTTTACCTTTAAAATACGGCAATTTTTTGGCGACATCGGCAAGTCCGTGCCGCAAAGAAAGCGGCAATTTTTTGAACTTTTCCATACTGGGCGTGTCGGCATACCATTCGTATCCGGCAAAAATTTCATCCGCACCTTCGCCGGAAAGCACCACTGTCACCTGTTCGCGCGCCATTTTTGCGAGAAAATACAGCGGCACACTCGACGGATTGCTCTGCGGCTCGTCCATATGATACTGAATGTCGGGAAACGCCGCAAAGCATTCCTCTGCGCCAATCAGCTTTTTATGGTTCTCAATGCCGAGTTTTTCCGAAAGTTCTTCGGCATAATTGGTCTCGTTGAATTTGTTGTAGTCAAACCCGACACTGAACGTCTGGTCGGGCATCAAACTGGCGGTGATATAGCTTGAATCCACGCCGCCGGACAGAAACGAACCAACCTTAACATCTGCGATGCGATGTGCTTTAACCGACTCGTTCACCACATCGTCGAGTTTGTCCACACAGGTGTCAAACGGCTTGTCCTGCGGTTTGAATTTGCAGTCCCAATAGCGTTTTACGGTCATTTTTCCGTTTTCATAAACAAAATAATGCGCCGCCGGCAGTTTGTAAACGCCTTTGAAAAACGTTTCGTCCGTGGCGGAATATTGCAGCGTCAAATACGGACGCAGTGCATTTTCATTGACCGCCTTGACGAATTTCGGATGGTCGAGGAAGCTTTTGATTTCGCTGCCGAAAATCAGTCCCTCCCCATTTGGAACAGGATAATAATAGAACGGCTTGATGCCGAAAATATCGCGCGCGCCGAACATACGCTTTGCTTTTGCATCCCAAATCACAAACGCGTACATGCCGCGCAGCATTTGAATGATATCGGTGCCGTATTCTTCATAGCCGTGAATCAGCACCTCGGTATCGGCGCCGCAATGAAACGTATGACCGCGATTTTCAAGCTCTTTGCGCAAATCCATAAAGTTATAAATTTCGCCGTTGAACACCACGACAACGCTTTTGTCCTCGTTCATCATAGGCTGTGCGCCCGCATCGCTCAAATCGAGAATCGACAGCCGCCGAAAACCAAGCGCGATATCCTCGGTGCAGTAGGTGCCGCCCATATCGGGACCGCGGTGTACAATGCGCGCAAGCATCGTGTCAAGCACCGTTTTTTGCGAATCAATTTTGCCGGAAAATCCAACAAATCCACACATAAAGTGTCCTCCTAAAAGTAAATGGGCGTTTTGCCGAACGCAAGAATGGCGTTTTTGGCAAGAACTTCCATGGAATCGATATAAAACGTGTCCAGTTTTTCATCGCGCTTAATCAGCGACAACTCTGTGCAGCCAAGAATCATGCGCGTACAGCCTGCGGCTTTTAACGCGTCAACCACGCCCGCAAATTTTTGCATATCCGGCGGATTGCCCCGTTTGATATCCTCATAAATAATGCGCATGACATCTGCTTGTTTTTCATCGTCCGGCACGGCGTAAGCAAGGTTATATTCATCGCACACACGTTGATAAGTGCGTGTTTGAATCGTGCCGCTTGTTGCCAAAATGCCCACTTTATCGCACTGACTTTTGGCAAAAATCACGGTTTCTTCTATCATATTGAGAATCGGAATGTCAATGCTTTCATTGAGCCTGTCATAAAAATAATGCGCCGTATTGCACGGAATGGCGATGATATCCGCGCCGAATGTCACGAGCCGTGCCGCGTCTGCCGCCATGATATCGAACGGATTTTCGCTGCTTTCGCCCAAAATATAACGGGTGCGGTCAGGCGTTGTGGCGCGTGAATTGATGATGACATCAATATGATCCTGATCACGCGCGACTTTGGTGTGCCGCGTGAGCATCTCATAAAAATAAACGGTTGCCATGGGGCCAAGCCCGCCGAGAATGCCGAGTACCTTTGGCGTTTTATTCACAGAAACCTCCATGCGTTTTCACGCAGACACGAAAATTATTTGTAATAGGTCTTGAATTTTTTGAAATACCGCTGCATATGCACAAGATAATACGCAAACCGTTTCGGATTTGTTGCCAAATCGTACTGCATCCCGAAACTGGACGTTTCTTTTCCCGCTTTGACAAGCTCTTTTGCCTTTGCCACAAACGCAGGGTCTTTGACATAGCGATACACCACCGCGCGCGGCACACTGTGCCAGAATGTTTCTTTTTGATTCAGCACGCAGGCGCCGGAATCTTTGCCGAGTACGCGGTCTTCCACCACATATTTTGCGATATTATAGCCTGCACCCGTGACATAATAATTCGAGCGACCCTGCCGCAAATTGATTTCAAAAATGCGATAGCTGCCGTCGCGCGTGTCGTATTTCACATCAAAGTTGGCATAGCCGGTGTAGCCGATTGCCTCGAGGAACGCTTTCAGTTTGGTCATGAGCGGCTCATTGTATTCCGTGATGATGGCGGCATGATTGCCGAGCGCTTTCGGCGTGTGTTCCTCAAGACCCACATGGCCGAGACACATCATTTTCACTTTGCTGTTTTTATCAACATATGCCGTCAATACGTGCATAAAGCTGTCATCACCGGGAATCATGTCTTGCAAAATCATCACATCGGGATAGCCGGCGGCGTAAATTTCCGTTAAAATTTGTGCCGATTCAGCGGCATTTTGCGCCACATATACTTTTTTCATGCCGTCAAACGGAAATTTCCAGTATAAAATGCTGCTGCTGGGTTTTAAAATAATCGGATAGGCAAACCCGAGTTTTTCTGCCGTCAGTTCTTCTGCCGCCATCGGTTTTACGGCGCAAAACGTTTTCGGATACGGTAGGCTGAACGTGTCGCACAGCGTATAAAAATCTGCCTTGCTGACAAGTTTGTCACGCAATTCCGGCGTAATATACGGCGCAACGCAATTTTTAGGCAGTGTATCACGTACATCCATCAAAAGGCTGGCGTAATCATCGGTGCAGCCCATCACAACGCAAGTGGCGTCTTTGTGCTGTGCCGCAAATGCCGTTACCGTTGCAAGCAATGTTTTGGCATTGTCGATATCCTCCACCGCCGTAAAATGCACAAAACGGCTGTACATGGTGTCGCCCATTGCCCAGCGTCCGAATGCGTAGCTGTCCACCCCGTATTCCTCTTTGAACGCGCGCGCCACCGTGTAGCAGTTCATATCTGCGCCAATCAGCACAGGAACAATTTTTGTCGCAATTGCCATTGTGTCAAAAGCTCCTTTTCACCCTATTTTCATTTGGTCTGCGTCTGTTTTTAAAACTGCCGCACCCGCATAGATTCACTTTTCTATATATACTACTTAATTATAAGCAATTTTCAGCGTGTGTCAAGCCGAACGAACGTCAAAAAAGCCGCGACACCAATTGGCATCGCGGCTTTATATCAATGGTTGCATTGCTTCATCACGGACGGATTGTATCCGTTTTCTCGTGAACCGAAACTATTTTTCTGGTTTACAATCGAACTTACAATTTACCGAAAATGAGACATGATGCGTAATAAACTACTGCATGGGACTTTCCCTTTCCATGGAATCCAAAAATGAAGTTTTACTTTCAATCTTTCGTTTCGAGGAAAAATCTATAATTGCATTGGACTGACCCTTTCAGAATGGGTAAATAAACAACATTCGGTTGACACGCCGAACCTGTTTTGTTGGCACACACATTTCCTTTACAATGCACATGCGGGTGAATACTTCTTACAATCGCGCAGAGCCGTAAGCTTGAAACAACATGCGCTTAATGTGACGCGAACCTCGTGCGATAAACGCCGGGTCGGTGAAGAATGGAAAACATTCAGAAGCGGATCTTGTGTTTCAGTGCTTACCCTGCGCCAAGTTTGCCGGTTCTTCTTGGTACATGGGCTTCACCTCTTTCTCTTTTGCTGTCTTTAGTATAGCGCAAGACAATTGCAAATACTATTGACAATTTGAATGGACTTTTGCTTCTTTTTATGGACAAAACGACTAAGCGCAGCTTGACGTTCCCTGAAAATCGCGTCATAATGAGAAAGAGCCGTTTGCCGATTTTGGCAGATGCGCCAAACAATAGAAACCGAGGGAATAAAATGACTGTTTTTGTAGACGCCGACGCGTGTCCGGTCAAAGAAATCATCGTGCGTGAGGCAAAACAGCGGCAGATTGCCGTCACGATGCTGTGCGACAGCGCCCATGTGCTGCACGACGGTTACTCTGCCGTTATCACGGTCGAAAAAGGCAGAGACAGCGCCGATTTTAAGCTTGTGACGCTGTGTAAAGCGGGCGATATTGTTGTGACGCAGGATTACGGCGTGGCGGCAATGGCACTCGGCAAAGGCGCATATTGCTGCAATCAAAACGGTCTTTATTATACAAACAGTAATATCGACGAACTGTTATACAGCCGACACGAACACGGCAAAGCGCGCCGCCATGGACATTATACGCCCATTGCAAAGCGAACGGCGGCAGACGACACCGCGTTTTGTGCGGCGTTTTGCAAGCTTTTGGACAGCCATTTGTCATAAATCGGGAGGGTTTACCATGAAAGCACATCTCACGCAAAATGCTGCGCCGTTGGCACTTTATTACAATCTGCCGTCGGATTCCGCCGCCGCACTATGTGCCGTTTTAGACGATTTTTCGATTGCGGCGCGTGTGATTTCCGCCGCTGATTTGGCGCGGCCTGTGGGAACACTTGCCGGTGTCGGCGGCAAAATCGGCACGGCGTTTGTCGGCACACCGCCGGACGCAGAATTGTTGCTGCTGGCGAATTTTGAGGACGCGCTGCTGAACCAACTGCTCGATGCACTGCGCGCAAAAGGCGTTGCCATCGGACTGAAAGCCATTGTGACAAAGCACAATCGCACATGGACGGTGCTTGCTTTAATCACAGAATTGCTGCGCGAAAAAGCGGCGATGCCGCCATCAACCTTGGAAAAACAGGAGGAAAAAGAATGACATTTTCTGAACTTGCACACCGTGCCGCCGCACAAAAATATGTCGGATTTCGATTTCAGCAGGACGGGCGACACGCATTTCGCGATCGTGTGACCGTGTACACAGACGGAAAAATATTTTTCGAGCGTTTTTGCTATGGAGAATCTGCCGGACTGGTGTTTACCTTGTGGGCAGACGGCGCCGACGCGGACGGCATGATTTTATGGAACTATGCCGCCTGTCCGAACAGCCACAAAACCGAAGCGCCGAAAAAGCTGACCGGCGGCGATGAAACGGCATTGTTTTTTGATGAAAAAGCACTGCCGTGGTCACTCGACAGCGCGCTCAACAGCGACAAAGCGAACGGATATCACACGCGCGGCGGCGCTTTTTTTAGATTGTTTCGCAAATCATAGCAGTTTTGAAATTGTTTGTACTAATGCGCTGTAGGGAACGGTCTTGACCGTTCCGCCGTCCTCTTTGATGTTATGCGTTGCCGCCAAACGCGCCAATCGGCGCGAATACGAATGGCTACGCCGTGTTTCTCTTTTGCCACCAAAAGAGAAAC
>JAVWRA010000084.1:0-8559 GCA_036635095.1 Ruthenibacterium sp. | reverse complement strand
CAATATTCTTGCAAAAGGTGTTACCTACTTGCTTAAAAATTATAAAAGAGAGAAAAAGGAGACTGCTTGATGGAACTTTCTAAAAAGGAATTTGACATTCTGACCACACTCGAAATGGCGGGGGAGAAAGCAACCGCACAGCGTGAATTGGCGCAAAAAGCGGATATCAGCCTTGGCACAGTCAATAAAGTGTTGGCAGAATTGACCGAAAAACAGCTTGTCGCCAAAAGTAAAATCACGCTTGACGGACTTGCGGCATTGGAGCCGTACCGTGTGCATAAGGCATTGTTTTTGGCGGCGGGTTTCGGCAGCCGTCTTGTGCCGGTCACTTTAAACACACCAAAACCGCTTGTGCGTGTAAAAGGTGTGCGCATGATTGACACGCTGCTCGATGCCGTGCTTGCACTTGGCATTACAGATATCACGATTGTACGCGGTTATCTGGGCGAACAGTTTGACCAACTTCTCTACAAATATCCGATGATTAAATTTGTCGAAAACCCCGCCTATAATGAATCCAATAATATTTCTTCGGCAATGTGTGTGCGCTATCAGTTTGCGAATGCGTATGTTTTGGAAGCGGATTTGGTGCTTTCCAATCCGTCTATTCTGAAAAAATATCATTATCGCAGCAATTATTTGGGCGTCGCCACGGAAATGACCGATGACTGGTGCTTTGAAAGCAAAAACGGCATCATCACAAAAATCAAAGTCGGCGGCACAAACTGTCATCATATGTTCGGCATTTCATATTGGAACAAAGAGGACGGCACGAAAATGGCAGAGCATATCAAACGTGTGTACGATATGCCGGGCGGTCACGAGCGCTATTGGGATCAAATTGCGCTTGAATATTTTCTGCCGGAATATCAAATCGGCATTGAAGAATGTTCGTTCAACGACATTGTTGAAGTGGATACCTATAAAGATTTGAAGTCACTTGACAGCAATTACTGCTGAGACGTTTAAGCGTTTTCTGCCTTTCTGTTTTTGCACACGCATAGTTAAGAATTTAACGATAATTGACAATGCTTACAATGCGCGGTACTATGAAATTAAGAAGTAGCAAACTTCAGAAAGGGTGGTTACTATGAAAAAGCCGTTATTATTGCTAGACAACAATTCCTTGCTCAGAGTTTTACATCAGGGACATTTTCGGGTTGAAGAAATTTCATTTGAGGAAGCAAAGGCAATTGTAGATATGCACGAGTCACGCGAAGTAAAAAGATGCTTCCAAAACGATGATATTGCAGATTTGCTTTACAGACATTTGGCGATTCCGGCGCGTAATTTTGACTATCTTGAAGTGGACGATTTGAAAATAGAACAAGATGCAATTGCGTTCAGACTGTATACAACACCCAGTGAAACACAGCCGAGTATTCGCACGGAATATGGAATCGAAGCGACGAAAATTCAAAACGTTTATGTCTATTGCCAATATCTCACAAAGTATGATCCGAAAGTATTGACGCAACAGTCGACACAGGATGAACAGGCATAACATCAATTTTATAAAACAAGACTGCGCGAAGGCGCGGTCTTGTTTTTTTAGGTGCGCACCACGACGCGCAAATATACCACAAATCAAAATCGATTTGTGGTATACTGTGTGCAGAGAAGAAAAGGAGTGGATTTTGATGTGGTATGATGAAAGTGTATTTTATCAGATTTTCCCATTGGGACTTTGCGGCGCACCGCACGAAAATGACGGCGTTTTGACACCGCGTATTTTGAAAATATTGGAATGGATTCCGCAAATTACAAAAATCGGCGCAAATGCTGTTTATTTTTCGCCGGTGTTTGACGCAGACAGCCATGGCTATGATACGCGCGATTATACTAAAATAGATTGCAGACTTGGCAGCAATGCCGATTTTGCAAAAGTTTGCACGGCACTGCACGATGCAGGCATAAAAGTGGTGTTGGACGGTGTGTTCAATCATGTCGGACGCGGATTTTGGGCGTTCCAAGATGTGCTGCGAAACCGTGAAAACAGTCCTTATAAGGATTGGTTTCAGATTGATTTGAATGGCAATTCCAATTACAACGATGGTCTGTGGTATGAGGGATGGGAAGGGCATTATGAACTTGTGAAGCTCAACGTTCGAAATGATGCGGTGGTGCAATATTTATTCGACTGCATTCGCGGATGGGTGAAGGAGTTTGACATTGACGGACTGCGCCTTGATGTTGCCTATTGTCTTGACGAAAATTTCGTGCGCCGTCTGCATGACTTCACAAACGGTTTAAAACCGGAGTTTCTGCTGCTCGGCGAAATGCTGCATGGCGACTATAACCGCATGATGAACGGCGCAATGCTGAACAGTGTCACCAATTATGAATGTTATAAGGGACTGTTTTCCGGTTTCAACAGCATGAATTTATTTGAAATTGCACACAGCATTCAGCGCCAGTCAGGACCTGAAGAATGGACGCTTTACAAAGGAAAACATCTGTTTAATTTTCTGGATAACCACGATGTTACGCGTATTGCAAGCATTCTTTCCGATTCTGCACATTTGACGCCGCTATATGGTCTTTTGTTTGCGATGCCGGGCATTCCGTGCGTTTATTACGGCAGCGAGTGGGGAATAAAAGGCGATAAAAACAGCGGCGATGCCGCACTGCGACCGGCGCTCGATGCACCACAGACAAATGCACTCACCACGCATATCACGCAGCTTGCAAAGGCGCATCGTGGCAGCAAAGCACTGTGCTATGGCAGTTACCGCACTGTTTTGTTGACAAATGCACAATATATTTTTGAACGCCGCACAGATGATGAACGCGTTCTTGTTGCCATCAATGCCGCAGGAGATGCGTATGATGCACATTTTGATGCGGGTGCCGGCTGTGCAGATGATTTGATTACAGGTGCATACCACGACTTTGGCGGCGGAAGCACTTTGCCGCCGTACAGTGTGGCATATTGGCGCGTAAAATAAAAATTTAATGCAAAAAACCTTGCAGATGTTTGAAGTCTGCAAGGTTTTTATTTCGTTTTATCAGCAAAGCGAAAAATTACTTTTGCTTTTTGAGCAAATCGCGAATTTCAGTCAAAAGCAGTTCTTCTTTGGAAGGTTCCGGTGCCTTTTCGGGTTCTTCGGGTTTCTTTTTGTGCAGCATATTGATGGCTTTGATTATCATAAATACGCAGAAAGCAATCAGAATAAACTGTACAATGGCCTGCAAAAAGTTGCCGTATGTAATTTGTGCATCGCCAATCCCGAAAGAAAGACCGGCGAAATGAATACCGCCTGTAAGAATACCGATCAGCGGCATAAAAATGTCGGCGACAAGACTGTTGACGATTGCCGTGAATGCACCGCCGATGACAACACCGACTGCCATGTCCATGACATTGCCGCGCATGGCGAAATCTCTAAACTCCGATAAAAACTTTTTCATAAAAAATACCTCATTTCTATTTATTATTTTTTATAACAACTTTTCAATCGCATCGGCCGCGCCGTTCAAATAATCGCCCTCGAAAAGTTCAATCACACCTTGGTCTGCGTTTTGTGCAAGCGACGGGTCAATGGGGGTAGAAGCCAATACAGGCAGGTTGAATTCTTTTGCGGTTTCCGCCACATGGCTCTGCCCAAACACATAAATTTTCTTGCCGCAGTCAGGGCATACGGCGTAGCTCATATTTTCCACGATGCCAAGAATGGGAATGTGCATCATATTTGCCATGTTGACAGCCTTTGAAACAATCAAACTGACAAGTTCCTGCGGGCTTGCCACCACGATGATGCCATCCAGCGGAATGGTTTGAAACACGGTCAGCGGCACGTCGCCCGTGCCGGGAGGCATGTCTACAAACAAAAAGTCAACGTCTTTCCAAATGACGTCTTGCCAGAACTGTTTTACGGTACCCGCGATAATCGGACCGCGCCAAACAACGGGGTCGCTTTCGTTTTCCAGCAATAAATTGATGCTCATGACTTCAATGCCGGTTTTGCTGACGGCAGGATAACAGCCGACATCGTCCGACAGCGCGCGTTCGTGAATACCAAACAGTTTCGGGATACTCGGACCGGTGACATCAGCATCTAAAATTGCTGTTTTGTAGCCGCGCCGGTTGAGCAAAACCGCAAGCATGGCACTTGTCATACTTTTGCCGACGCCGCCTTTGCCGCTTACAACGCCGATGATGCGTTTGATGCTGCTCAGTGCGTGTGGCGCCTCATGGAAATCCTCTTTCTTTTCGCGGGAAGCACAGTTTTCGCTGCAACTTCCACAATCGTGTGTACAATCTTCACTCATTGAATCGTCTCCATTTCTATCATCTATATGTTATATTATAGAAGCTGATGCGCAAAGTGTCAAGAAAGATTGCAACACCTCACATTTTGCAGTATAATATAAATTACCAAGGGGAGTGAAGCCAAAGGAGATTTTGAATGAACAATATTTTTTTTGCAGGAGCTTATGAACCGTATGACGTTGTCAACGCGTTTTTTCTATATAGTTTTATGGGTTGGATTATGGAATCCATTGTCATTCGCGTTGAAAAAGGGCATTGGGAAAAACGCGGATTTGTACATGGCCCGTTCTGCATCATTTATGGTTTTGGTGCGATGTTTGGCTATGTGCTGTTAAAACCGTTTTCGTTTAATTATGTTGTGCTTTATTTTGCGGGTGCATTGCTTGCTACCTTGCTTGAATATCTTACCGCACGTCTGATGCTGCGTATATTCGGCACGTTTTGGTGGGACTATAATGCAAAGCCGTTCAATTATCACGGAATGCTCTGTCTTGAAAGTACGCTTGTATGGGGCGTTATTGCGCTGTTGCTGTTTACGGTGCTGCAAAGAGCTGTGCTGTGGGTTGTTACGCGTTTGCCGGCAGGTTTGGGTACAGCGCTGAGCTTTCTGCTTGTCTGCGGTTATGTGGTTGATTTCATATGCAGCGTGCGCAAGGCGCGTCGCGCCGACAAGCAACAGGACGAAGTGCCGTCGTCCATGCTCAAGGAGTAGAAAGGGCGTATTTATGATTCATCGCAGTAAAACAGACGTCTGCAATATTGCCGTTCCGCAGGATAGAGAATATTTGCTTCTTGTGCATGATATTCTTGAAAGGCCACAAGTTGGATTGATGAAAAGCTATGTGCAGCATGGCACGACTACTTGCCTTGAACATAGCATCAATGTGTCCTATTTGAGCTATCTGTATTGCAAAAAGCACGGACTGAATACACGCAGCGTCGCGCGCGCCGGTTTGTTGCACGACTTGTTTTTGTATGATTGGCATTTTCACAAACGTGAAAAAGGGGAGCTGCTGCATGGCTTTTCACATCCGCGTGTTGCCTTGCAAAATGCGGAAAAAGTATTTGCACTGACGCCGCTTGAAAAAAATATTATTTTGCGTCACATGTGGCCGCTCACGCTCACGCCACCGCGCTATAAAGAGGCGTATGTCGTGGTGTATTATGATAAATATTGCAGCTTGATGGAAACAATTCACCGCTCCGTGATGGATTTATACGAAGAACAAGAACAGCGTATCACAAAAAATATCGCACGACAGATTTAATCTGCCGCGCGATTTTTTGTTTTATTGCACTACTTTCACAATGAAATCTTCCGCGACTGCCGTAACGAGCGGGCTGAAAATTTCCCGCACTTTTAAAGTGCCGATTTCGTTCGCCTTGTCAAACAGTTCTTTGGTGTTCAGCTCTGCTTTCATGGCATCCGTAACGGAATTGTCCAGTTCCTGCTGCTGTTCCTGCGTCAATTTCACATCGCCAAAGCCAAGCAGAGAATGTTCCGTGTCCTCGAACGTCGTTTTGCTGCTGTCAATATTCACATATTGCAACACGGTGTGCGGAATGGTCACGGTAACGATTTTTGCGCCAAGATCCACGGTGATGTGCGATTCGTTGATTTGACTCATATCCACCGTGTAAACGCCGGTGCCGAACGAGTGAATCTTTTTTGTCTTTTTGAAAATATCAAGATTCGCAAGTGCGTTGCTGATTTCACTGTCCACCTGCACGTCTTGTTCCATAACGACCAATTCCTGTTTTTCACGCGCCGCACCTAAAATGGCGTTTGAAAAATCAATCTTATTGTATCCCATTTTTTCGTCCGGCAGCAGACCTTGTATTGTGTCCGGCAAAGCGATTTCCGGCGCTTTTAATCCGAGCAATCCTGCAAGCTGTTCTCGAAAAAAGAAAAATCCGATGGCGGCGGCAATGACAATGCCAATCAAAATCAAAAGAGAGGTTTTCTTTTCGCCTTTGCTGGATTTTTGACTGGTGATGGTGCTAAGCAGAGCGCCGCCGGCAGCCATTGCCATATTTTCAAGCTGTTTTTCATGCTTGTCAATCTTCTTCTTTTGTGCTTTTTGCGTGCTGACCGCTTTTTTCTTTTCCGCATTCACAGCCGACTGCGCCTTTTTTTGCGCCGATTTTTCTTTGTTTGCGGCTGCTTTTGCCCGTTTTTCGTCAGCGGCGGCGCGTGCTTTCATCTTGGCAAGCTCTTTTTCGGTTTCCTTTGCCTTTTCGTCAGCAACTGTGCTGCCGGTGCTTTTCACCTGAAAGTCTGAGGGACGTTCTGCCATAATATCACACTCCTTGCGTATATCATAGCATATTTTATTTTGTAATTCCAGCGCATAATAGAAGTATTATCGATGAATTTTTGTGCTTGTTGTCAAAATTATGCCGCCGGTACATTGGCAATTGTCTGTTCCACAATGCTGTCCATTGTTTCGCGTGTGAGCGCACCGGCAACATAGCCAAACACATTGCCCTCGACATCAATCATGAAAGTAGTCGGAAACGAGCGAATGCCATACGCTGCAAACACATCTCCGGTTGTGTCCATGGCAATGGGGTAGGTGACGCCGCTGTTTTTTGCAAATTCAATCACTTTGTCAACCGTAACGTCTTGCCCATTGGGGGAATCGGCTGTTTTGGGATTCGTTACGGCAAGCACAACGAAATCTTCGGCATTTTCGCCTTTTTCCGTGTACAACGATTGAATGTCGGGTATTTCACCTTTGCATGGACCGCACCATGTCGCCATGAAATTGAGAAACACCACTTTGCCGCGGTAGTCCGAAAGTGTATGTGAGACATTGTTTTGATCCGTCAAGGTGAAATCCGGTGCAGGAACAGGCTCTTTTGCAGGCGCACTTTGACTGCTTGCGGCGGAGTCAGGCACTGCCGCGGCAACAGAAGACGGCGCACTCTGCACAGTGTTTTGTGATGCACTTTGTGGCGGTGCGCTCTCACCGGAGGTGAAACCCGACAGATAGCCGGTAACGCCGTTCATCCATCCCGTGAACATCATAATGCCCATCACAATCAACAAGATTCCGCCGGCTTTTACCGTATATGCGACAATTTTCTGGTGCTTTTTGAACAAATTGAGCAGGGAACCGGTGAACAATCCCACAAGCAGAAAGGGAATGACAAAACCCAATGTATACACGCCAATCAGCACATAACCCAGTGTGGAGGAGGAAGCGGAGGAGGCAAGCAATAAAACGCTTGCAAGTGCCGGACCGACACAAGGCGTCCATGCAAAACTGAACGTGAAACCAAAGAGCAACGCAACCGCAGGGTTCATCGTAAGCTTGTCGAGTCGAAACGGCAATCGGCGCTCGGTGGAAAGAAAACGCGAATTTAAAAAACCTACCTGATAAAGACCGAATAGAATGACTAAAATTCCGCCAATACGGGCAAAAACCATACGATTGCCGGATAAAAAGCGTCCCAGTGTCGTAAAACCGAAACCAAGCGCAAAAAAAGCAAAGCTGATGCCGACAACAAAAAATAAAGTGTTCAGCAAAACACGGCGGCGGTTATAGTGAATGATGCCATTTTCGTCCACATCTTTTGCGCCGCCTGCAAGATATCCCATATATAGAGGAACAAGCGGTAAAACACAGGGAGAAAAAAAGCTGAAAAGTCCTTGTAACAGTACAGTAAAGACCGGAAAGCCGGTTTCAATCGAGAAATTCATGCAGCGCTCCTTTTTGATAACATATATTATTTAGGTATTATTATTGTATGCGCAATCAGAATATTTGTCAATTAAAAAATTTGTGTGAAAACAGGGACAAAAGCGAAAAATAGTTGTGAAATGATATTGACACAAAGCCAATGATATGTTAAAATTTAAGACGTTGTGCGGGTATGGCGGAACTGGCAGACGCGTATGATTCAGGTTCATATGTTCGCAAGGACATGCAGGTTCAATTCCTGTTACCCGCACCAAAACTTGACCGTAGCAATGATACGTTGCTGCGGTCAATTTTTTTATTTTCATATTAAGAAAGCCTGCAATACAAGGTGTTTACCCACAAGAGGTATTCAAAACACTTTGTATTGCGGGCTTTTTTGTGTTCCTGTGATTTGGCGGCAACATCGGCATAACACGTCAATTTAAATACCCTTGAGCAAAATAGAATATTCCTATGTAAAACAACAGGGTTCAAGGGGAAATAAAAGTGTTAAAACGTTCTGCCAAATATATAAACGGTAGTTTGACGGTTGCACTTCCTACACTAAGTCGAACAGTTCTTGCTGTTAATAGCTTTTTC
>JAVWRA010000083.1:0-8726 GCA_036635095.1 Ruthenibacterium sp. | reverse complement strand
TAATCGGCCATTTTGTGCTCTGCATCAGATCCTGATGTTCTCCAACCAAGATCATTGTCCCAGTATTTTTTGTCATAGGCAAGAGTCTCAGTCAATTTGTAGGCATACTTTGTATCTACCTTCTCAAGATAAGATTTTACATCTTGACTCATGGAAAAATCTGAGTTTACCTTTTGATTTAGTGTCTGGGGAAAGTCGTTCTTCTGACCACATGCGCTGAATGTCATGAGTATCATTGAAAAGACGGTTGCAAGGCAAAGAATCTTTTTCTTCTTCATGATTTTCATCCTCCTCATTACTTTAGGTTTACCGTTACTCTTATTATATGACAGGGGATATGTTTGGTCATTGCCTAAAAGCAAAAAATCCGAGATCCGGAGTTTTACCACAACCCTCGGAAACCCCTTTATTCCAAGCCTTTTTCACACATCATTACCTGATCTTAGACATCAGAACTACCGTCTCCACGTGCCTTGTTCTTGGGAACATGTCTACCGGTTGCACGGTATTGATTTGATAGCCATTCTTTTGCAGAATCTGCAAATCACGCGCTGCGGTGGCGGGGTTGCAGCTCACCATTACAATGCGCGCGGGTGCCATTTGGATGACCGCTTCGAGCGTTGCGTTGTCACAGCCTTTGCGCGGCGGGTCTAGGACAACGACGTTCGGCGTCAATCCGTCTTTTGCCAGTGTCTGCGCCGCTTTTCCGGCATCGGCACAGAGAAATTCGGCATTGCAAACGCCCATGGCGGTGGCATTTCTTTTTGCGCTTTCAATTGCCTCGGGAATCATCTCCACACCGATGAGTTTTGCACAGCTTTTCACCATGGACAGTCCGATGGTACCGGCACCGCAATATAAATCCAGCAGCGTATCGGTGGACTTGAGCTGTGCGAGCTGCGCAATCACACTGTAAAGCAAATTGGCACCGGCAGTATTGACCTGATAAAAAGACAACGGATCAAGCGCAACCGGCACATTGCTGAGCGTGTCGTGCAGCACACCGTCACCATACAAAATCAGAGACTTTTTGCCGGTGATGACATTGGTTTTTTCCTTATTAACATTGAGCAAAATACTTGTAATCTGCGGAAATTCCTGCAATAAAGCGGTACAAAATTCTTCGGAATACGGCAGCTTTTTGCCATTGACAATGAGGCATACCATCACGGTGTTTGTGTCGGCGGCGTGGCGCAGATAAATATGCCGCAAAAGACCGGTATGCGTATTTTCGCGATACGCAGAGACGCCGAGTTGTGTTAAAATACGGCAGATTGCAGCCGTGATTTGATTTAAAAGAACCGGCTGCAACAAGCAATCGTCACACGGAATCACGCGGTGACTGCGCCCCGCAAAAAAGCCGGCGTGCAGGGTGCCGTTATCGTCGGCAAAAACAGGATATTGCACTTTATTGCGATAACGCGTATCAGAGGGTGCCGCAAGAATGGGGGAGACCGGCGCTGTAATATTACCGATATGGGTGAGCGCGTCGCGCACAAAACTTTCTTTTGCCTGCAATTCGGCTTCGTATGTGAGATGTCCGAAACAACAGCCGCCGCATTTGCCGAATAACGCGCAGGCGGGCGTCATGCGACCGGCGCCCGGTGTAAGAATGGTTTCCACAATGCCAAACGCATAACTTTTACACGCTTTGACTATTTTGACCGTGAGAACGTCGCCAATGGCGGTGAACGGTACGAAAACCGCCTGTCCGTCAAAGCGACCGATGCCGCTGCCGTCGTTTGAAAGCGCGGTGATGGTGAGAGAAATCGATTGGTTTTTATTGAGCATAATGCCTCCTGAGGCTGTTTTATCGAATTTTAAGTGACGGCGTTTTCTTTGCAGGAAAGGTATTTGCTGGGCGGAATGCCCTTGGTTTTTTTAAAGACGCGTGAAAAATAGAACTGATCAAAAAAACCGACGGAAACAGCAATTTCCGCAATGGAAAGCGCTGAATTTTTGAGGAGAAAACAGGCTTCGCTGATACGGTAATTGGTCAGATAATCAATGGGAGACTGTCCCACATTGCTCATGAAAACGCGGTAAAGATGGCTGCGGCTCACGCCGACCGCCTTGGCAATATCATCAATACTGATATCGTGCGAGTAGTTGAACTGGATGTATTTGATGGCGTTGATGACATACTGCGAGCTGGAATTGGCGGTGTGTGGCTCTGCATCCATCGCCTCCTGCATCAGCTCCGCAATGAACAGATACAGATAACCTACCATCAGCGTTTCACTGCGTGTTTCAGGACCGCGTGATAAAAAAATATTGAGCAGTGCTTTTTTTACGCGTTCTGCATTTTTACAGTGATGGACAGGCAGATTGTCGCGAAACGGAAGCTGTGCAACCAATTTGTTGGCACAGGCGCCGTTAAAACCAACCCAGTCGTATTCCCACGGGTCGTCCTTGTCTGCCGAATAGGTGATGAGCTGACTCGGCTTTGCCAAAAAAACATCACCCGCGCACAGCTCAAACACCGTGTCATTTACCGTATAGGTGCCTTTTCCGCGCACTACAAAATGAATGAGATAATGGTCGCGCACACCGGGCCCCCATGTGTAGCCGCACTCACAGCTTTGCAGACCGCAATTAAAAATAGAAAGTTCCACATTGTCGGTATAATTTTGTTTGAAAGATTCTTTGTATGGATTGGTCAAATCAGATTTCCCCCTCTAGCAGAGTCGATTCAATTTCTTATTGGTCATTATACCAAAAAAGTCAACAAAAGTCCATGTTTGGCTATAAAATTATTGTTTACTTCAACCGCGCGTCTGCTATAATAAAGGCAGGAGGTGGATACAATGTTGACAACGACAGAATTAACCCACTTAATCGAACAGGGAAATTATGACGCGGCTTTTCGCAAATTGTATGCGCAGGACGAGGCAACGGTTTTAAAGCAGCGTAAACGCTATTGCGATGCCATTGCACACTTCGCCGCACTCTATGGCGCACAGCGCAATGTGCAGCTCTATTCGGCACCGGGCCGCACGGAAATCGGCGGCAATCACACCGACCATAACAACGGCATTGTGATGGCGGCGGCAGTGAATATCGATATCATTGCAGTTGTATCACAAAACAGTGACCTCGTTGTACGGGTGAAATCTGCGGGATTTGATAAGGCAGATGCAATTGATTTATCCGTATTGACGCCGCAGGAGAATGAAAAAGGACGTTCCGGCGCACTGATTCGCGGTGTGGCGGCGGATATTTGTGCGCGCGGCGGCAAAATAGGCGGCTTTGATGCCTATACCACTTCAGACGTTTTACGCGGTTCGGGGCTTTCGAGTTCGGCGGCGTTTGAAGTTGTCATCGGCGCTATTTTCAATGGCGAATATAACAGCGGCAAATTTTCCGCTGTTGAAATTGCTCAAATCAGCCAATGCGCAGAGAACAATTTTTTTGGCAAACCGAGCGGCTTGATGGATCAAACGGCGTGTTCCGTCGGCAGTGCCATCACGATTGACTTCAAAACACCGGGCAAACCGATTGTCGATGTGGTGGCGTTTGACCTTGCAAAACACGGTTATGCGCTGTGTATTACAGACACAAAAGGCAGTCATGCCGATTTGACGGACGACTATGCAGCAGTGCGCAGCGAGATGGAGAGCGTTGCGGCATTTTTCGGTAAAAAAGTGTTGCGCGAAGTAGACGAAAACGCATTTTTTGCACAAATTGCCGCGGTACGCGCAAAAACAGGGGATCGTGCCGTGTTGCGCGCAATTCATTTTTTTGCCGAGTGCAGCCGTGCAAAAGACCTTTGCAAAGCGGTGCAGCAAGACCGATTTGACGATTTTTTACAAATGATTATCGAGGGCGGACATTCCTCGTTTGAATACAATCAAAACGCCTACAGCACAAGGCATCCGCAGGAACAAGGTGTGCCGCTCGGCGTGGCGCTCTCTCAAAAAGTGTTGCGCGGAAAAGGCGCGTGGCGGCTGCAAGGCGGCGGTTTTGCAGGTACGATTCAGGCGTTTGTACCGCAGGCGTTGCTTTCGGAATACTGCGCCACCATGGAAAATGTATTTGGCAGCGATGCCTGCCATGTGCTGAGTGTGCGCAATTACGGCGCGATTGCCGTGACGCCGGAGATATAAAAATTCAACTGAAAGCCGTTTGCATTTTATGCGGACGGCTTTTTGGCTCACTTGCAAAATAGGCTGTAGTATGATACTATAACAGTCATAACTATGGAGGTTTTTATATGAAAAAGATGATTGCAGTCTGCCTGTCGGCAGCACTTGTTTTATCCATGACGGCGTGTGGTGCGGCTTCAAAAGATGCCGTGCAAAGCAATTCACAAAGCGTGGTGCAAAGCCTTCCGTCCAATGTGGATTTCGGTACGCCGATTTCTATGTCCGGCGAACCGGCACCGTCAAAACCGGCTTCCTCCGCGGCATCGCAAGCGCCGGCGCAAACGGACGCCTTTCCCGTCACGGTGAAAGATGCGCTTGACCGCACGGTGAAAATTGAAAAACAGCCGCAAAAAATTGTCAGCGGTTATTATATCACAAGCTCTTTGCTGATTGCGCTCGGTCTTGAAAAACAGGTGGTCGGCATTGAAGCAAAAGCCAAAACGCGCCCGATTTATGCGCTTGCGGCACCGGAATTTCTCGAGTTGCCCAATGTCGGCTCTGCAAAAGAGTTTGATTTAGAGGGTTGCGCCGCGCTGAAGCCGGATCTTGTCATTTTGCCCATCAAACTCAAAGACAGCGTAAAAGCGCTCGAGGAACTGGGCATTACCGTCATTGCGGTCAATCCCGAGGGGACGGAACAATTGCAACAAATGATTGAAACAATTGCCATTGCCACAGGCACCACCGAAACAGGCACCGGTTTGATTCGCTTCAGCATGAATCAAACGCAAAAGCTGACCGATTTACTGGCAGATGCCAAAAAACCGACGGTGTATCTCGGCGGCAACAGCGCATTTCTCAGCACAGCCGGTGCAAAAATGTATCAGAATGCACTGATTGAAACAGCGGGCGGCAAAAACGTTGCAGCGGAACTGAAAGATAATTACTGGGCAGATGTTTCGTACGAACAGGTTATCGCGTGGAATCCCGATGTGATTGTATTGGCGTCTGATGCGCAGTATACGGTGCAGGACGTATTGAACGACAAAAATATTTCTAGTGTCACCGCGGTGAAAAACAAAGCGGTATATCAGATGCCCGGTGCGTATGAAGCGTGGGATTCTCCCGTACCATCGTCTGCTTTGGGCAGTTTGTGGCTGGCAAGCGTATTGCACAGCGATGTCTATACGCCGGAAATGTTCACAAAAGAAGCGACGGCGTTTTATCACGATTACTATGACATTGCCTATCAAGCGCCGCAAAAAGCCGCATGATTGCACAGACGAAAAAGAACAGAATATTTTTATGGGCGACCTTCATTTTGATGGGGGTCGCCTTTGGTGCGTCCTTGCTGATAGGGCGCTATCCGCTGTCTTTGCCGCTGCTGTTTGCAGGCGATGAACAAGAAATGCGCATCTTTTTTACCCTGCGTCTTCCGCGCACCGTGATGGCGCTCGCGGCAGGTTTCGGCTTGGCGGTGGCAGGTGGTGTGTATCAAATTATTTTTAAAAACGCGCTTGCATCGCCGGATATCATCGGCGTATCTTCCGGCGCAAGTGTGGGCGCGGCGGCAGCAATTCTCTTTTTTGGCGGCAGTGTTTTGGTGACGGCAGTCTGCGCATTTTGCGGCGGAATTGCGGCTGTTTTGCTTGCATTGACCCTTGCGGGCGCAGCAAATCAACGACATCTTGCCACTTTTGTGCTATCCGGCATTGCAGTCAATGCGCTTGCACAGGCGATTTTGATGGCGCTGAAGCTTACCGCCGACCCTGAACGTCAGCTTGCATCTATTGAGTTTTGGACGATGGGCAGCCTTGCGGGAATCACCGCGTCAAAGCTGCCGGTTGTTTTGGGTGTTGTAATGGCAGGTACAGCGGGATTATTTTTGCTGTATCGTCAGATTATTTTGCTGTCTTTGGATGCGGACGAGGCGAAAATGCTCGGTGTGCGTGTGGACGGTTTGCGCCGTCTTGTCCTCGTTTTGGCAACATTGGTAGTCGGTGGAATTGTGAGCATCACCGGTCTAATTTCATTTGTGGGCTTATTGGCACCGCATATCGCCCGTCTGTTGACGAAAAACAACCGCGCACAAACGCTGCTGCTCAGCGGCGCAATCGGCGGGGCGCTGCTCCTGTTTGCCGACTGCCTCGCGCGCAGCGTTGCAGCGTCCGAAATACCGGTCAGCATTTTAACCTCACTCATCGGTGCGCCCTTTTTGATTTATCTGATTTGCAAGGGGGAGAAAGTGGCATGAGCAAAACAGCGGTTTTGACGCTTGCACATTTTTCCGCCGGCTATCGTGCCAAAACGATTGTGCAAGACGTGGACGTCACGATTGAACGCAATTGTCTCACCGCGTTGCTTGGCACAAACGGCAGCGGAAAAACAACGCTGCTCAAAGGAATTTGCGGCTTGACGCAAAGCGGCGGCACCTGCCTGCTCGAGGGCAGAAATATGCAGACATTGCGCGAAAAAGAGCGTGCGCGCGCCATGAGTTACATGCCGCAGCATAGCGGCGTTGCGTTTTCCATTTCCGTGCTTGAAATGGTTTTAATGGGATTCAATCCGGCGCTGCGGCTGCTTGCGTTTCCCAATGCCGCACAGCGTGCGTTGGCGCTGAAAACACTGGAGGAAGTCGGACTTGCGGCGCGCAGCGAGGAAGATTTTCTCACATTGAGCGCAGGGCAGCGTCAATTGGTATTGCTTGCGCGGGCGCTGGTGCAAGACACGGCGCTGCTTTTGTTTGATGAGCCGGACAGTGCGCTCGATTTCAACAATAAGCATTTGATTCTTGCCAAAATCCGGCAGGTGATTCATCGTCAAAACAAGGCGGGACTGCTCTGTTTGCATGATGCAAATTTGGCAATGCAATATTGTGACCGTTTGCTGCTGCTCAAAGACGGACGGCTTGTCGGAGATATTTGCCCCAAAAAAGATAGTGTGCAAGTCATACAAACGGCGTTGCAGCGTATTTATGAGCATGTGATTGTCGTTGCGGCAGATGGCGGCTTTGTGATGCAGCGCATCGATGCGGAAGAAACGGAGAATGTGTGATGAACGAAAGAAAAAGACCGGAAGTACAAAAAGCTGCAAGCTGTTTGCAGAGCATTTTTGAAGCTTCCGGCAAGCGCAGTTTGATTGTAACGGGGGAGAAGCAAAGTGGAAAAACAACGGTGCTGCAAGCGATGCTTGCCGGAAAAAGTTTGCCGGGTTTTCAAACACACTTACAGACAGACGCCGTACACCAATCACGCTCTGTGTGGCTGACGGACAATCTGACGCAGGAAACAGCACAAATCGGACAGGTTGAAAACGGCGTGATGACGCCTGTATTATCCGGTTTTGAAACGCTCGGTCTCAAGGCTGTTGCGGCGGCAGAATGCGCCGAAAGTGAGTTTGCGCTCATTGATGAGCTGGGTTTTCTGGAAAGCAATTGTCCCGTTTTTTGCGATGCGGTAACACATTTATTCACGGTAAAACGCCTGTTCGCCGCTGTGCGCAAACAGGCGCTGCCGTTTTTGGATGCGCTCAAACAGCGCGAGGACGTTTGCTGTGTTGATTTAGATGCGCTGTATGAAACAATGCTGCTATAAATCGTTCATCCAGTTGCGATAAATTTGTTCCACTTCTTCAATAGCAAGGGCGTCCGTGTAGAATTTCTCAAGAGCATCGTGACAATTTTTGGCTTCACGCAGCATCACAACCGCCTGTTCAAGCAGCTCTGTGGTGGCTTTTTGGTTGAAACGCAGCCGTTTGCGGCGCAGTTTGATGCCGTTTTGACTGCAAAAACGGGTGCAGTGAATGGTGCGTGTGCGCGCAATGGTGATGGGATGATAGACATTGTGCGTCGCAAAACACAGCCGCAAATCGGGAAGAATCAAATGCTCCATTTTATCATATGGATTCAAGGAACAGTAGCACGAAATCACGCTTTGTCCTTTGGCGAGTGCCTCGGCGCAAATTTGCTCTAAAATCACTTTGCCTGCCGCGCCAAATTCATCGTCAAGCACAATTACGGTGTCGGCAAGTTTCGCAAGCGTTTTTTCGTAAAATACAAGTCCGTCACAGGTGACGGCGCTCAGCATGCGCAAATCTTCACGCGCACCGCCGCTGCCGATGGGAATATATTTGCGGGAAAGAGACTGCGCAAAACAGCGTGCTTTTTCGGTGTCGGTAAAGCACAGTGCCACACGCGCGGTGTCTTGCAGCAAACTGCCGGCGGCGGTGATGTACCGCGCCGCGCGTTCGTTCCAAGCGCTGTTTTGGTCGAATAGCGTTACAATTTCACTGCGATTTTTCCGCAGTACGGCGGCGTCAAGCGCACTGTACAGCGAGACAATCCGTTCCACGGCAATGGGATAACGCGGCTCCTGCGTATGCGGCGGCGTTGCGTCTATGGCGCAAAACCCTTTTGCACGGCAGACAACGCCGTCAAGCGATGTCGGGTCTCCGGCACAGTGCAGCGCTTCTATCGTTTCGCCCTGCGCCGCAAACAGTTCTTTGGCGCGGCACAGCAAGGTCGATTTTCCGCAGCCGGGGCCGCCCTTCAACAGAGAAATGCCGCACGCGCTCATGCTTTGTAACAGTGGATTATAATAGCCGCAAAAACCGGTAGGCGAAATTGCGCCGATGAAAAAATCA
>JAVWRA010000082.1:0-8743 GCA_036635095.1 Ruthenibacterium sp. | reverse complement strand
AAATGTATGGCGGCGGCCCTGTGGGACTTGACACATTGGGCGCAGCACTGGGCGAGGAAAGCGTGACGCTGGAAGATGTGTGCGAGCCGTATTTGATGCAACTTGGCTTTTTGACGCGCACACCGCGCGGACGCTGTGCAACGCGGTATGCGTATGCGCATCTCGGTTTGCAAACGCCGGCGGAGCTGGAAGAAAAAACAGCGCAGCAGACTTTGGCGGATTATGGCGTGTAGTGTGTGCGGACAAGAGCCTTGCGGTGCGCATAAGGCTTCTGCCTACTTTATTTATTCATAATTAGAAAGCTATAATAAGAAAATGCGTATTTGTTAATCAAAAAATACGCGAAAGAGGAGCTTCATGCGAGCAGCGACGAATTGGACAGACTATGAACTGATTGACGCGACAGACGGCAACCGTTTGGAGCGTTGGGGCAAGACGCTTTTGGTGCGCCCCGACCCGCAGGTGATTTGGAAAAACGGCGAGACAAGCAAACTGTGGAACAGCGCAAACGCCGTGTATCATCGCGCGGCGACAGGTGGAGGCGCATGGGATTACAAGCGCAAAATGCCGGAAAAATGGCAAATCGGATATGATGATTTTCGCATGGTGGTGTCACCGACCGGCTTCAAACATACGGGTGTTTTTCCGGAGCAGGCGGTCAACTGGGACGCTTATAAAAAGTTGATTACCGGTGCAAAAAGACCGATTAAAGTGCTGAATTTGTTCGGCTACACCGGCGGCGCAACACTTGCATGCGCGGCGGCGGGCGCACAGGTGTGTCATGTGGACGCAAGCCGCGGCATGGTGGCGTGGGGACGTGAGAATGCGGCTGTCAGCAAGCTTGACGACAAACCGATTCGCTGGATTGTGGATGACTGTGCCAAATTTGTTGCGCGGGAAATTCGCCGCGGCATGACATATGACGCCGTGATTATGGACCCGCCGAGTTATGGACGCGGTCCATCGGGCGAAATTTGGAAAGTGGAAGATAATATTTACGATTTTATCGACCTCTGCACGGGCATTTTGAGCGAAAATCCGCTTTTTGTGGCGGTCAACAGCTATACCACGGGTTTGTCACCGAACGTGATGGAATACATTTTGAAAACGCGTGTCGGCAAAGTGCATGGCGGTGAAACGGAATGTGATGAAATCGGTCTGCCTGTGACGGCAACCGGCGGCGTTGTGCCGTGCGGCGCGACAGCATGGTGGATTTCGGAATCATAAAGGATGTACAAAATGGAAATGTTACAAACAGAACATATTTCTTTCAGTTATACGGAAGATAAACATAAGGCGATTGACGACCTTTCGATGACGGTGCAAAAAGGTGAATTTGTGGCGGTGCTTGGGGCAAACGGATGCGGAAAAAGTACGCTGGCAAAGCATTTCAACGCCATCATTTTACCGCAAAGCGGCACCGTGACCGTGGAGGGAATCGACACGGCGGAGGAAGACAAATTGCTCGAACTGCGCCAAAAAGTGGGCATGGTTTTTCAAAATCCCGACAACCAGATTGTGGCGACCGTGGTGGAGGAAGATGTGGCGTTTGCACTTGAAAATCTCGGTGTGCCGCCCGCTGAAATGCGTGTGCGCATAGACGATGCCATGCAGATGACAGGCATTTACAAATATCGCGACAAAGCGCCGCATAAATTATCAGGCGGGCAAAAACAGCGCGTTGCCATTGCGGGCGTGATTGCCATGCGCCCCGACTGCTTGATTCTCGATGAAGCCACCGCGATGCTTGACCCCATCGGACGCGAAAAAGTGATGCGCACCGTGCGCAAACTCAATCACGAATATGGCATTACGGTGGTGCAGATTACGCATTATATGGAAGAAGCCGCCGCCGCCGACCGCGTGATTGTGATGTCGGGCGGGAAAATTGCTTTAGAGGGAACACCGAAAGAGGTGTTCAGCCAAGTGGAAAAAGTGAAGGCACTGCGCCTTGATGTGCCGCAGGCGGCGGAACTTTGCCATGCGCTGACGGCGGCAGGCTGTACGATGCCGCGCGATATCACAACAACAGAAGAATGCGCCGCGGCACTGTATAAAATGCTCACAGGAAAGGAGGCGCCCGCGTGTCAGAAATCGTAAAAGTTGACCATCTTTCCTATATCTATGGAGAGGGAATGCCGGACGCCACCACGGCACTGGACGATGTGAGTTTTTCCATTGAAGAAGGCGATTTTGTCGGCGTTATCGGTTCGACAGGTTGCGGAAAATCTACCTTAATCACACACTTTAACGGCATCAATAAGCCGACCAAAGGCAAAGTGTACATCGGCGGCGAAGATTTGTGGGCGAACCCGAAAGACATTCGCCGGTTTCGCTTCATGGTGGGACTGGTGTTTCAATATCCCGAATATCAACTGTTCGAGGAAACCGTGTATAAAGATATTGCGTTCGGCCCGCGCAATATGGGACTTGCGGAGGAGGAAATCAATCGCCGTGTTTTACGTGCGGCAACCTTTTGCGGTATTGATGCGAGCATTTTATTGCGCAGTCCGTTTGAACTTTCCGGCGGACAAAAGCGCCGTGTTGCCATTGCCGGCGTGATTGCCATGGAGCCGAAACTGCTGGTGCTGGACGAACCTGCCGCAGGACTTGATCCGGAGGGACGCGACACCATTTTGAGCCAGATGAAACGCTATCACAAGGAAACCGGTTCAACGGTGGTGCTTGTGAGCCATTCCATGGAGGATATCGCCAAATACGCCGACAAGGTGTTGGTACTCGACGCGGGAAAAGTTGCCATGTATGACACGACGGAAGCCGTGTTTGCGCGCGCGCCGGAATTGCTGTCGATGGGACTTTCCGTGCCGGAAGTGACAAAGATATTCTTGCGGCTGCGTGAGATGGGACTTGCTATTTCTACCGATGTGTACACCGTGCCATACGCCGTGAAAACCATTCTTGCCGCGCGTGACAAGGGGGCGAAATCATGCTGAGAGATATCACCATCGGTCAGCATTTCCCGGGGAAATCCATCATTCACGAGATGGACCCGCGCGTGAAAATGCTCCTTACCATCGCGTATATCGTCATGCTTTTTGTCGGTTCAAATCCGGCGGGACTGGTGATTTCAATTTTGTTTTTGGCGGCACTGTATGCGATTTCGAAAATTCCGCTGAAGCTCATCGGCAAAAGCATCAAACCGATTTTGCCCATTATTTTATTCACAGCCGTGCTGAATGTCTTTTTCATGACGGGCAAAAGCGAGCCGCTGTTTGCGTGGTGGATTTTCAAAATTTATGCGGAGGGCATTCGTTATGCCGCAATTATGGCGGTGCGCATTATTTGCCTGATTGCCGGCACAAGTTTGCTGACGTATACCACAAGCCCGATTGTGCTGACCGACGCGATTGAACAGCTTTTGCATCCGCTGAACAAACTGCATTTGCCGGTGCATGAGCTTGCCATGATGATGACGGTCGCGCTGCGGTTTATTCCGACATTGATTGAAGAAACCGACAAGATTATGAATGCGCAGAAAGCGCGCGGCGCACAGCTCGATTCCGGCACGTTGACACAGCGCGCAAAAGCGCTCATTCCGGTGCTGATTCCGCTGTTTATCAGTGCGTTTCGCCGCGCAGATGAACTTGCAATGGCGATGGAATGCCGCTGTTATCATGGCGGAGACGGACGTACACGCTTAAAACAATTGCGCATGACAGGCAAAGATGTTTTGCTTGCGGCGGCGGCAATTGTTGTGTTTGTCGCCATCGGCTGCACCAATTTTTATTTTAAAGGCATCTGATTATTTTCATTACGCGACGGGAGACAAACATGCACACACTGATTACGCTCGGGTTCATCGGCACAAGGTATCATGGCTTTCAAGTGCAGAAAAATGCGCTTTCGGTCTGTGAAGTATTGCAAAATGCCATGGAAAAACTGTATGGCACACGCCCCGACGTAAAAGGCTGTTCGCGCACAGATGCGGGCGTACACGCCATCGGCTATTGTGTCAGCTTTACACAGCCGAAACCGATTGCGCCCTACAAGCTGCCGCTGGCGCTCAATCGCTATTTGCCGGCGGATATTCGTGTGAGCAAGGCAGAGGAAGTGGCGGAAAATTTTCATGCGCGGTATGATTCCGTCAGCAAAGAATATCTGTATCGCATTCGCAACAGTGCGATTGACGATGTGTTTGAGACGGGACTGTGCTGGCGCTGTACGCCGCATTTGGAACTGAAACCCATGCAGGAAGCGGCGCAGCTTTTGTGCGGCACACATGATTATGCCGCGTTTATGTCTGCCGGCAGCAAAATTGAGGACACTGTGCGCACGGTGCATTTTTTCAATGTTACGCAAAGCGGGGCGGATATTACGTTTCATATTTGTGCAAACGGCTATCTTTACAATATGGTGCGCATTTTGGTGGGTACGCTTGTGGAGGTCGGCATGGGGCATCTGAAACCGCAAGATGTCTGTGCCGTTCTTGACGGAAAAGACCGTGCCAAAGCAGGGGATACGGTATCTGCACAAGGACTGTTTTTATACAAAGTGAACTACTAGGCTGTCAGCCTACCAAAAGGAATGCAAAGTATGGATTTATTTATTCCGCAAAGTCCGCCCGATGAGCCGGAATTGCCACAGCAACCGTCACAAGAAAATATGACGCGTATTGAGCGTATTCGCAGGCGACGCAGAATGCGCCGTTTGCGTGTGGCGGCTGTTTGTGTGCTGTTGGCAGCGGCGGTGCTTGCTTATTTTGCCGGTGTGTACGGCGCGTCTATTTCCATGCTGGGCGATGTGGTGGATTCTGTTTCCATTGCATTTTCACGCGGCGACGGGTTTCCGGTTTCGCTCAAATTGTCCGGATTTATCGCGGCAGAAGAATTATCCGGCGGGTTTGCGGCACTCGGCGAACGCGACCTTGTAATGCTGTCGTCCAGCGGCAAAGAATTGCGGCGCATTCAGCACGGATATGCGCGCCCTTGTGTGACTGCCGGCAATGCGCGTGTGTGTGTTTACAATCGCGGCGGCACACAGGCGCTTGTGGAAAGCAGAACGCGTTCGCTGTACAATTTGGAAACGCAAGATGCTATTTTACTTGCCGAAATGAGCGACAACGGAACCATGGCGGTTGTCACGAAATCAAAACTGTCTGTATATGACCCGTTGCTCAACGAAATTTGGTACTGGAAAACGAGTGAAATACCAACCGCAATCGCGTTTGCGTCAGACAACAAACATTTTGCCGTTGCGGCGCTGCACGGTGAGGGCGGCGCACTCGGCGCCAATATCACGCTGTTCAACACGCAAACAAACGAGCCTGCCGCCACGATTGTTACGACAGAGGGCATTCCCGTGCAGATGAAATATTTGACACGCGATACGCTTTTGGTGGTGTATGATACGTTTGCGGCAACCTATAACACGGCGGACGGCACAGCGACTGCCACATATTCCTACGGCACACGGACGCTGCAAAGCGCAAGTTTAGATGCCGGCAAAAACACGGTGCTGCTGTTTGGCTCGCCGCTGCATACCACGCTCACAAGCATGGTGGTGTTGAGCGACACGCTCACGGAAATCGGTGCTGCAGCGGTGGACGTGCGCGCACAGTCCGTCAGCGCAGACCGCACAGGTGCGTATGTGTTGACAAGCGACAGTGTGCGCACCTATGCGCTCGACGGCGTTTTTTGCGGAGAGACGCCCCTTACGGAAAAACCGCTCGCGTTGATTCCGGCACATGAACTGTTTCTCATCACGCCAATGCGTGTTTGTGAATTTACGCCGCCGCCAAAGCCGGCTGCATGAAAGGACTCTTGCGTATGAATTTTTCTTCTGTCAATCCGGCAATTTTGCTCGATATTGCGCTTGTGCTATTATTGATTGCCACAATGGTGTATTATCGCGGCAAAGGTCTTGTTGCCGGATTGCTTGACCTTGTGGGCAACCTTGCGGCGCTGTCTGTCGCATGGGTTTTGTCCGGAAAATTCAGCCCGAATGTGTTTGAAAACTTTTTCAAATCCGGTCTGATTGAAAGCACCGCCAAAACCATTCAAGAACAAGGCACGTTTAATTTCAACAATTTCATGAACGGATTTGCCAAGTTTTTACCGGATAGTTTGGTGGAAAATCTGACGGATTCAGCGGGAAACTTGCTCAATTCAGGCGCACCGGACATTGCACAGCAAATCGTGGAGCAGGTGATTGCACCATTGATTGTGCCGATTATCACGGTGGTTGTGTTTTTTGCGACCTATGCGGTGTGCAAGCTGATTCTTGCGTTTTTGGTGGCGACACTCACCAATATCAACCATATTCCCATCGTCGGCGGTGTCAACCGCACACTCGGAATGCTTGTTGGGGTGCTTGCCGGCGGAATCAATATTTTATTGGCACTCTGCTTGCTTTTTGCAATTGTTGCGCTCACGGGCAGCAGTTTGCCGGTTGTCAACGAGCAAGCACTATCGGGCAGCTTTTTCTATGCTGCATTTGCGCAGTATAATCCATTTATATAAGGAGACGAAACGATGCTTTGTGTAAGATGTAACAAACGACCCGCCATTGTTTTTGTGCAAAAACTGGAGGGCGGAAACGCCAAAAGTGAGGGCTATTGCCTTTCTTGCGCGCGTGAACTCGGAATCAAACCGGTTGATGATTTGATGAAACAATTCGGTATTTCCGACAGCGATCTTGAATCGATGGAGGAGCGGTTTTCCAGTATGATGCAGAATGGCGACATGGATCCCGCCGAAATGTTCCGCAGCATGATGGGCGGCGGCGCCGAAATTGAGGACGGCGAGGACGCGGAAGATGCCGATGCCGAGAGCGGAGAAGAAGGGTTTCAACCGGGCGGCGCAGGCACGTTTCCGCTTGGCATTTTTGGCGGACATAAAAAAGAAGATGCACAAAACGGCGGCGCAAACGCAGAGCCGAAAAGCAAAAACGACAAGGGGAAAAAGCGTAAATTTCTCGACAATTACTGTGAAAACCTGACCGCAAAAGCGCGCGCGGGCAAAGTGGACAGAATCATCGGTCGCGATGAAGAAATTTATCGCACCATTCAAATTCTTTCGCGCCGTCAGAAAAACAATCCCTGCTTGATTGGCGAAGCCGGCGTCGGCAAAACAGCCATCGCAGAGGGCATTGCACTGCATATCGTGGAGGGCAACGTGCCGGCACGGCTCAAAGACAAAGAAATTTATCTGCTTGACCTCACAAGCCTTGTGGCAGGCACACAGTTTCGCGGTCAGTTTGAAAGCCGCGTCAAAGGGTTAATCAGCGAAGTGAAAGCCGCCGGCAATGTGATTTTGTTCATCGACGAAATTCATAATATCACCGGCGCAGGTGATTCCGAGGGTGCAATGAATGCCGCAAATATCTTGAAACCGGCGCTGTCACGCGGCGAAATTCAAGTTATCGGCGCAACGACGTTTGCGGAATATCGCAAATTTATCGAAAAAGATCAAGCGCTCGAACGCCGTTTTCAGCCGGTGAAAGTGGAAGAACCGTCCATTGCCGACACGATTGCGGTCATTGCGGGCATCAAGCAATATTATGAAGCACATCACCATGTCAAGGTGAATGACGCCATTGTGCGTAGCACGGTCACGCTGTCGGAACGCTATATTACCGACCGCTTTTTGCCCGATAAGGCGATTGATTTGCTGGATGAATCCTGCGCCTGCTGTAGCTTGCGTCATGCGGAGATTACGGAATATCTCGACAATGTAAAGCAGCTTGAAAATTTGAAAACAGAAGAAACCGAGCAGGAACAGGCAACAGACGGCACGGATTATGAGAAACTAGCGACGATAAAATCCGATATTCTGCGCATAGAACAAGCGTTGCCGGCACAGGAAAAAGCCGTGGACGCCATCGAAGTGACAATGGAAGATGTCTCCCGCGTGATTGAATTGTGGACGGGGATTCCGTCGGCAAAAATCAAGGAGGGCGAATATACAAAGCTTGCCAATCTTGAAACGCGGCTTGGCGAAAAAGTGATTGGTCAGCCTGAAGCGGTGCATCTTGTGGCAAACGCCATCAAACGCAGCCGCGCCGATATTTCTGCGCGCCGCCGTCCGGCAAGTTTTATTTTTGTCGGCCCGACCGGTGTCGGCAAAACGGAACTTGTCAAGCAGCTTGCATTGCAGTTGTTTGACACCGTAGACCCGCTGATTCGTCTTGATATGAGTGAATTTATGGAAAAATATGCGGTGTCACGTTTAATCGGTTCGCCTCCGGGTTATGTCGGTTATGACGAAGCGGGTCAGCTCACTGAAAAAGTGCGCCGCAAACCATACAGTGTGGTTTTGTTTGACGAAATTGAAAAAGCACATCCGGACGTTATGAATTTGCTGTTGCAAATTTTGGATGAGGGAAAAATCAACGATGCGCAAGGGCGCACGGTCAATTTTGAAAACACCGTCATCGCCATGACAAGCAACGCAGGGTCAGGCGAAAAAATCGGCGAAACAGGGTTCAACAAAAGCATCAGTGCCATGAGCAAAGAAAAAACAATGAAAGCGTTGTCTGACTTTTTGCGCCCCGAATTTTTAAGCCGTGTTGATGAAGTGATTTCGTTTGAACCGCTGAGCGAGGAAAGTCTTGAAAAAATTGCGGCGCTGATGCTCAGCGAATATAAAGAGCCGCTTGACAGTAAAGGCGTTGCGCTCACATGGACAGATGCGGCGCTGACCTTGTTGTGCCAAAAAGCTTCCGGCGGCAAATTTGGCGCACGAGACTTGCGCCGCGTGATACGCAAAGAAGTTGAAGATAAAAT
>JAVWRA010000081.1:0-8850 GCA_036635095.1 Ruthenibacterium sp. | reverse complement strand
GCTTTAACGATTTTTTGTGCTGGTATACGCGTCCGAAGTAGAGCACCGCGAACAGCACCCAACCAAAGATAGAGAGCATGAAGTTGGACTGAATTGCCGTGCAAATGACGACAACATACAAAATCCGCTCGAAAATGGTGATTTTTTGTTCCACAAAACCCTGTACCGCCACGGCAACCGAGTAGCACACCACAATGGCAGAAACCCATGTGGAAAGCGTCAGAAAATCAAAGCCGAAGTGCAGATAATCGGGGTTGAGCGCAAAGGTAAACGGCAGCGCAAAACCGACGATGCCGAGCTTGACGGCAGTGGTGCTGACCTTGAGCGAGTTTTCCTTTGCGATACCGGCTGCGGCATACGATGCAACGGCAACAGGCGGTGTGATGGCAGAGATGCAGGCAAAGTACAAAAGGAACAGATGCGCTGCCAAAGACGGGACACCGATTTTGGTGAGAGCCGGTGCAATGGCGGTGGCGCAGATGATGTACGATGCGGTGGTGGGCAAGCCCATGCCGAGAATGATGCACACGAACATCGCAAGAAGCAGGCTGAGGATGACGCTGGAGCCGCCAAGGCTGACGATGAAGTCAGAGAATTTGAGGCCGAGGCCTGTCAGTGCAAACATGCCGGTGACGATACCGGAGCAAGCACATGCCGCGACGACTTGCGGCAAACTTTTTGCGCCGTCCACAAAGCCTTGGATGATTTGTTTGAAAGTCAAGCGGTCAGATTTATCCAAAAATCCGCAGACAATAATGGCAACCATCGACCAAATTGCGGCCACCATCGGGGTGGTTTTCATCACAAGAAGCAAGAACAGCAAAATCGCGAGGGGGATAAACAGTTTAAACGCGCTTTTGAGCGATTCTTTGAGGTCGGGCAATTCATCTTCGGGAACACCCTGCAAACTATGTTTGACAGACTCCAAATCCACCATTTTAAACAGCGCCAAATAGTACATCAGCGCCGGCAAAAGAGCCGCGATACAAACGGTGGAATAGGGTGTGCCGGAAATATCCGATAAAACGAATGCGGCGGCGCCCATGATGGGCGGCATAATCTGACCGCCGGTAGAAGCAACGGCTTCCACTGCGCCGGCGAAACGCGCCTGATAGCCTTGGCGTTTCATCAGAGGAATGGTAAACGCGCCGGTGCTGACTACGTTGGCAACCGCGCTGCCGGAGATAGAACCAAACAGACAGCTTGCCACAACGGCCATTTTTGCCGGTCCGCCACGTTTGCGGCCGGTCAGTGCAATGGCGATGTTCTGGAAAATGCGGTCTGCGCCGGATGCGCCGAGAAACGCCGCAAACAGCAGGAATAAGAACACATTGGACGCCGAAACGCCGATTGGTGTGCCGTAAATACCTTGGTCACTGAACACAGTGGCAAGCACGCGGGAAAGACTGTATCCGCGGTGTCCGAGAATGCCGGGCAAATTGCCGCCGAGCATTGCATACAAAACGGTTGCAATGGCGATACCGGGCAAAACCCAGCCAAGCATGCGGCGCGCGGCTTCCAGTACCAATAAGGTGATGAGTGCGCCAAAGAAATAAAGCGTGGGGGTGAGCTGGCCGCTCTGGGTCAGCACGATATATTGGTCATAGCTGAAGATGACATAAGCGCCGGAAATGGCAGAAAGCGCCACCAACACCCAGTCAAGCACCAAAAGCTTTTTCGGGTTTTTCTTGTCGCTCGGGGAATACAGAAACACAAGAATCAAGCCGAGCATCAGATGCCATGCGTAAAATTTGATGCTTTCCATCGGGAAAACCGTAAACTGTCCGATGTGGAGCAAACCGGTAAAAACAGAGAGTACAATCACAAAATATTTTCGAAATTGTTCGTAAGTCGCATTTTTTTCCATTTTCGTCCTCCTCATAAGGTCCACATCATACCGCTATTGTTTACGGTATGATGCGGAACAATTGTTTTTGGGGAAATTTTAACCTTTGTATTCGGGGGGGATTAGCTCTGCGGGAACCTCGACGCCAACTTCTTTCAAGTAGCGAACGGCACCGGCATGCAGCGGGATATTGGAGTGAATGGTGTTTTCGGCAGTCATGAATTTTGCGCTGCCGTGTACGGCAATCATGTCGGCTTGGTTTTCGCAAAGGGTTTTCACCATCATATACACATCGTCTTCCGAAACGTCAGAGCTGCTGACAAGCATATTCCACTCGGAAACGCTCTGGACATCTTCCGGTGCGCCTTTGTATGAGCCGCCGGGCAGCGCGTCCACGGTGTAGAAGTTGTATTTGTCGGTCAAATATTTTTGCTCGTCGGTCGTGAGCGGAATGAAAGCTAAATCGTTGGTGCTTTCAAGTTCGCTGATGGCGGCGAAAGGCGGATAGGCAAACAAAATGGCTGCGTCGATAACGCCGTTGCCAAGTGCCGTAGCCGTTGCCGAGTGACCGTCGTTGTGGATTTGTTTCGGTGTGATGTTGTTATCGGCAAAGAATTGGCGGAACACAGGGTCCATCGCCATGCCTTTGGAGCCGACACCGACAATTTTGCCGTTGAGGTCAGACATCGATTTGATGCCGGAAGATTTGAGCGTGTAAACGGTCAGCCAAGACGGATAAAGTGCAAGTGCGCCGCGCAGTTTGTCGTGTTTGACGCCGCCTGTCCAGTCCGCTTCGCCGAGCATGGCTTCGTTGATGGAAGACGTCATGGCAATGCCGAGTTCGGCGTCGCCTTTTTGCAACATGCCGAGGTTGGCGCTGCCGCCGCCTGTGGTTTCGCAGGTGAAGTTAAAATAATCGGGTGCATATTTGTTGAGTACCTGCGACACACCGCCGCCCATGAGGTAGAAGTTGCCGCCGACGGAACCGCTTGCCATCGAGAATTTTTTCGGGGAGGACGGTTTTGCCACCGTGCCGTCCGCCGCTGTTGTGGTGCTGCCTGCGGGTGCCGCTGAAGCTGCCGGTGCAGTGCTGCCGCCACAGGCGGTAAGCGAAAGAACAAGGGCAGTAGAAAGTGCAAGTGCAATCAGTTTTTTCATGATAATTCTCCTGTCTGATGTTAAATGCGAAAAATTCCGCAATCGTATGATAAAATAAACTAAATCTGTTGGATATAAATTTTGACGGCGCGGAACGCTTTTCCCGCTTTGAAGCCGCCGCCATACACATGTCCGCCTGCCACCGCCATAGAAGCATGAATGTGTATAAAAAGCGGGCCGGCGTCTTTGTAGATGGCTTCGAGCGCCGGATCCATCAACTCGCGTTTGGTAATTTCGCCTGTAAATGCCAGAACTTCGCCCGGACCGACACAGAGGGTGTTGCCCACTTTGGGCGGAAACTCCATGCTGACGGGTGCTGTAAAGGTGACGTCTCTTGCCGAGCCGATTGCGCCGCTGATGTAGGCGCTCTCCCAGCCTTTTTCAAGGACGAATTTTTCGATGACGTCTTTGACGTCCTCGTCTTTTTGCACCACTAGCTCATATACAGTACCCATGCTTAAGCCTCCTTGTGTTTGACGAATTTCATCGCATTGCTTGCAGCGATGAGAATGGGGTCATAAACAGGGGCAACCGATGGGGAGTACACAAGGTCAAGTTCGTTGAGCTGCGCCACGGTCATGCCGGCGGTAATCGCCGTGGCAAGAACGTTGATGCGCCCCGCGATGCTTGCGCTGCCGATTCCCTGTGCGCCGAGCAAGCGACCGTCGTTGCAGTCGAAAATCAGGGTCAGTTTGTTGTCGCTGCTGCCCGGATAATACGACGCTTTGTCGCCTTTGACGATACTGGAAGAAACTGCATCAAAACCGGCGCTTTTCGCCTGTTCGATGGAAAAACCGGTGGAGGCGATGTATAAATCGAACACCTTTGTCACCTGTGAAGATAAAACGCCTTTGAACGTGCTTTCTTCACCGGCAATGTTGCCGCCGGCGATGCGTCCCTGTTTGTTTGCCGTGGTGCCGAGCGGCACGTAGCACGCTTCGCCCGTAATCAGTTGATACATTTGTACGCAGTCACCGCATGCCCAGATGGCATCGTCACTCGTTTGTAAATGCTCATCTACAATAATACCTTTTTTCAGTCCGAGTGCAAGTCCGCATTCTTCCGCAAGGGAAGTGCTTGGCAAAACGCCCACGGAAAGCAAAACCAAATCGGCGGCGATGCAGGTGCCGTCTGCTGTTTTAACGCCGGTGGTATGTCCGTTTTCGACGGTCACTTCCGCCACCATGGTGTTCAGATGGACAGTCACACCGTTTTTGGTAAGTGTTTCCAAAATTTCCTGCGCGTATGCTTCACTCATGAAAGAAAGCAAACGCGGCAGCGCTTCCACCAGTTCCACCTGTACGCCGGACAGCGTCAATTCCTCAGCCACTTCAAGCCCGATGAATCCGCCGCCGACAATCACGGCACGTTTTGCACCGGTATGCACTTTTTCTTTGAGAACGATGCCGTCCTCCACAGTGCGCAAGCAGTATACGCCGTCTGAAGAAACGCCGGGCAGTCTCGGCACAATGGGCGCCGCGCCTGTGGCAATCACAAGAGCGTCATACGGCTGCTCAAAGCAAGAGGAATCATCGAGGTTTTTCACGCAAACAATTTTGCGTTCGCGGTCAATCTTTGTCACTTCATGATGTGTAAACGTGGGGATATTGCGTTTTTCACGCAATTGCTTCACGGTAAGCGAAACCAAATCGTCCGGCGCATCAATCATGCCGCCGACAAAATAGGGAAGTCCACAGGCACCATAACTGACATAGCCTGATTTTTCAAACACGGTTACTTCCAGTTCCGGCTTGCAGCGTTTTGCCTTTGATGCCGCGCTCAAGCCTGCGGCAGTGCCGCCGATGACGACAAGTCGTTCACTCATATTTCTGCTCTCCAATCGCTTTTTATTTTACACCGTATTTTTCGATAACGCCCATTTCGGTCATCATTTTGACAAGCGCGTCATAGTGCGGGCCGGCATAATCCATGTACGGTCTGCGCATATGACCGCCGGGCAAGCCTAAAATATTGAGCGCCGCTTTGATGACAATCGGGTTCGAAAGCTGATACAGTTCGCCCAAAAGCGGGAACCATTTGAAGTATTCGGTGCGGCATTCTTCAATGATGGTCATATCCGTCCACGGACGCGAATATTTTGCGGCTTCTTCCGGGAAGATATTGCCGCCGATATTGGCAGTGCCGCTGCCGCCAAGCGCAAGCGTCGGCACAACGATGGCATATTTCGGATAATCGCAGCACAGCAGGTTGACCTGATCACCGCACAGGCGTTTCACCTGCACAAGCTGGCTGACATTGGGCATGGCTTCTTTGTCCACGATGAAGTTCGGGTGACGATCCACCAATTTTTTGATGGTGGCCGGTTCCACATTCACGCCAAGACGTGAGGGGTTGTTGTAGATGCCGCAGGGCAGTGTGGTGGCGCTCATGCAGGTGTCGAGATGCTCGAACGCGGCATTTTGCGGAATCAGCACATACGGCGGAATGGTGAAGATGACGCCGTCTGCGCCCTCGGCCTCGCAAAATTTTGCAAAGGAAACGCTGGCGTCTGTGGTGAGTGCCGCACAGCTAAAGAACACGGGAATGCGGCCTTTTGTCATTTTGATGACATTTTTGACGATGCTCTCTTTTTCTTCGAGCGACAGCAGCGTTACTTCACCGGCAGAGCCGAGCACAAAAAGCTCAGAAGTGCCATATTGAATTTGACGATCAATTAAAACTTTAAATGCGCCGAAATCGACTTTCCCGTCTTCGCCGAACGGAGTAGGCATTGCGACCCAAGAACCTGTTGGTTTTACCATTGAAAATCACCTCATAAAAAAATTTTGTGTATCAAGACGCAGGCTTTGCGTCTTTGCGTGTCTTTACTATAAAGTTTTTCATGTTTTGGCACAATCTCGCTTCTATCACTGTATCGAATGATACAAAAACAACGTTTTACACACCATTTGTGTCTGCTATTTGTGCAACACGCATAAAAAAGCAGGCGTTTATCAGCCGTACATGCCCAAAAGCGGTTTAAAAGAAAATTTTTGTTGTGAGTTTTGACAAATTTTTGTCAAAAAGATTGGCAGTCAATACAGAATGTTTTTCACAAAATGTGCGTGAAACTTGCTTTTAAAGTAAAATCAAGCTATAATTAACACATTAAAGCAGAAGTAAACGATCGTAGAAAAGAGGGTTTGCGATGAAATCCGAATATGAATGGACGACGCTGACCTCGTCTGACTTATACGACGAAAAAGTAGATGCCATCATTGCAAGCGTTTCCACAAAAGTGGTATATCCCGCAAAATATTCTTTTACGCTGCCGGGGCAAAATATGGACTGCGTGTATTATATCAAAGAGGGTCGCACCAAACATTATATGGACAATGGCGACGGCACCGCAAAAATATTGTACACACTGACGCCCGGCTGGTTTTTCGGCGAAACACCGTTTTTTCTCGGCATCACCACCGGCCTTTTTTCGCAGACGGAAACCGACACCGTGCTGTATAGAATCCCCAACGAGAGCTGCCGCAAATTGATGGGCGAATGTGAGCCGTTTCGCGATAAAATGCTCAAGTGTTATTCTTTGAAAATGCTGATGCTGCGCTATGAAATTGCAAACCTGACGTTTAATTCCTGCAAAGACCGCATCAAACGTCTGTTTTGCGCTTCGGTAGACACCGAGAATATCACCGACGCGGGTTGGTATAACCTCAAAATCTGTTACAACCAAACAGAACTCAGCGAAATTGTCGGCGGCGCGCGCGTCACCATCAACCGACAGATTAACGAGCTGTGTGCAGAGGGATTTTTGCGCACCATCAACCGTCACATTCAAGTAAATGTGGCAGAATACGCCAAATACAGTACGCGCAGCAAAGACAATACAAGAGGATAAGTGTGCCGTCACCAATCATTTACACAAAACAGAACCGCCGCAGAGAGAATCTGCGGCGGCTTTATTTTGCGCATCAAATTTCCGAGGAAAAACCATCCTGCTCGCACTTCGAGCCACTGGTTTTGCCGATTGGAACGATGTGAGTACGTAATTTTTACGCGATTTGCAGCATAGCTTGACGGGTGCTTGGTTGCGCTATGATGTAAATTGTGATAGAATACGAGAGCGAAAACTTTTCTCATTGGAGGGATTATTTTGAGTGAACCGACAGGAAAATGGAATAAAAAGGGTACGAGTGCTTTCTACCGTTTTATAAGTCTCTATCAAGATTATATGAATTTTCGGCGAGACTATGGAGACGGAACTTTACACAGTATGGTGGAGATGCACATTTTGTCGATTATCTGCGAAAATCCTGGCATCACCATAGGAAACTTAGCAAAAGAATGGGGATGTACTAAGGGCGCGGCATCACAAAACGTAACAAAACTGGAAAAGAAGAAACTTTTAATTCGCACAAAGCTGTTGGATAATGCTAAAGAAGTTCATGTTTACTCAACGAAGCAAGGTCAACGCTTGGCGGAATTACACGCGGAATATGATAAGCAAAATGAGGGCAGTACAGGTCAGCGCCTGCAAGAGCGCTGCACAATGGAAGAACTGGTTGCTTTCAACAAATGTATGGAAGTTTATAGCGATATTTTGGAAAATGATTTAGGCCTTTTGCAGGAAGAAAAAAAGGTATAGTGCAAAACAATATTCAAACCACTGGCGGAATAATGACCGTCAGTGGTTTTTTGTTGTGCAAAAAAGAAAAAAATAGCCAAGCAATCAGTACGAATTATACAAAAATTTTAAATTTTGATAATAAGTATTGACATATTAAACAAGTTGGTTTATGCTTTAGCCAGATAGTTTAGCGCTAAACAAAAAGCCGAAAGGGGAATTTTAATGTACGATTTTGATGAAATTATTGACCGCAGCAATACCAACAGTGTTAAGTACGGAGCAGGCAAGATGATGTATCCCGGCTTGCCGGAGGACTTTGTTCCTATGTGGATTGCAGATATGGATTTTGCTTGTCCACAGCCTGTTTTAGATGCAATGAAGGCACGGATTGATCGTCGCATTTTGGGTTACAGTATGATTTTGGATCCGGAATATTATGAGGCGCTTGGCGCGTGGATGAGCAATCGCCACGACTGGAAGGTAGACCCGCACACTAGTATTTTCAGTTCCGGTGTTATTCGGACGCTGAATGTGGCAGTGGAAAAACTTACAAAACCCAATGAGGGTGTGTTGCTCAACACACCGGCATATCATCCGTTTAACGATGCCATTAAAAAATATGGAAGAACCCCTGTGTACAGCCGCTTAGTAGAGCATAACGGACGCTATGAAATGGATTGGCAGGATTTTGAGGAAAAGGCAAAAGACCCTGCAAATACGCTCTACTTTTTGTGTAACCCACACAATCCTACAGGGCGAGTGTGGACAAAGGAAGAATTGCTTCGCATCGGAGATATTTGCTTCTCGAACAATGTTTTTGTAGTGAGCGATGAAATACATTTCGATTTTATACGCAGTGAGCAGCATCACATTGTTTTTGCAAGTCTTTTTCCCAATGAAAAGAGAATTATCACCTGTACGGCACCTAGCAAAACATTTAACTTGGCAGGTAATGAACTGTCTAATATTTTCTTTGCCGACCCTGCCATCGCGCAGGCATGGGGTGCGGATATGGCTCTTGGAAACCCCAATCCGTTGTCCATTGATGCGTGTAAAGCAGCTTATGCAAGTTGTGGTGACTGGGTAGATGCGCTTAACGGATATCTTGACGAAAATTTCCGCCATTTCGCCGCACGTTTATCTGCTGAGGTTCCAAGCCTGAAATTCACGATTCCTGAGGCAACATACTTAGCATGGGTTGATGTAAGCGGCTGTAATCTCTCACGTCAAGAGCTTGCGTTGAGACTTGTAAAAGCAGGTTTGCAGG
>JAVWRA010000080.1:0-9000 GCA_036635095.1 Ruthenibacterium sp. | reverse complement strand
CTGCTGTAAAAATACGAATTTTTTTCATGATTTTCCCTCCATTTTCTTTGTGTGTAAATGATTCCCTCTATGAAAACCGCAGGCGTGCACTCCCGCAATTTGTCGGCTGTATGTCTTATTTGCTTTGTGCCATGCTTTTGCTCTTTTTGTCGAGTTTTTTTGCAAGAAAATTAAACAGTCCCTGTATGGCGCACACAATCACAATCAGCAGTGCCACCGTGAGATACATCACGGTCGGGTTGAAGCGCTGAAACCCGTAGCTGTATCCGATTTTGCCAAGTCCGCCCGCGCCGACGGCACCTGCCATTGCGCCGTAACCGATGAGCGTGATGGTGGTGATGGAGATGCCGCGCACGATGCTCGGCACACTTTCCACAAGCAAAACTTTCCACACAATCTGCCCGTTTGTCGCGCCCATGCAGCGCGCGGCTTCAATGACGCCGGGGTCGATTTCCTCGAGATTCGCCTCCACCACACGCGCCACAAACGGCGCGGCAGACACCACAAGCGGCACAATTGCCGCATTGAGACCGATGATGCTGCCGACAATCAGCCGCGTAAACGGAAAAATTGCCGCCACTAAAATAATGAACGGAATACTGCGCAGCACATTGACGCACCAGCCGAATATTGCGTTAAACGATTTGTTTTCTGCAATGCCGCCTTTTTTCGTTACAAATAAAAGCACACCCATCGGCAGACCCAGCGCATACGAAAACAGCGCGGAAAGCAAGGTCATATATAATGTATCGATTGTGCCTTCCCATAAAAGCGGTGCATATTTTACGAGTACATCCATCATATTGTTACCTCCTCATCGCCCAAAAGCAGTTTTGTGATGTCGCTTTGCGGATGGCTGAACACTTCTTTTGTGCGTCCGCTCTCGACAAAATGCGAGGCGTCAATCACAGCAACGCGATTGCAAATTGACTTGACAACGCTCATTTCATGCGTGATAATCACAATCGTGACGCCGAGCGTTTTGTTGATTTCTTTGAGCAGCGCAAGCATGGATTTTGTGGTAAAACTGTCAAGCGCACTTGTCGGCTCGTCACACAGCAGCATCTCCGGCTTTGTGGCAAGCGCCCGTGCGATGGCAACGCGCTGTTTTTGTCCGCCGGAAAGCTGACTGGGATAGGCGTTTTCTTTGTCGGAAAGTCCCACCAATTGCAGCAATTCGCTCACGCGCGCCGCCTGTTGTTCCGGCGGCATTTTGGCGAGTGCGAGCGGAAATGCCACGTTGTCGCGCACATTTTTTTGCATCAATAAATTATATCCCTGAAACACGACCCCCATATTGCGCCTAGCGTCAATGAGCGCACGGCCGCGCAGCATTTTGGTGTCGACGCCCGCAAGCAAAATCCTGCCGGAAGTTGGCGTTTCAAGCATGGAAAGGCAGCGCAAAAGAGTGCTTTTTCCCGCGCCGGACATGCCGATAATGCCGAAAATGTCGCCGCGCTCCACCGTGAGACTGACGTCCTCGAGCGCTATCACCTGCGCTTTTCCCTCGTCAAATATTTTTGTCAGATGCTCAATCGTAATCAAAATTTCTTCCACCTTTTTTGTTTTTGGACAAATAAAAAACTCGTCCTCGGAGAAAATCTCCAAGGACGAGTGTAGAAACATCGTGGTACCACCTTGTTTTACTTTTATCTTGCGACAAAAGCCTTAGCGCTGCGGCCGCATTGCGGATAACAGCGTGACACTATAACGGGTGTACCCGTCGCAGGCTAATCGGTTAAAACGTCGCCCGCGCAACTCGGAGGCCATGTTCGGGTTTGTTCGTTTTACTTCCTCGCACCACACGGAAGCTCTCTTGAAAAACGGACAAAGCCTACTCTTCTCGTCATCGTCTTTTGCGTATATTTGTTATTATACACACATTTACACACTTGTCAAGCAAATTTTCGCTTGCCTTTTTATACAAAATGTTGTATTCTACTCAAGGACGCTTTTTGTCCCTATTATAAAAAACTGGAGATATCGAACATGAAAAAAATCACCGCACTTGCCCTTTGCCTTTCTTCTGCCGTATTGCTAGCCGCCTGCGGCACACCTGCACCCGCTTCTTCTGCCGCACCGTCTGTTTCAGCACCTGCTTCCAGCGTTGCCGCGTCTTCCGCTTCTTCCGCTGTTGACGACACCGCCGCAACCGAAGCAAACACCGCCACCGCAAAAGCCGCTGTCGAGAAAATCGTCACGCTGCCGAACGATGAAATCGTTGCCGCCGCTGAAGATCCTACCGCTGTTTTGACTGCACAATATGCAGACGAATTTTCTGAAAAAGGCATCCAGAGCGCCATGGGTCAGAATGTTTGGAAAGAACACGGCATTGCCGCCGAACAGAAAATCACCTCCGTGCCGACTTCTGTTGAAATCATCGCAACCGATGCCCGCCATCTGCTTTATGTTGCCAATGTCACGGTCACTTTGGCAGACGGCACCACGCAGGACGTTGTCGCCAAAGGCAATATTCAGTTTGGCGAGGACGGCAAAATCAACTATATGAAACCGGTGCGCACGGTTTTGGCAGACGTAAAACTGCCGGAATAATTTTTATAAACATGAAATGCAGAGGCGGCGTTTGAAGCTCCGCCTCTGCATTTTTTTGCGTCAAAACGCATCTTCTTCGTCTTGTGTATCCTGCGTTTCGGTTTCGTCAAGCGCCAACACGCTTTTGATGTTTTCAAACACTTCCTGCCACGTCATGCGCATCACTCCTGTTCAAACGTCAAGTAGCGGTCAGGATCCCAGTTGCAGGCGGCGGCCATGCGGTCCATCAGCGTTTCGCCTTGCCGTTGCAGCGTTTCCATGTCGAGGTCTTCCACAATCACGCCCTCGTTTAAAATGAGCGCACGGTCGATAAAATGTGTGATTTCGTCAATATAATGCGTCGACAAAAGAATGGTTTCGCCGCCGTGCAAGGTGGCGCTCATCAGCTTTAAAAAGTCGCGCCGCGTGAACACATCTTTGCCGAGAAACGGCTCATCCATGAGGTAATAATCGGCTTTTTTGGCAAATCCTGCCGCAAGTTCCACCCGCGCGCGCTGCCCTGTGGAAAGTGTGGCAATTTTATCCTCCGGCTGCAAATCGAAAAACGCGCAAAATTTTTCATACCGCTTTGCGTCAAATGCCGCGTGTACGTCCGCGAGAAATGCGCCGTATTCTCCCACCGAAAGGCACGGAAAATAGCTGCCATCGCCCGTGATGTACGACAGGCGCGCATAAGCGTTTTGCACCGGTGCATCGTCGAATTTCACATTGCCGCCGCTCGGTGTCAGCAAGCCCGCCATCGTGCGCAGCAGCGTTGTTTTACCCGCGCCGTTTGTGCCGAGAATGCCCACAATCTGCCCGTGCGGAATCGTGAAATCCGCATCAAGCAAACCCACCGTTTTTCCGTGTTTATGATACACTTTTTGCAAGTGTTCTGCTACAATCATACCATCCCTCTTTTCTTAAAACCGAAAGTTTTTCGTGGCGAGCGTGCGTGCGTCCGGAAACACAAAGGAGCGTGTGCTTTGTGTAGACGTCCGCGACAGTAAATTAAGCCGTGCGGCGGTGCGGTCGTCCTGCTCATTGCATTGCAGCCGATTGACAGTGACAGGCGCTGCGGTGTCGGCTTCGTACACATTGAGGTCCATGCCGTCGTTCAGATATGCGCTGCTTCTATTGGTTTCAAACACTGTATAGTGCGGGTGTACACCGAGCAGTGCATGGTTGTCTTCCCGCAACACAAGCGCCGCCGCATAGGCAGATATTTGTGCGTACGACAGCTCTTTCACCACCGGTTTTGTTTGACACGACGCCGTCACTTTTCCGTCTTTCACACGCAAGCCGCCGTAAACGGTCGACGCTTGCACGTCTGTTCTTTCAAGATTCATGACGAAAAAGCAAAGGGCATCCTCGCTTTGCTGCGGCGCAAACTGCACGGTCGGGCGCATCATGGAATCCATTTCCGTGGCAGACGAAATAATAAGGCCGCTCGCGTAAATATCGGTGATTTTGCCGTCCGCCTGCATAAAATAAAGCGAAAATGTGTTGTTTTCATACAGCGCGATGCACAGGCTATCGCCCACGCTTGACATGCCGACAATGCGGCTGTCTGTTTGAAAGGTATGCACTGCGGCAAGTGCGCCGTAAGTTTGTGTCGGCGATAAAATCGGTTCTCCTTGCACGGCTGCGGTTCTGGGCAATTTGTCAATCTGACGCTGCGTTGCCAGTTCGGTGACGCGGTACAGCATCGGCGGCGTATTTTCAAACCCATCGCAATACACAAAAATGTCGTCGCCAAGCGTCACCGCGCCTGCCGCCACCATGGGCGGCATCGCCGCATCAGACATCGCCGCATCGCCGGAATAGGGCGAATAATTGCCAAAATGAGATTTGCCAAACATATTTTCATATTGAAATGTTGCCACCGTCATGGGCACGGTCGGCCGGTAGGTGATGCCGGTGTCAACCTTCAAAAAGCGCCCGTCAGTGGTGCTTAGCGTCAGCATACTCGTAAACTCGCTGCAGGTGCTTTGCCAACTGTTTCCGATATCTGTTTTGTGCGCATTTTTGTCGACGGTATCATACACGTTTGCAGAAATTTCCCATGCGGTGTCCGCCCACCGGAGGCTTGGTTTTGCGGAAAGGTAGACGTTTTCCGGTGAAAACTTGCTGCGCACCACGCCGTTTTCAAGCGCGAATTTTTGGTTGTAAAACGTGTCGCCCGCCGCGCCGTGCAATGTAAACCCTTGCAATGCGGCTTTGTCGGCCGGTTTTTCGAGCGTGACGGCCGTGCGATTCGCGCCAAAATGCAAAAACAAAAAACAAGCGATAAAAATGACGGCTGCGGCGCAAAACAGCGCTTGCGGCACGCGTAAAATGCGATTTTGTGCTATTTTTTTCATATCAATCCCTCCTCACAGCCATGCCGCACGGCGAATGCTGTGCAGCGCCCAGAAAATTGCCGCCGCCATCAGCGCCAAAAGCAGACAGATGCCCCAAAACGGCGAAAGCACGCGGGAACTATACCCTTGGGTGCGGGTTGTATACAGCAGGACAGCGACTAAAAATGCGCATGCGCCCGCGCCGACAATTCCCATACAAATCGCCCAAAACCGCGCTGCGCCGCGATGATAAAACGCGCAAACAAGCAAAACGGCGGGCGCGGCAAGCAGCAAAAGCCAGATGCCAAACCCCAGTAAATTTGTGGGAACGAGAATGCGCAGCGTCACATTGCGCACCAGTGACAGTTGAAAATCGCCGTGCGTGATGGCATATTGCGGCAAATATTTCGCCGTTGCCGCGCCCGAAAGCGCCATTGTCGGCCAGTAACACAGCACCGTGAAAAGCACCTGCCACGCGGCGAGCAAAAACAGCGAAAGCGCGGTGGACGCGATGTTTGAAAAAAGCAGCACATTGCGTTTGACCGGCAGTGTTTGCAGCGTATACGCGCCCTTGTTTTTGCCCTGTGCCTGCAAAATCGGGCGCAAAGAAATTGCCATCACGGCAAGATAGCCAAGGATGAATAGCAGCCACGCTCCGCTGCTCATAAAAATGGCATCATAATGCACACCAAGATTGTTTTTGCTTGTGGCGGTCAGCGCCAGTGCCACCAGTTCTGCCACCGACATCACCGCCGCGGCAAGGCAGACCGGCTTTTGAATCATATACCAGTTCCATGCCGTTAGTTTTGCTCCTGTTTTCATAAATCGTCCTCCTCTGTGTATTATCAGTGTAGTACATACGGTGCAAAAAAAATCAGTCCCCGCCCCACAATTCGCTCACAAGGGCAATCACTTTTTTATATGACAAATGATTTTCACGCGCGTCGTTTACAAATTGGCCCACAAGCCCGCGGCACATTTCGTCCTCAATTTGCGCGCGCAGTGCGTCGTTCACAAACACCGTGCTCGCGGTATTGCCGCTTGTTTGCACATATCCTTCTTCTTCCATGAGGCGATACGCCTTTTGTGCCGTGTTTGGGTTGATGCCGGCTTGTGCGGCAAGTTCGCGACGGCTGGGCATCACATCGCCGCTGCTTGCCGTGCCAAGCAAAATTTGGCGCTTGAGATGTTTTGCAATTTGCAAATACACGGGTTCACGTTCATGAAAGGTGAGCTGTGTAAAATCTACCATAGCGTTCCCTCCTTTTGTGTGTATTATAGCACTAGTACACTTTTAACGCAAGCGTTTTTTCAAAAATAGTTTTTTTATTTTTCTTTCATCTCAATCGTATCCAGTCCGATATCATTCCGCACCACATTTCCGGGTGCGATGGCGGCTTTTCCGTATTTTTTTCGAATGACGTCCAAACTTTTTTCCAAGCTTTCGCGTTTGGCATTTTCGATTTCCGGCGCACCGAACAGCGATGTTTGCTGCGCATCCTGCCCGTCTGTCAACCCGATTGCCGTGATGGCAAGCATGCGCATCGGCTTGTTTTTATTCCAGTTTGCAGCAATCAATAACATCGCTGCATCGCCAATTTCTTTTGCAAGATGCGTGGGATGCGGCAATTGGCTTTGGCGCTGAATGCTTTTTAAATCGATATCTTTCATCATAATTTGCACGGCTGTGGCATACATTTTATGCGCGCGCAAACGCGTTGCCACTTCATCTGCAAGCGCCGACACGCCCGCGCGCAAATCGGCTTCGCTGACGAGATTTCGTTTAAAAGTCAACGCATTGCCGATGCTTTTTGCATTCGTTTTTTCGCCGGCAAGCCGCACGGGTGCATCGTCCTCCCCGCGCGCATAGCGGCTGAGTTCCGCCCCCATTTTGCCGAGAGCCGCCGTGAGCAGCGCCGGCTCTTTTGCCGCGAGCTGACCGATGTTTTTCACGCCGAGACCGGCGAGCGTATTCTGCGCCGCTTTGCCCACATAAAGCAAAGCGCCAACCGGCAACGGCCACACGATTTTTCGATAATTTTCGCGGTTGATGACCGTGATGGCGTCCGGTTTTTTATAATCTGAACCAAGTTTTGCAAACACTTTGTTGAAGCTGACACCAATCGAAATGGTCAGCCCTGTTTCCGTTTTGACCGTCTGCCGAATGACATCGGCAAGCGCCGCCGGACTTTCGGCAAATAATTGCCATGTGTTTGTGATGTCCAGCCAGCTTTCGTCAATGCCGAACGGCTCTACTTTATCGGTATACCGCGCGTATATTTCGTTGATGATTCTACTAAAATGTGTATATTTTTCATGGTGCGGCGGCAGCAAAGTGAGCTTTGGGCATTTGCGCATGGCGCTCCAAATGGTTTCTGCCGTTTGCACACCGCACTGTTTTGCCGCCTCGTTTTTGGCAAGAACAATCCCGTGACGCTCATCGGGACTGCCGCAAACCGCCACCGGCACATTGCGCAGTTCAGGATGGTCGAGCAGTTCTACCGAGGCGAAAAAGCAGTTACAGTCACAGTGTAAAATCGCACGTTCCATTTTAAACGCCCCCTTTTGTTTATTATACAATTTTATGTTACAATAAGAAAGAAATATTTTACAGAGAGCGGCGACGCGATGAAAAGCAAACATCGAATTTACAATTTATTTTGCGCAGGGTTTGCGCTGCTGTTTACCATGCTTGTTTTGGACGCAATTTTCAACAACAAAACGCAGTTTTACACCTATCGCCCGCTGTGGCTGCTTGTTTGCACCGCTTTGTTTTTGCTGCTTTTATCTGTTTTTTACAAGCTGTGGACGCGCACCGTGCCGAATTTTTCCGCAAAACGCGAAACGCTTTGTGTCGCTGTTTTTTTGCTGCTGTTTTTTGTTTTGCAGCTTGCGACGGCATGGTGTATGGCGGTTGCCGTGACGCCCGGATGGGATTTCGGCATCGTGTTCGGTGCCGCGCGCGACATGGTTTTGAACGGCACTTTGCCCGATTCTTATTTCGCAAATTTCCCGAACAACACGCCCGTTTATCTGTTTTTGGTTTTTCTGTTTCGCGTGTTTCACTTCTTCGGCTGCACCGATTTTTTAGCGCCTGCCATCGTGGTCAACACGCTTGCCGTGCAGCTTTCGCTTTTCTTGTTTTATCTGACGATGCGCCGTCTTTTTGGCGTCAAAAACGCACTGTTCGGCTTACTCGTTTCGTTTTTCTGCCTGCCTTTTTTGCTCTACACGCCGATTGTGTACACCGACACGCTCACGATGCCGTTTCCGATTGCGACCGTTTTGCTGTGGCTGATGGCGCGTGACGCGTTTACAGCGCAAAAAATGCGGCGCGGTGTTGTTTTTTCTCTGCTTGCGGGCATGGTGTGTGCGCTTGGCGCAAAACTGAAAATCACGGTGGTGATTGTGCTGATTGCGCTTTTGTTGGATATGCTTTTCACCACCTTTTCCGCGCGAAAAAAAGCGATTGCCGCCGCCTGTGCGCTCGGTGCTTTTTGTCTGATTTTCACGCTGCAAGGCGTTTATGCGGCACATTCCGCGCTGCTGCCGGTGTATGATAAAAACGATGCCATTCCCTATACGCACTGGGTGATGATGGGTCTTTCGGGCGTGGGCGGCTACAACAACGACGATTATGAATTGACGCTGCGCGGCAAAACTTATGCGGAAAAGCAAAAAATCACCACAACGGAAATCGCATCGCGTGTACAAACGCTCGGCTTGCGCGGACTGATGCACCACAGCGCCAATAAGCTGAGCTATATTTATGGCGATGGCATGTGCTTTGCACCGTATAAACTCGACCAAAGCGGACTGCACGACACGTATTTGCGCAATTTTTTTCTGCCGGATTTTCCGTATTTTGGCGCGGTGTCGCATCTTTCAACCGGCTTATGGTTTGCCATTTTATGCGGCTGCGTTTTGGGCGGCGTAAAAGCGGCGCGACGCGGCACACATGCCGCCACTTTTATCCGTGTTGCCGTTGTCGGCTTGACGCTTTTTTTACTGCTGTGGGAAGCACGCAGCCGTTATCTTGTCAATTTTTTACCGCTCATTTTGATTTGTGGCGCAGATGGGCTTTTCGGCGGGGCGAATTTATGGTATAATAATCACAAAATATGAT
>JAVWRA010000079.1:0-9030 GCA_036635095.1 Ruthenibacterium sp. | reverse complement strand
CTATGCCGCCGCCGAAAAAGCCGTGGACAATGTGAAAATTCTCACGCATGACATTGAACGCATTCGTTTTATGATGAACGAAAACGACATTGTATCGCGTATTTATATCAATTTTTGCAATCCGTGGAACAAGAAAAACAATCACACAAAACATCGGCTCACACATCCGCGTCAGCTTTTGCAGTATCGCACCTTTCTTGCGGAACAGGGAGAAATTTATTTCAAATGTGACGATGAAAATTTGTACGACGACACTCTTTTGTATCTTGCGCAGGCGGGTTTTACCGTGACATGGCAAACGCGCGATCTCCACGCGCAAGAACCGGCGTGGAATATTCGCACCGAACATGAAGCAATGTTTGCCGCCGAGGGCATTCCCATCAAGGCGTTGATTGCGCAAAAAACAGCATTCTAACAAAACCGGCAGCCGAAAAAATAAATCGGCTGCCGGTTTTGTGTTGTCCTATAGATAAAATGCTGAAAATCAAACGGTTAATTCGGCTTTTTCGCCTAAAATTCCGCTGTTTTCCTCCAGCAACGGCGTGATGCAGGTTGCAAGAAAATCGTCTACCTGCTCTGCGGCACGGCCTGTGAAATCTTCCGGCTTCAAAATGGCTTCGAGTTCTTCTAATTTTAAACCGAACGCGGCATCGGCGCACACGCGCGCAATCAAATCGTTTTTGCCGCCCTCCTCCTTGACCACTTTTGCGGCGGCAATGGAGTGAACACGCAGCTTTTCATGCAGCTCCTGTCGGTCTCCGCCCTTTTTGACGGCGCTCATCATGATGTTTTCGGTCGCCATAAACGGCAATTCGCCCATCACACGCGCGTGTACCACTTTTGGATATACCACGAGTCCGTCACAGACGTTCAGCATGATATTGAGAATGGCGTCTGTGGCAAGAAAACCCTCGGCAACAGAAATGCGCTTGTTGGCAGAATCGTCAAGCGTGCGCTCAAACCACTGCGTACCGGCGGTGAATGCCGGATTTAACACATCAATCATCACATAACGCGCGAGGGCGCAAATGCGCTCACAACGCATCGGATTGCGCTTATACGGCATGGCGGACGAGCCGATTTGCTGCTTTTCGAACGGCTCCTCCATCTCCTTAAAATTGGCAAGCAAACGCATGTCGTTGCCGAATTTCATGGCGGACTGTGCCACGCCCGAAAGGCTTGAAAGCACATTGTAATCGACCTTGCGCGAATAGGTTTGCCCCGAGACCGGCACCACTTTATCAAAGCCGAGTTCCTGTGCAATGGCACGTTCCACCGCGCGAATTTTTTCGCTGTCGCCCTCAAACAATTCCACAAAACTTGCCTGTGTACCGGTGGTTCCTTTGCTGCCGAGCAGTGCAAGAGACGCAATGCGGGTTTCGATTTCCGTAAAATCAAGATACAATTCATACAGCCATAAGGTGGCGCGTTTGCCAACGGTGGTGAGCTGTGCCGGCTGCAAATGTGTGTACGCAAGCGCCGGCATCGCCTTGTACTGCGCGGCAAATTTGGCAAGCAAATCCATCACACCAAGCAGCTTGCGCCGAATGACCATCAGTGCCTCCCGCATGACAAGCACATCGGTGTTGTCGCCGACATAACAGCTTGTTGCGCCGAGATGAATGATGCCTTTTGCATCGGGACACTGCACACCATACGCATAAACATGGCTCATGACATCATGGCGGCATTCTTTTTCACGCGCGATGGCAACGTCATAATTGATGTCGTCTTTGTGCGCTTCAAGCTGTGCAATCTGCGCATCGGTGATGGCAAGTCCGTTTGCTTGCTCGGCTTTTGCAAGCGCAATCCACAGGCGGCGCCATGTTTTGAATTTGTTGTCCTCCGAAAAAATATACTGCATCTCGTTTGACGCATAGCGCGTTTGAAACGGGCTGATGTATTTGTCGTGTGTCATGGTTTTCTCCTTTGTTTACAGCTTAAAATAGCCGATGCCGCTCTCGAAAATCTTTTGGTTTTTATTGCCCTCCACATTTTTGTAGAGCTGTGCGCCACTGCGCTCCGAGTGACCCATTTTGCCAAAAATACGTCCGTCCGGACTGGTGATGCCCTCAACGGCAAGATAGCTTCCGTTCGGATTATACGCAATATCCATGGTCGGCTTGCCCGATAAATCAACGTACTGTGTAGCAATTTGTCCGTTTTGAATCAATTGTGCAAGCGTTTCGTCGCTTGCCACAAACCGTCCCTCGCCATGGCTGATGGCGACGGTGTGGATATCGCCCGTTTTTGTGTGGCTGAGCCACGGCGACAAATTAGACGCAATGCGTGTGCGCACAAGTCCGCTTTGGTGACGCCCGATGGTGTTGAATGTCAATGTGGGACAGGTGGCGTCGGTGTCGATAATTTCGCCAAACGGCACAAGACCGAGCTTAATCAGCGCCTGAAATCCGTTGCACACGCCGAGCATCAACCCGTCGCGCTGTTTGAGCATCTCATGCACCGCGTCTTTGATTTGCGGATTGCGGAAAAACGCCGTGATGAATTTGGCGCTGCCGTCCGGCTCATCGCCGCCGGAAAAACCGCCCGGCAAAAAGATAATCTGGCTTTGTGCAATCATTTTTTGCACGGCGGCAACGCTCTCTGCCACATTTTGCGGCGTGAGATTGTTGATGACCATGACTTCCGGAATGCCGCCGGCGCGTTCGATAGCGCGTGCAGAATCGTACTCGCAATTGGTGCCGGGGAACACCGGAATCAACACACGCGGCTTTGCGACACCGACACGCGGCGTCACACGCACTGCGGCGGTAAAGTTGACAGGTTCCACTTTTTTGCCCGCATTTTCGTCGTTTACGGTGCGATACGGCAGCACCGGCTCTAATTTTTCTTCATAGCATTTTTGCACGGCGTCAAGTGCTGCGCTTTCGCCGCAGGCTTCAAACACATAGCGACCTGTGGTTTCGCCGAGCGCAATGCCCACATCTAAATCTTCGGCAAGCTCCAAAATAAAGCTGCCGTATGCGTAACCGAACAAGGTTTTTCTGTCGATTTTCTCATCCGCCACAAAACCGATGCCATTGCCGAGCGCCATTTTGCAGATGCCCTCCGCAACGCCGCCCACAGCGCAGGTCCACGCGCTCAGCACCTTGCCATCGGCAATCAGTTTTTCAACTTGTGCAAAAATCAGTTTTTCACTGGCGGCACCCGGCAAAAATGCGTCTTTCATCGCGGGTTGCAACAGCACAACCTTGCTGCCGGGCAGTTTAAATTCAGGCGTAATGACGTTATTTACTGTGCCGGATGCAATGGCAAACGACACGAGTGTCGGCGGCACATCAAGGCTGTCAAAACTGCCGGACATCGAGTCTTTTCCGCCAATGGCGGCAACGCCGAAATCAAGCTGCGCATCCAGTGCGCCGAGCAGTGCCGCAACCGGTTTGCCCCAACGTGCGGGGTCTGTGCCGAGACGCTCAAAATATTCTTGAAAAGTGAGGTAGGCGTCCTTGACGCAAAAACCTGCCGCCACGAGTTTTGCCACGCTTTCCAGCACGGCAAGATAGGCGCTGTGGTAGGGACTTTCCTCGGCAATAAACGGATTATACCCCCATGCCATACCACTGCAAGTTGTCGTATCACCGTGTAAAACCGGCAGTTTCGCCACCATGGTTTGAATGGGCGTAAGCTGGTATTTTCCGCCGAACGGCATTGTAACGCTGCCGGCGCCGATGGTGGAATCAAAGCGCTCCGACAGTCCTTTTTTGCTGCAAATATTGAGGTCGCTCATGAGCAGTTTTAAGGTGTCGGCGAGCGGCGCATCGGGAATTTCGCACGGCGTAATTTCGCAGGCAGTCACCTGTGCTTTGCTGTGTTTTTCAGCGCCGTTCGAATTTAAAAAGGCGCGTTTGATATCGCAGATTGTCTTGCCGTTCCACTGCATCACAAGGCGCGGCGCGGCTGTGACCGTGGCAACAATCGTTGCCTCAAGATTTTCGGCATGTGCGGCAGCAATCATCTTGTCTGCGTCGTTTTTGTCAACAACAACCGCCATGCGCTCTTGACTTTCGCTGATGGCAAGCTCGGTGCCGTCCAGTCCGTCATACTTTTTCGGCACGGCGTCAAGCGCAATCACAAGTCCGTCCGCAAGTTCGCCGATGGCGACAGACACGCCGCCCGCACCGAAATCGTTGCAGCGTTTGATGAGCTGTGTCGCCGCTTTGCTGCGGAACAGCCGCTGCAATTTGCGCTCGACCGGTGCGTTGCCTTTTTGCACTTCCGCGCCGCATGTGGCGAGGCTTTCCTGCTTATGCGCTTTGGAAGAACCGGTTGCGCCGCCGCAGCCGTCACGTCCGGTTTTGCCGCCGAGCAGAACCACAACATCGCCTGCCTGCGGCTCCTCACGGCGCACGTTTTCTTCCGGCACAGCGCCGACAACCGCGCCGATTTCCATGCGTTTTGCCACGTAACCGGGGTGGTATAATTCGTCTACCATGCCGGTGGCAAGTCCGATTTGATTGCCGTAACTGGAATAACCCGCCGCCGCCGTTTGCACAAGTTTACGCTGCGGCAGTTTGCCTTTTAAGGTGTTTTCAACCGGCACAAGCGGGTCGCCCGCGCCGGTGACACGCATCGCCTGATACACATAGCCGCGGTTTGCGAGCGGATCGCGAATTGCGCCGCCGATGCACGTTGCCGCGCCGCCGAACGGCTCAATTTCAGTCGGGTGATTGTGTGTTTCGTTCTTGAATAAAAGCAGCCAATCCTCGTTTTTGCCGTTGTTGTCCACTTTTATTTTCACGCTGCACGCGTTGATTTCTTCCGATTCATCTAAGTTTTTCAGCACACCGGTCTTTTTGAGATATTTGCCGCCGATGGTGCCTAAATCCATCAGACAGACAGGCTTATTTTTGCCCGCGTGTACTGTTTCACGCAAAGACAAATAACGTTCATACGCTTTTTTTACGATATCGCTGTCGATGTTGATTTCATCTAAAATCGTGCCGAATGTGGTGTGGCGGCAATGATCAGACCAGTAGGTGTCAATCATGCGAATTTCGGTGATAGTCGGCGCACGGTTTTCGTCTTTGAAATATGTTTGGCAAAACGCAATATCGTCATTATCCATCGCAAGACCGTAATTTTTTACAAAATCAGCCAAACCGTTTGCATCGAGTGACGTAAAATCGGCAAGCGTTTCCACCGTGGTGGGAATGGCATATTCCGCCTTGAGCGTGGCTTTCTCGGCAAGGCTTGTGCGACACGCTTCAACGGGATTGATGAGGTACGCCTCAATTTTGGCAAGCTCGTCTGCCGTTGGCGTACCGGTGAGCAAATAGACGCGCGCAGACGCAACCGCCGGCTGTTCGCCTTGGCTGATAAGACCGATACATTCACTGGCAGACGCGGCGCGCTGGTCAAACTGACCGGGCAAATAGGCGGTGGCAATCACCGCGTCGCTCTGCGGCAACGCCGTGTAGGTATCGTCAATTTGCGGCTCGCTGAACACTGTTTTGATGCACTGCTCGAACAATTCCGGCGAGATTCCCTCGACGTCATAGCGATTCAAAAGGCGCAAATCAGTGACGCTTTGAATGCGCAGCAAATGGCGAATTTCGTGCAATACGCTTTTCGCTTCCACTGCAAACGCGGGTTTCTTTTCAACATAAATGCGATATACCATCGTTATTTCTCCCTCATGCCTTGGCTTGCAAGGCTTTTTGACCGATGTCGGTGCGTTTGTGTGCGCCGGCAAAGGCAATGTTTTCGGCGGCGGCATAGGCGGATTTGATGGCGGACAAGAGGTCGTTTTCTACCGATGTAACGCCTAAAACGCGTCCGCCGCTTGTGACAAGCACATCGCCGTCAAGCCGTGTTCCCGCATGATACACAATGACGCCGCTTGCAGGTATCTGCCCGTTTGTCAGCCCTGTGATAGGCTTGCCGGTTTCATAACTTTGCGGATATCCCTCTGATGCAAGCACCACACATGCGGCGCTTTTGTCGCTGAAACGCACCATTTGCGCGTTCAATGTGCCGTTTGTACACGCCTGCATAATGGAAAGCAAATCGCTTTCAAGCAGCGGCAACACCACCTGCGTTTCCGGATCGCCGAAGCGGCAGTTGTATTCAATCACTTTCGGACCTTGCTGCGTGAGAATCAAACCGAAATAAAGGCAGCCTTTGAACGTGCGGTGTTCAGCGTTCATGGCGGCGATGGTTGGCATGAAAATCGTTTCCATGCACACGGCGGCAATCTCTTTTGTGTAATACGGATTTGGCGCAATCGTTCCCATGCCGCCGGTGTTGAGACCGGTATCACCATCGCCGATACGCTTGTGATCCATGCTTGAAATCATCGGCACAACGATGTTTCCGTCGGTAAAACTGAGAACCGAAACCTCGGGGCCCGTCAAAAATTCTTCGATTACGATGCGGTTGCCGGATGCGCCGAATTTTTTGTCGGCTAAAATCGATTGCACCGCCGTACATGCCGCGTGTTCGTCTTCACAAATCAACACACCTTTGCCCAGTGCAAGCCCGTCTGCCTTGATGACGATGGGATAGGTGTTGTTGACCTTCAAAAAACGCACGGCTTTTTGCACACAGTCAAATGTTTCGTACTGCGCGGTCGGAATTTTATATTTTTTCATCAGATTTTTGCTGAAAACTTTGCTGCCCTCTAAAATGGCAGCCGCTTGATTGGGGCCGAACGCGGGAATGCCCTGTTCGGCGAGTGCGTCCACCATGCCCAGTACAAGCGGATCATCCGGCGCTACAACGACATAATCCATCTGTTCTTTGACGGCAAATGCCACCATATTCTCCACATCATTTGCCGCGATGGGAACGCATGTGGCGTCTGCCGCAATGCCGCCATTGCCCGGTGCCGCAAACAAAACGGGATTTTGCGCGCTTTCTTTGAGCTTGCGCAGAATGGCGTGTTCTCGACCGCCGCTGCCTACAACGAGTATTTTCATCGTAAAAATCTCCTAAAAGTATTAAAAATCAATGGTGGAACAAACGAATCCCGTTGAACGCCATCGCAATATTATAGTGGTTGCAGGTGTCAATCACTTGGTCATCGCGAATGGAGCCGCCCGGCTCAACAATTGCCACAACACCGCTGCGGCGCGCGCGCTCGATATTGTCGCCAAACGGGAAAAACGCATCGCTGCCAAGGCAAACGCCTGTCACGGCGGCAAGCCATTCTTTTTTCTCGGCGGCAGTGAGCGGTGCCGGTTGTTGCGTAAAAGTTTGCTGCCAAACGGCATCGCCCAACACATCTTCATACTCATCTGAAATATAAATATCAATCGCATTGTCGCGATTTGGACGTGTAACGTCTGCGCGGAACGGCAAATTCAGCACTTTCGGATGATGGCGAAGCTGCCAAATGTCCGCCTTATTGCCTGCAAGCCGTGTGCAGTGAATACGGCTTTGCTGACCGGCGCCGACACCGATAATCTGCCCGTCTTTTGCATAGCAAACCGAGTTCGATTGTGTATATTTGAGCGTGATTAAACAAAGCGTTAAATCGCGTTTTTGTTCTTCTGTAATGCTTTTATTCGCTGTTACGATATTTTCAAAGCTCTCCGCCGTGAATTTCAACTCGTTGCGTCCCTGCTCAAAGGTGATGCCATACACATCTTTATGTTCAATCGGCGCCGGTTTGTAGGCGGGGTCAATCTGCACAATATTGTAGCCGCCTTTGCGTTTTGCTTTGAGAATGGCAAGCGCATCATCGGTGTAGCCGGGCGCAATCACGCCGTCGGAAACTTCATGTTGAATGACTTTTGCGGTGGATTCATCGCAGACATCGGAGAGCGCAATCCAGTCGCCAAAACTGGACATTCTGTCGGCACCGCGTGCGCGCGCATAGGCACAGGCGAGCGGAGAAAGCTCGATATCCTCGACAAAATACATTTTTTTAAGCGTATCATCGAGCGGAAGTCCCAGTGCCGCGCCCGCCGGACTGACATGTTTAAACGATGCGGCGGCGCAGATGCCGGTTGCTTCTTTTGCTTCTTTTACAAGCTGCCACGCGTTGAGCGCGTCTAAAAAATTGATGAAACCGGGTTTTCCGTTTAAAACGGTAAGCGGCAGTTCACCGTTTTGCATCATAATTTTGGCAGGTTTTTGGTTGGGATTGCAGCCATATTTCAGTTCCAGCTCTTTCATCGCGAAATCTCCTTAAATTTTTTTGTATTGATTGACGATTCTGTCGGTCATTTTGTTTGTCTCTAAATCGATGTATCGCACAAAAAGTGATACCTTGTTGTCAGCATTGAGGCTGTTCCACACGGTTTTTGTGAAGGTGTCGATATCACCCTCCATGCACACGCGCACAGGCTCGCCCGCAAAACTCGGAATCGGACTGCCGTCACAGCGATATGTATGGATAAAACGCCCTTCGCCGGCAATCGGCTGTGCGTAATCATAGAAAAAGCGTTCACAGGAATCGCCGTTGCCGCCGTCTGATTTGAGAATGGACAATTTGTAGGAAAAGCCGCCGTTTTCCATCTTTACAATGCCGGAAATGCGCGGCGTAAAATTGGGTGCATCCGGCTCAAACGTGCGTGTGCGCAGCGCTTTGGCAAAGCCTTTTCCGCTTGATAAAAAGTCGTAAACGGTATCGGTTTGGTCGCCGTTTGTCACAATGATTTTGTTTTCAAATATGCGTACCGGCGCGTAAATAATGAGTGACGGATCTTCCAGTTTTGCCGCATCCGCCGCCTCGGTGATGATGCCGCCGTCCTTTGCCGTAAATACGCGATTGCGGCTGTTGGCGCTGCGTCCCATGATGAAATAGGCAATCACCGCGTTTTTGCCGTCCTGTGAAAAGCCGATGACAATGCCGCGACCGGGATAGCTGTTGATGGCAAGCTCTGCCGCCAAACTCAAATGTTCCATAGTTTTTCTCCTTTTTACGTGGATTATTCACTCTATTCGCGGCATTGCGCCGCGGCTTACCCGCTTGATTTTCGTCGATACACCTGTAGGGAACGGTCTTGACCGTTCCGCGGACGTACCACTCGACTTTTGTCGATGCACCCGTAGGGAACGGTCTTG
>JAVWRA010000078.1:0-9408 GCA_036635095.1 Ruthenibacterium sp. | reverse complement strand
GGGTCCCCTCTTTTCATTTTAAAACAACCGCTACTCTTATCAAAACTTTTTTTTTGATAAGAGAAGCCGCGGCATATGCCGCGGCTCTACTGTTTATTGTATTTATTGTTTTTTGACATCTACTGCAAAATAATACTGAATAAAGCCGCGCCTGCCCCATTCCGCTTTCACTTTATAGAGGTATACGCCCGCCTCGTGCGGCGTTGTAAACGTGCTTTTATCCTCACTGGCAAGCTCTGTAAAATCGGTGGAATATCGTCCGTTTGCGCGCCACACACGCAGAGTGGACGGCGTTTTGCTGAACGAAATTTTGATCGCCGCATCCGGCTGCATATCATACGGCGTGATGGGCAAATCCTCCTGCGCAAGCGTTGGCGCCTGCCGCTCCATCGTGGTGAAAAAGCTCCATTCATATCCCGCGCGATAAATTACCGCCGGCGGCATTTCAATGCCGTTATACTCCACCCGAATGATTGGCAGCGCCGATTCGGGATCCTGCGTGTCAAGCGATTCCTTGATAAAAACCGTAATGCCCGCTGCAATGGCAATCAGCACCATGCCGAGCAAAATTTTACGAATCAATAGTTTTGGCGTTTTCATAGTAATTAACCGACCTTTTTTAAGATGATTACATTATATACCAGATATGCCTAAAAATCCACCCCACAGCATACAGATATCATACTTGAAATTTTAGGAGAGATGTCTATGTGTTTTTCTGCGCGAACCATGCCGCGCCCCGTGCTGCGGCGGATTTTAAAGCAAGATTTACCCGCATTGTATGCGCTTTACCAAAAAGGCGGACGCGATTTTGCATGGGCAAGTGTTGAAAATTTACAAATGCTGTTTTGCGGCGGGCGTATGTGGGGCATTTTTTGCGGCGACCTGCTTTGTGTCGGCGGCGGCATTTGCGATGCTGCACTTGCGATGCCGCTTTGTGATGCGTTTCGGCTGACGGGACTTGTTCCGCCACATGCCACACTGCTGCTGCCGCCTTTTTTTCTCTGTGCCGAGGAAATGGCGGCGGATTTTTTCAATTTTCTTGCCGCGCAGGTTTCCGCCGACACGCCACTGTTTTGCCTGATTCCTGTCAAAAGCGGCAAAAACTGTCTTGTACCGCTTTTGTCGGCGCGCTTTGTTTTAACGGCGCTGCGTCCGCTGTATGAGCTGCGTCCGCATTATATTTTTACATTGCAGGCAGTGAAAAAACTTGCAAATCGGAGTATAATAGTAACACAGACGGACACATGGACCCTCTCGTATTTGCTTGAAAACGGATATCGCGGTGCAGTTGCCGCACAGCAAGACGGGGTTCCTATCTTATATTTAGAACAGGATGGTTGAACGATGAAACTTGTGATTTTAGACAGCTTTGCTCTGCGTGACGGCGATTTAAACTGGGCGCCTTTGGCGAAACTGGCAGACGAAATAGAGCAGTATCCGCGCACCGATGCCTGTGACGTAATTGCGCGGCTTGCCGATGCCGATTTTGCGGTGTTGAACAAAGTGCGCATTGACGACGCCGTGCTGAACGCCTGCTTAAAACTGCGCTGGATTGGCGTGACGGCAACGGGCGTTGACAGCCTTGACATCGCCGCCTGCCGCCGTCACAATGTAGCGGTGGCGAATGTGCCGGGATATTCCACCCACAGCGTGGCACAGCTTGCGCTTTCGCTGCTGCTTTCACTCTGTCAATGCCCCGCACGTTATGATGCCGCCGTGCGTGACGGTCATTGGCAGCTTGATTTACCGCGTGATTACGGCATTTTTCCATCGCATGAACTCTATGGAAAAACCTGCGGAATTGTCGGCTACGGCGCAATCGGGCAGCAGATGGCAAAAAGCTGCGCGGCGCTCGGCATGAAAATTCTCTGCCATACGCGCACCGTTCCGCCTGCCGATGCGCAAAACGACGTCACCTTTGTACCTCTTGAAACGCTGCTTTCTCAAAGCGACGTCATCAGTTTGCACTGCCCCTGTACCGAAAAAACTTTGGGACTGCTTGGCGCGGAAAATCTTTCCAAATGCAAAAAAGGCGTGCTGATTCTCAACACCGCGCGCGGAAAATTGGTGGACGAGCAGGCGATGGCGCAGGCACTTCTCAGCGGCGCTGTAGGCGGTTTTGCCGCCGATGTGGTGAGCGTGGAACCGATTTTACCGCAAAACCCGCTGCTTGCCGCGCCGCATGTGTTACTGACGCCGCATATCGCATGGACAACGCCCGAAGCGCTTGACCGTCTTTCGGCGGCAGTCGCTGAAAACCTTGAAAGTTTTCTCGCGGGCGGCAATTTGAATATTGTCAACTGAAACGCAGTATTTATTTTTATTTTGCTCTTGCAATGTGGTGAAAACAAGAGTATCTTATATACTTAGCTTCTCTGCAATTCCTGTCGATTTTGCAGAGCTTCAAGGAGGGATTTCGCATGGAAAAATTTGTAGACCGCATCATTGATACTGACCGCAAAGCGCGAGAAATTATCGAAGAAGCGCAAAATAAAAAAAGTGCTTTGCTTGCACAGGCGGCGCAGAATGCCGAGGCTGAAATCAAAATGCGCATTGCCGAAAGCAAACAAAAAATTGCCGAAAGCGATGCCGATTTGAACGCGCGTGAAGCGCAGGCGATGGAAACGGCAGACGCGGATTATTTTGTTGCAAAACACGCGCTGGATGCCGCGTTTGAAGCCGGACGCAAAACGTGGCTGCGCGAAATTACGCAGAATGTTTTAACGGCAGAGCATTGAAATAACTCGATTTTCGAATGAAAAAGGAGGTGCGCCATGCTTGAAAATATGTCCGCGCTGGCAATTATTCCAAAAGCCAAAGCCATTGGCGCACAGCGGCTCACGCATGAGGATTATCATGCGCTGATGCGCAAACGCAGTGTGCTTGAAGTGATGGCAACGCTGCAAAATCATCCGTATTTCAAACATTCGCTTGCGGGGTTGTCGCAAACCAATCTGCATCGACAGCAACTGGAGGACGCGCTTTCCCGCGATGTTTTCTACAAGTACGGACGGTTGATGCGCTATTCGTTTCGCAAGGGTCATTTTGGTTCTTATTTTATCGTCCGCTGCGAAATCAACGAATTATTATCGAAGCTGCGTTTGTTATCGATGGGTATGACGGCACAGTACATTGTGCAACTGCCCGGCTTTTTGGCGGCGCACACCAGTTTCAGTTTGATTGCGCTCGCAAAGGCAGACACTGCCGCGGAATGCGAAAAAGTCATCAGCGCAACGCCATACGCAAAAGTATTGCACGATGTTTTGCCGAAAAGCGGCGCAACACTCGATTATCTTGCGTGTGAACACGCATTTGAAACTTATTTTTATCAATTTGTTTTGCGCATGATTGATGCGGATTTATCACCGCGCGTTGCCGCCGATACCAAAAAATTGTTTTTGTATGAAGCGGAAATTTATAATCTGGATTTATTATATCGTGCCAAAGCCTTTTTTGCGACACAATTTACGCCGCCTGTACTGCGCCGACTTTTGCTGCCGATTTACGGCGTTTTATCGCAAAAAAAGTTGTTTGAGCTTGCTGACACACGCGATTTAAACGCGTTTTTGCAGCTTTACAACAGCGGACGCGCCGGCAAATTTTATGGGGAGCGCAACGCCGATTTCGTCGGCACACGCGATGCGCAAAGTGCGCGTGTATTATATCGGCAGGCGGAAAAACTGCTGCATTTTTCCTCCTCGCCGCAAACGGCACTCGCGGCACTGCTCTGTCTTGCCAATTTAGAGCGCAGCAATATTATCAATGTTATCGAGGGTGTACGTTACGGTCTTGCGCCCGAACAAATTGAAACTTTTTTGAAATTCTGACTGCAATGAAAAAGAAACGAGGCGTCACGCTATGGGCATGGTGAAAATGAAGCACATCAACATCTACGGGCCAAAAGGCAGTCCGCGTGCGGTGCTGGAAATATTGGCGAGAGAGGCGTGTTTTCATGCGGACCACACTGCCGAAAAAATCAACGCGACAGGCGGCGGCATTGAAAATCTGTATGACCCGCTGTTTGTGCAAACCATCGGGGTTCTCAAAGATTTACACGCCGATACCACGCTGTATCCCTACGATGGCACAGGCGGTTTTACTTACAAAGAATCGCGTCCGTTCGTTGAAAATCTTGCACAGCAAATTTCTCAGCGCGGCATCAAACGCACCGAAGCCGAGGCGAAGCTTGCCACGTTTGCACAGACGAAAATTCAGCTCTACCACCTGTCCAATCTGCACACAAGTGTAGACGAAATTTTTTCGTGCAAATACTTAAAAGTGCGGTTCGGTCGCCTGCCGGAGGACAGCTATATCAAGCTTCCGTTCTATGCAGACAAACCGTTTACGTTCAACGAATACGATTTTGACGGCAAATATTACTGGGGCGTTTACTTTGTGCCGGAGAGCAATGCCGAAGAAGTGGACGATATTTTCACATCGCTTTATTTTGAGCGTATGTGGGTGCCGGATTTTGTACATGGCACACCGCAAGATGCTTTGGCACAAATCATGGCGCAGGAATCCGACGTGCAAAAAGAGCTTGACGAGCTGAACAATATGGACGATATCGCCGACGCCGCCACGGTGGAAAAGCTGCAAAAAATCGCCTCTTGGCTCAACTATGAAACGCAAATTTTCGACATGCAGAAGTATGTTATCACGCTCGAACACAGCTATTACATCAGCGGTTATGTGCCGGCTGACCGCATGGAGCATCTGCACAAAGCGCTTGAAATTACGCCGGGCGTCAAGGCGGCAGAGGACGATGCGCCGCACCATGTGGACGACAGCGATTTGCCGCCGGTCAAGCTCAAAAACAATTGGTTTGCGCGTCCGTTCGAGATGTTTGTGGAGATGTATGGGTTGCCCGGTTATGGCGACCTTGACCCCACCTCATTTGTCGCCGTCACCTATGCCATTTTGTTCGGCGTGATGTTCGGCGATGTCGGACAAGGCGTTTTGCTCGGTCTCATCGGCTATTTCATCATGTATAAAAAGATGAAGCTCGACATCGGACTGGTGCTGACGCGATGCAGCGTTTTCAGCGTACTGTTCGGCTTTTTGTACGGCAGCTTTTTTGGATTTGAACATGCACTCGACGGATTTTGGCGTCTGCTCGGCTTTGCACAAAAGCCGCTGGAGGTTCTCAGCCCCGACAGCACCAACTTTATTTTGCTCGGTTCCATCGGCGCCGGCATCTTTATCATTGCCGCTGCCATTGTCACGGGCATTTTGTCGAATTTCATACGCGGCATCTATGCCAAAACCATCTTTTCGGTCAACGGACTTGCGGGTCTTGTCTTTTATGTCAGCATCATTCTTTCCCTGCTGCCGATGCTGCTCGGACGAAAAATTCCGTTCGTAGACACGCCGTTATTCTTCATTGTCTGCCTTGTGCTTCCGTTTATTTCCATCTTTTTTGCAGAGCCGATTTGCAAGCTGCTTGCGCATGAAAAAATCGAGGAAGGCTTTGGCGAAATCTTTACAAACGGATTTTTCGACATGTTTGACGCGCTGCTGAGCTTTGCTTCCAACACCATGAGCTTTTTGCGTGTGGGCGGCTTTGTGTTGGCACACGCCGGCATGATGAGCGTGGTATTTACGCTTGCCGGCATGACGACAAGTGTGCCTATTTACTGGATTATCATTGTCATCGGCAACCTCTTTGTCATGGCGCTTGAGGGTTTATTTGTTGCCATTCAGGTGCTGCGCCTTGAATTTTATGAAGTGTTCAGCCGCTTTTTTGAAGCCACAGGCGAACCGTTTTCGCCGCTCACCATCCGTTTAGACACCTCCGCGGATAAATAAATTCCGCATCCACTATAAAAACATAAAGAAATGGAGCTTCATCATGAAAAAAATCAATTCCAAAAAACTCCTGCGCACCCTTTTGCTTGTCGCTTTGATGGCGACGCTCGCCATGGCATTTGCCACTTTTTCCTTTGCCGAGGGCGGCGCACCTGCTTCCGATAACAGCGTCGGCATGGGTTTAATTGCCGCCGCGCTCTCCACCGGCATCGCGGGCATCGGCGCTGGCATCGCTGTCGGCGCCGGCGCACCCGCCGCCATCGGCGCATTGACTGAAGACGCAAAAACATTCGGTAAATCGCTTATTTTTGTGGCGCTTGGCGAAGGTATCGCACTGTACGGTATGCTTGTTTCCATCTTGATTTTGAACAAAATTTAAGGCTTTACCGAGGACGTATTGATGAAATATTTTTTAATCAGCGACAATGTGGACACGCTCGCAGGCATGGCGCTTGTGGGTGTAAAAGGTGTTGTGGTACACGCGGAGGACGAGGTGCGCGCGGCACTTGATACCGCCTGTGCCGACCCCGAAATCGGACTTGTGCTGATAACCGACAAGCTCGTTGCCGCCTGTTCCGCCGTGGTGTTTGAATACAAACTCAAGCGCAAACAGCCGCTGATTATTGAAATGCCCGACCGGCACAGCGAATCAAACCCCGGCGACAGCATCAAACGCTACATTTCCGAAGTGGTTGGCGTAAAGATTGAATCGAAGTGAGATGATAAACATGAGCAGACCAAATGCTTCTAAAATAGCAGACACGCAGGCGCAATCACCCGAGGCATATTCCGACTTTGAAGTCTCCGTGCTGAAAGCCGCCGCGCATCAAGCCGAACTGATGGTTGCAAAAGCGCAAAAAGAAAGCGATGAGCGCTATCATGCGCTTGTCAATGCACAAAAAACCGATCTTGTTGCCGCACACCGCACCGAGGGCGAAGCGGCACTGCGCCGCAAAATTGCCGGTGCCAAACAGGAAAATCGCAAAAAACTGTTGATTTATCGCAAGCAGCTTGTCAACGGCTTATTTGCCGAGGCAAATGAAGACGTCATTGCTTTCACCCAAACACCCGCCTATACGGAATTTTTGGTAAAGTCACTGCAAAAACATGCGGATAAAATCACAAACGGCTGTATTGTTTATTTGAAAAACGACGATATGCCGCAGCAAAATGCAATTTCAGCCGTGCTGCCCGCCTGCCAATTTCAAGCAGACCCCACTATTTTACTCGGCGGAGCAAAGCTTGTTACAGGACGCATCTTATACGATGAAACCATCGATGACGCCCTGCACACAGAGCGCACGCATTTTTTAACGCGCTGTCATCTGCGTGTGGAAGCGGAGGGAACAGATGAAAACAAATGATTGCATTTACTCCATCAACGGGCCTGTCGTGACAATCAAAGACTGCGACACGTTCAGCATGATGGAGATGGTTTATGTCGGCAATGCCGGTTTGATTGGCGAAGTCATCAGCGTGGGCGAACATCGCACGGTCATTCAAGTGTATGAAAACACCACCGGTCTTTATGTGGGAGAGCCGGTAGTCGGTTCGAAAGCGCCGCTTTCCGCAACGCTCGGCCCCGGTATTTTGCGCAATATTTATGACGGCATTGAGCGTCCGCTCGGCGAAATTGCCAAGGAACACGGCGCCTATATTGCCACCGGCGTCAAGGCGGAAAGCCTTGATACCGCCAAAAAATGGGACGTCACCGTGCTTGCCAAAGTCGGCGACAATGTCACGGGCGGCGCCATCATTGCCACCTGCCCCGAAACACAGATTATCACACACAAAAGCATGGTGCCGCCGAACCTTTCCGGCGTCATCACATGGGTTGCCGCAAACGGCAGCTACACGGTCACCGAGCCGATTTGCAAACTGAAAACCGCAAACGGCACGGAGGAAAGTATTTGCCTTGCTCAAAAATGGCCGATTCGCACCCCGCGTCCCGTCACCGAGCGCAAAGTGATTGACACGCCGCTCATCACGGGGCAGCGTGTGATTGACTCGCTGTTTCCGATTGCAAAAGGCGGCGCGGCGGCGATACCGGGCGGCTTTGGCACCGGCAAAACCATGACACAGCATCAGCTTGCCAAATGGTGTGATGCCGATATCATCATCTATGTCGGCTGCGGTGAACGCGGCAACGAAATGACGCAGGTTCTCGATGAATTTCGCGCCCTTGAAGACCCAAAACACAATTGCCCCATGATGGAGCGCACCACGCTGATTGCCAACACCAGCAATATGCCGGTTGCCGCGCGCGAAGCGTCGATTTACACAGGCATCACGCTTGCGGAATATTACCGCGACATGGGATATGACGTTGCCATGATGGCAGATTCCACCTCGCGCTGGGCAGAAGCACTGCGTGAAATCAGCGGACGTCTCGAAGAAATGCCGGCAGAGGAGGGTTTTCCCGCCTATCTGCCAAGCCGCCTTGCCGCGTTTTATGAGCGCGCGGGCAGCGTTTCCACACTTGCGGGCGGTGACGGCAGTGTGTCGATTATCGGCGCAGTGTCGCCGCAAGGGTCTGACTTTTCAGAGCCTGTCACGCAGAACACCAAGCGTTTTGTGCGCTGCTTTTTGGCACTCGACAAAAGCCTTGCCTATGCGCGGCATTATCCCGCCATCAACTGGACCATCAGCTACAGCGAATATTATGAGGATTTAGACCCGTATTATCTCAAAAATGTCGGCGCTGATTTTTGCAAATTGCGCGGACGGATGTTAAGTTTGCTCAGCGAAGAAAACAAATTGATGGAAATAGTCAAACTGATTGGCAGCGATGTGCTGCCCGACAGTCAAAGAGTAACGCTCGAAACCGCGCGTGTGATTCGCGTCGGCTTTTTGCAGCAGAACGCCTTTCATGAAAACGACACCTATGTGCCGCTTGTGAAGCAGCAGTGGATGATGGATGCCATTTTGCATCTGTACGACAAGGCGGTGGCACTTGTGGGCGAGGGTGTGCCGGTCAGCGCTATGACGGACGCCGGTCTTTTTGACAAGCTCATCAAAGTAAAATATGAAATTCCGAACGACAAACCGGAAATGTTCGGCGCATACGAAGCCGAAATGGACGACATCTGCGCAAAGCTGCTCGCCGCACACAAAGCGCCGGCGCTTGCGGCGCAAATGCAGGAAAGGAAGTGATTTTACCGTGGCTATGGAATATTTGGGTCTTTCCGACATCACAGGGCCGCTTGTTGCGATTGACGGTGTCGAGGGCATCAGCTTTGAAGAAATGGTAGAAATCAAAACTTCTTCCGGCGTACGCAGCGGGCGTGTGGTGGCGCTTGAGGGCAATCGCGCCGTGGTGCAGGTTTTTGCCGGCACAAGCGGTTTGTCACTATCGAAAACGAGTGCGCGTTTCACGGGAAAACCCATGGAATTTGGCGTTGCACCGGAAATTGTCGGACGCATCTTCAACGGTGCGGGCGAAGTGATTGACGGGCTTGGCTCGGTGTATGCCGAGCGATTTGACGACATCAACGGCAGCGCCATCAACCCTGTCAGCCGCAGTTATCCGCGCAACTATATCCGCACGGGCATCTCCTCCATCGACACGCTGATTACGCTGATTCGCGGGCAAAAACT
>JAVWRA010000077.1:0-9428 GCA_036635095.1 Ruthenibacterium sp. | reverse complement strand
AAACCGCGAAAGAAATTTTAGGTTAAGGAGGCAGTAATCATGGCTGAAGAAAAAAAAGTAACTGCTGCTAAAGCTGAAAAGCCCGCAACAGAGAAAAAAGCTCCCGCTAAAAAAGCTGCCGCCAAACCCGCGGCAGAAAAAAAACCCGCAGTGAAAAAAGCACCTGCGAAAGACGCGTCTGTTGCTGAAAAAGCAGTGCCGGCAGAGAAAAAAGCGCCGGTTAAAAAAGCGGCAGCGAAAAAAGCAACGGTCAAAGGCATCCACATCAAACTGACGAAAAGCCTGATTGGCCGCAGCGACAAACAGATTGCAACCGCACACGCGCTTGGCCTGAAAAAGCTTGGCGATGTGACAGAGCAACCGGATAACGCAGCCACCACAGGAAAAATCAACACAATCTCTCACATGGTAGAGGTTACCAAAGCGTAAAAGCAAGGAGGTGCAATCACATTATGATGTTACACGAATTACACCCCGCAGAGGGCGCGTCGAAAGACGCAAAACGCAAGGGCAGAGGTGCAGGCAGTGGCAACGGCAAAACAGCCGGCTACGGTCATAAAGGTCAGAAAGCCCGTTCCGGAGCAAAAAAAGCCGGATTTGAGGGCGGTCAAATGCCTCTCCAACGTCGTTTACCGAAGCGCGGTTTCAACAACATTTTCGCTACTGTGTATGCTACAGTAAAGCTGTGCGATCTCGACAAGTTCGAAGAAGGCAGTGTTGTAGATGCAAATGCACTCATCGAAAAAGGGATTATCAAAAAATCCTTCGACGGTGTTAAAGTGCTTGGCAACGGCAAATTAACCAAAGCTCTCACTGTGAAAGCAACGGCATACTCTGCTGCTGCAAAGGACGGTATTGAGAAGGCAGGCGGGAAGGCCGAGGTGATTTAAAGTGTTTGAAACATTCAAAAATGCGTGGAAAATCGAAGATTTACGCAAAAAGTTGCTTTTCACACTTTTCGTCATTGTTATCTTTCGCCTTGGCTGCGCAGTGCCGGTGCCGTTTATTGCACCGACAGCGTTGCAGGCAATGGTCGGTCAAACCGGCACGATGCTCGGCTACATTGATATGCTGACAGGCGGCTCGTTTTCACGCGCCACGCTGTTTGCACTCAGTGTAACCCCGTACATCAACTCCTCCATCATCATTCAGCTCTTGACGATTGCCATTCCGGCACTCGAACGCTTGAGCAAAGAGGGTGAAGAAGGTCGAAAAAAAATCACACGCATCACACGCTACGTCGGCGCAGGCATTGCCCTTGCTCTTGCAATCGGCTATTACTTCCTGCTCCGCGGTCAGAATGCGCTGTCTTACACGACAGGCTTCTCCGGCGTATTTGCGGCGATTGTCATTGTTTGCGCGTTCACTGCCGGCTCCATGCTGATTCAGTGGCTGGGTGAACAGGTGGATTCCAAAGGAATCGGCAACGGCATTTCCATCTTGATTTTCGCGGGCATTGTTTCGCGTTTTTCGAGTGTTATCACAACCGTGCGCAACTCTTTCGGGCTTGCCATGCAAGGCGAAACCAAGTATTTCTTCTTGATTCCGCTCGTTGCGATTCTCGCGATTGCCGTTATCATTTTCATTGTAATCCTCAACGCGGCAGAGCGCCGCATTCCCGTACAGTACGCAAAACGTGTTGTCGGACGCAAAATGTACGGCGGACAAAGCACACATATTCCCATCAAGGTGAATATGAGCGGCGTTATGCCTGTCATCTTCGCATCTGCACTCGTTTCGATTCCCGGCACATTGGGCGTGCTTTTGCCGAATCTCAACAATCCGGCAACGCATCCGTACTGGAGTGGATTCTTCAACATTTTCCGCACCACCGGTTGGGCATATGCGATGTTATATCTGCTGCTCATCATCGGCTTCAACTACTTCTATGTAGCGGTGCAATACAATCCGGTTGAAATTGCCAACAATTTGCGCAACAACAATGGCACGATTCCGGGTTATCGTCCGGGCAAACCCACCTCTGACTTCATCACGAAGTGCCTTGGCAAAATCACCTTTATCGGTGCATTGTTCCTCGGCGTGGTTGCCATTTCGCCGATTATTCTCAGCCGGATAACCGGTATGAATATCTCTTTGGGCGGCACGAGCTTGCTCATTGTGGTCGGCGTGGCACTGGACACCTCGCGCAGTCTTGAATCTTATATGCTAATGCGTCATCACAAAGGTTTTCTTGAGTAATCAATAAACTTGAAGGGGGAAAGGCATTATGAAACTGATCCTTTTAGGTGCTCCCGGCGCCGGTAAAGGAACACAGGCGGAAATCATCTGCGAAAAACTGGAGATTCCCGCCATCAGTACCGGCAACATTCTCCGTGCAGCAATGAAGCAGGAAACGGAAATGGGCGTAAAAGCGAAAAAATTTATTGACGCCGGCGCGCTTGTTCCCGATGATGTCATTATCGGTATTATCCGAGAACGTTTGACGGAGGACGACTGCAAAAATGGGTTTATTCTGGACGGCGTACCCCGCACCGTGGCACAGGCCGAGGCCCTTGAAGAACTGGGCGTTGACATTGACAAGGTTGTGGAAATTGCAGTTCCGGATGATATCATTGTAAAGCGTCTTTCCGGTCGGCGCGTCTGCTCCGCTTGCGGAGCGACATATCACACACAGTATAAGCCCAGCGCACAGCCTGAAGTGTGCGATCGGTGCGGCGGCCCGCTCATTGTGCGTAAGGACGATGAACCGGCAACCATCATCGAGCGTCTCAGTGTTTACCATGAGCTGACAGAGCCATTGGTGGATTTTTATGAGAAACGCGGGAAACTGATTGTGGTGGAGGGACAGACCGAAGTGGCAGACACCACGGCGCTCCTGCTCCAAAAACTGGAGGTTGTCGATTGATTCTGGTTAAAACAGCAAAAGAAATTGAGCTGATGCGTCTTGCCTGCCAAATTTCGGCAGAGGCGTTAAAGCTCGGCGGCGAAGCTGTCACACCCGGCATCACGACTGCCCAAATTGACAAAATAATTTACGAATATATCGTCAGTCAGGGTGCAAAACCCAATTTCAAAGGGTATGGCGGCTTTCCGGGTTCCGCATGTATTTCGGTGAATGACACCGTGATTCATGGCATTCCATCCAGAAGCGTCCTGCTCCGCGAAGGCGATATTGTCAGCATTGACACAGGTGCTGCCATTCACGGCTTTAACGGCGACAATGCCGCCACGTTCGCGTGCGGCAAAGTTTCCGAGACAGCACAGCGCATCATGGATGTCACCAAAGAGTCACTTGCACGGGGAATTGCGGCTGCGATACCGGGCAATCGCGTTGGAGACATCGGTGCTGCGGTGCAGCAATATGTGGAGAGCAATGGCTTTTCCGTGGTTCGCACTTTTGTGGGACACGGCGTTGGCAGGGATATGCACGAGGATCCTGAGGTTCCAAACTTCGGCACGGCCGGACGCGGCCCTCGCCTTGTCAATGGCATGACCATCGCGATTGAACCGATGGTCAACGAAAAAAGTCATGTCGTAAAAACCCTTTCGGACGGATGGACAACCAAAACGGCGGATGGCGGACTTTCTGCTCATTTTGAGCATTCTGTTGTCATTACACCGGACGGGCCGGTTATTCTGACGAAATGCCGCTGATGGCGGCGCATCTTTCAACAACACACTCAAATGAGCTTTTTCGGTATAACGCCGAAAAAAAGCAACCTGAGGAGGGTAGAGCTTGTCCAAAGAAGACGTTATTGAAGTAGAAGGTACCGTAGTCGAGGCCATGCCGAATGCCATGTTTTTAGTGGAAATTCAAGGTGGACATCGTTTACTGGCACATATTTCCGGCAAATTGCGCATGAATTTCATCCGTATCTTACCCGGAGACAAAGTCACACTTGAGATGAGCCCCTACGATTTAACAAAGGGCCGCATCACATGGCGTTCAAAGTAATTTGAACGCAGCCTGAAGGAGGTTACAAACATGAAGGTTAAACCTTCCGTAAAACCCATTTGCGAAAAATGCAAGGTTATCAAACGCAAAGGTCGCGTCATGGTAATCTGCGAAAACCCCAAGCACAAACAACGCCAAGGCTAATGAATTGTGTCATTTGAAACACAGCAGAACCCGCAAGGGGACAGCCGGACTTTCAGATGAAACAGGCAAATTGTCTTGACGCCGCTGCTTTGCCGCCAGTATCCCGCCGGCTTTGTATGCGCTTCGTTATAAGCAGGGATAAATAAATCAGGAGGTGCTAAAACATGGCACGTATCGCCGGAGTTGACTTGCCCAAAGAAAAGCGAGTTGAAGTTGGTCTGACCTACATTTTTGGAATTGGTAACAGTGGCGCACAGGAAATCCTGGCCGCAACAAAAATCAATCCTGATACCCGCGTAAAAGATCTGACCACAGATGAAGAAGCTCTTATCCGTGACTACATTGATAAAAACTTTACCGTGGAAGGTGATTTGCGTCGCAACACTGCCCTTGACATCAAACGTCTTGTGGAAATTCAGTGCTACCGCGGCACACGTCATCGCAAAGGCTTGCCCGTTCGCGGACAGCGTTCGAAAACGAATGCCCGCACACGCAAAGGCCCGAAACGCACAGTAGCCAACAAAAAGAAGTAATCCAACAAGGAGGACAGTTAGATGGCAACAAAACCCGCTGCTAAAAAAGGCGCCCCAGTACGTGGAAAACGTCTCGTGCGCAAAAATATTGAACGTGGCTGCGCACATATCCAAAGCACTTTCAATAACACCATTGTTACCATTACGGACGTGCAGGGCAATGCAATTTCCTGGGCAAGCGCAGGCGGCCTTGGTTTTCGCGGTTCCCGCAAAAGCACTCCGTATGCCGCACAATCTGCTGCTGAAACAGCCGCAAAAGCCGCGATGGAGCATGGCATGAAATCGGTAGAAGTGTTCGTAAAAGGCCCCGGTTCCGGACGTGAATCCGCGATTCGCGCTTTACAGTCCACTGGCCTGGAGGTAAATTTGATCAAGGACGTTACCCCCATTCCGCACAATGGCTGCCGCCCGCCCAAGCGTCGCCGCATTTAGTAATTAAGGAGGAAATACAATGGCAAGATATACAGGCGCAGTATGCCGCCAGTGCCGTCGTGAGAACCAAAAGCTCTTTTTAAAGGGCGAACGCTGCTTCTCCGACAAATGCGCACTTGCTCGCCGTGCTACAGTACCCGGACAACATGGCCCCACACAGGCTCGTAAAAAGGTATCGGAATACGGTTTACAGCTTCGCGCAAAACAAAAAGCGAAACGTTATTACGGTGTGCTTGAAAGCCAGTTTGCTCATTATTTTGAGCTTGCTGAACGCAAAACAGGCATCACCGGCGAAAATCTGCTTCGGATCCTTGAAAGCAGACTTGACAACATTGTTTATCGTGCAGGCTTTGCAATGAGCCGCAAAGAGGCACGTCAACTTGTGTTGCATCGTCATTTCACCGTGAACGGTGAAATCGTCAACATTCCTTCCTACCTCGTAAGCGAGGGAGATAAGATTGCTGTACGCACCACTGAGTGTGGGAAAATTAAAGAGTGCATTGAGAAAAACAGCGCTCGTCCGGTGGCCGCATGGCTGACCAAAGATGCAGAGAACATGAATGTCACCATCAGCCGTATGCCGGAGCGCGCGGACATTGACTTTGACATTGAAGAACATCTCATCGTCGAGTTGTACTCCAAATAATCCGTAAACCTCAGTACCATTATGCGAACATCAAGATGGGCGAAGCCCATCTCATTAAGGAGGGTTTTTGAATGATGGAGATCGAGAGACCCAAAATTGACACTGCCAGCTTATCCGCAGACGGTCGTTACGGCAAGTTTGTGGTAGAGCCGCTTGAGCGTGGTTTTGGTACAACACTCGGCAACAGCTTGCGTCGCGTTTTGCTTTCGAGCTTACCCGGCGTTGCAGTTACCAATGTAAAAATTGATGGCGTTGTCCATGAGTTTTCCACCGTTGAGGGCGTCAAAGAAGACGTGACCGAGATTGTTTTAAACATCAAGGGCATCACGGCAAAACTTTATTCTGACGTCCCTAAAACCGTTCGCATTGAAGCGACCGGCGAAGGGGAAGTAACTGCCGGCAGCATTCAACAGGATGCTGAAATCGAGATTTTAAATCCCGATTGGCATATTGCCACACTCGCCGAGGGCGGCAAGCTCGTGATGGAGCTTGTGTTCGACAAAGGCCGTGGCTATATTCCGGCAGACCGCAATAAGGCCGCCGCGGAGCAGGCATCTGTGGGCGCACTGCCCGTAGACAGCATCTATACCCCGGTGCTGAAAGTAAATTATACGGTTGAAAATACCCGTGTTGGTCAAATCACCGACTATGACAAGCTGACGCTTGAAGTTTGGACGGATGGCACGATTAGTGCGAAAGAGGCTGTCAGCCTTGCCGCGCGCATCATGACAGAGCATCTCAACTTGTTTGTCAATTTGTCTCAAGAGGCGATGGATACCGAAATTATGGTGGAAAAAGATGACACCGGCAAAGAAAAAGCCTTGGTTATGACGATTGAGGAACTGGATCTTTCCGTGCGCTCGTTCAACTGCCTGAAACGCGCCGGTATCAATACCGTAGAAGACTTAATTAACAAATCTGAAGACGAAATGATGAAAGTGCGCAACCTCGGCCGTAAGAGCCTTGAGGAAGTGATTGCGAAACTGGAATCGCTCGGCTTTAGTTTAACCAACGAAGACGAGTAAACTGCAAAGGAGTGAATTGGGATGCCCGGTACAAGAAAACTCGGCAGAGCAAGCGACAGCCGTAAGGCTATGCTGCGTGGCATGGTAACCTATCTTTGTGACAATGGCAAAATTGAAACAACTGTCACCCGCGCCAAAGAAGTGCGCGCAATGGCAGAAAAGATGATTACCCTTGGCAAACGCGACGACTTGCATGCAAAACGCCAAATCTATTCTTTCATTACGAAAGAAACAGTTGCAAAAAAAGTGATTGACGAAATTGGCCCCAAATACGCAGACCGCGATGGCGGTTACACCCGTATTATTAAAATAGGTGCGCGTCGTGGCGACGCCGCTGAAATGGCCATTATCGAATTGGTTTAATTGATAGCAATAAAGCGCCCGCAAAGCTTGAAACATCAAGTTTTGCGGGCGCTTTTCATTGCTGTCAATCCGTAATTCAGAGTTCGGTTTTCCACAGACCGTGAATGTTGCAGTAGGCATAAACGGCGATGGGCTTGTCATCAATGAAACCGAAAGTAGCAGTCGGTTTATCACCGACATTTAAGTTTTTGCGCTGACCGCCGCGCTCGCTTTCCACATAAATAAATACAATATGGTGTTCTTCCGTCATGGGATGCTCGGCACTGCCAACGGTGACGGTGATGCCATGATGCCCTTCGGTGACAACGGGAATGTGCTTTTCGTGCGAGGCTTCCACGGTGTTTGGCACAAGTTCCTGCATGGGTTCCCCGCAGCAGATAAGCGGCACACCTTTGTTGTCAATCATACCGACCATATTTCCGCAGTGTTTGCAGATGAAAAATTTGTGATTGCTGTTCATTTTTATAACCTCCTGTACTTTTGTGAATGACGTCTATGCAATTCGCAGTTTATAATGCAAGTCCCATCGTGAGCATCCAGACATATGCGAGTGTTTTCGGCAGCATCAGCATACCGAGTTTCGGCTGTTTGTTTGCCCATAAAACGACAGGAATATAAAATGCGAAGCTTAGCAAAATAGCAAGTCCCATCCATTTGAGCTGTGGCGTGGCGAAGCAGGCGAAAAGAGCCAAAACCATACCGCCGATGATGACAAAAGGAATGTTGCGCCAAATGCCCCACCGGTAACTTGGTGTGGCGCTTGCCCATTTGTTTTGCGGAAAAAGGCAGAGCGCAATGCGAAGCACGGCTAAAATCCGGATAAGGGCGGTATACAGCGGGAAATGTTGTGCAAATAACAGCAAACCGCAGTGCCACAGCAAGAGATAAAACAGCGTCATGGTGATGGACGTGAGCATTTTTCCATACCCCATGGCTTTGCGATAACGCGCAGTGTCGCCACTTGCTGCCACTAAAATGCGCGGGACAAGATGAAACGCATCGCCGCCCGCAAGTGTGAGCGACATCATGCCCCAAAGCAGACGAGCGGTGCTGTCTTTTGCGGTGACAAGCAGATAAATGCCGAGAAAAACGGCTGTAAGCAGATAGAGAATGTCGAAATAAAGTTCGATTTGTTTTGGTATGGATTTCTTTTGCGCTGTCATGAAGACCTCTTTCCCGATAGGATATTATTGAGAATTATTCCTAATATCTACTACTAATATAACACCGAGAGAGGGGCGTGTCAATCTTTATTTGATGGATTTTGTGGCATAAAAGGTGGGGATATTGAAGTCGTGCAGATTGCCTGTGTTGCCTGTGTCTTGATAGATATCGACAAGCGTAAAACCGGCTTTGAGCTGTCCGCCGATTTGCTCCTCAATGGTGTGCGAAAATTGAATGCCCCAGTCGTGCGCAATAGAATCTTGATATGCTTTTTCATCGTGCAGAGGATGAAACGGCAAGCGGTAAGCAAGCGCGGTTTCATCTTCATTGAAAGCATAGCCGATGCCGTTGTCAAGACCGGCAAGTAAAATGCCGCCTTTTTTAAGAACGCGGTAGCATTCTTTCCAGATGGGATGCACATCCTCCACATAGCAGTTGGAAACAGGATGGAAAATCAAGTCAAAGGTGGCATCTGCGAAAGGCAGCGGTTGTGTCATGTCGGCACGGACGATTTGCACGGGATAATGTTCGCGCTGTGACACGGCTTTTTCACTTTCAAGCTGTGCTTTGGAATAATCCAGCACAGTGCATTCGGCGCCGAGTGCCGCAAAGATGGGGATTTGCTGCCCGCCGCCGGAGGCAAGACCGAGAATTTTCGCCTGTGGCATCACGCAAAACCAGTCGTGCGGAACCGGTTTTGTCGGTGTGAGCAGCACAGACCAGTCACCGTTTTTTGCGTTTTCATAAGTGGCGTGGCTGATGGGCTGACCCCATTCCCAACCGTTTGCCACCCATGTATCAAAACATTTTGCGTTGATATCCGTATAGTGATTCATTGGAAATCGCCTCCTTTTTATAGAAGTTGATAGGCTTGTAGGGTGCTGAGGAGCTGACTGTTCGTGAGTTTCTGCGTGAGTAACTCGCGGAATTGAACGGATTTTTCTTTGCCGGCGGCGCGTAAAATGGCAAGCTCTGCGGAAATTTCCGCCTGTTTTTGCGGCAGGGTATCGCATAAATCTTCCAGACGACCGAGTTTGTTGATGGCATCGGCAGGTGCATTTGTTGTATAAGTAGCGGCGGATATTTTTTGCGTCAGGCGCGGCATAGGGACACCTCTTTTGCTTGTTTATTGATTTTATGATAGCACGGTTTGCCATGTTGTGCAAGCGGAGGATTCGTATGGGGGGATTGGGTGGAGAAGTTTG
>JAVWRA010000076.1:0-9462 GCA_036635095.1 Ruthenibacterium sp. | reverse complement strand
TACACTAGAAAACATACAGGTCGCTTGCCTTTTGTCAAGCGCGAAAAACAACAATAATCCCATTGACACCGAAAGGAATTTACGATACATGAATTGGATTGATAAACTCGAACGAAAACACGGCCGCTTTTGCATACCAAACTTGATGCTTGTCATCATTGTGGGACAAGGCATGGTGTTTCTTGCAAACCTGCTCAACCCCGGCATCGGCATCATCAGCAAGTTTACACTGTTTTGGCCTGCCGTGATGCACGGCGAAATTTGGCGGCTTATCACATTTATTTTTGTGCCGAATGCCGGCAGCGTTGTATCACTGGTTATCACACTTTATTTCTACTATTTTATCGGTCACACACTTGAAAATACGTGGGGCGATTTCAAATTCAATCTCTATTATCTCTGCGGCATGATTGGCGTTATCCTCGGCGGTGTCATTATGGGCGTCGGCACGGCATATTATATCAATATGTCGCTGTTTTTTGCGTTTGCAATGCTCTATCCCGACATGCAGGTGCTGCTGTTTTTCATCATTCCCGTCAAGATGAAATATTTGGCGCTTGCGTCTGCCGCGCTCACGCTGCTCGACTTTTTAACGGGCAGCGGTGCAATCAAAATGTCCATTGTGTTTTCTCTGCTCAATTTCCTTTTATTTTTCGGCGGCGACTTTTTCCGCACCGTCAAACAGGAAATCAAATATGCCAAAACACGCCGTTTGTGGAAGCAGCAAAACCAAAATTATCGCAGATAACAGCGTACCTTACGCAAACTATGGTATTTTCAGTCCGTTTGTGCTATGATAATGTTAGAAAAGGTGCGTGTGCATCTTTCAGATAAAGGAGGCGTTGCAAGATGAAAATGATTACGGCAATTGTAAATAAAGAGGATTCCGGCGCAGTGTGTAATGCACTGACCAAGGGCGGCTTTTCTGTGACAAAGCTGTCTACCACCGGCGGATTTTTGATGGCGGGCAATATGACTTTGCTTATCGGTACCGATGACGGAAAAGTCGATGCCTGTATCGAATTGATTGCCTCGCAGTCCAAACAGCGCAAAGAAGTTGTTCCCAGCACGGCAAGCTACGGCATCGGCGTCACAACCGCATATCCGCTGGAAGTAACCGTTGGCGGCGCGACTATTTTTGTAACGAATGTAGAGCGGTTTGAAAAACTGTGATGCTTGAAACCCTGCTTGGCAATGAAATGCTCAAAGAAAGCTTGCTCGCGGCATTGTGTGCGGGCAGGCTTTCTCATAGTATTCTTTTGTGTGGCGATGCCGGCACCGGCACCGGCTATGCAGCGCGCTGTCTTGCGGCAGATTATCTCTATCCGCACGGCGGCAGCGGCGCGGAACAGGTGATGCACGGCGGCTGTGCCGAAGTGCTTTTACTTGCAGGTGAGGGGAAAAGCGGCAATATCACGGTGGAACGTGTGCGCGAAGTGCGGCGCGAAATTTTCAACACGGCGATGTCTGCAAACGGACGCGTGGTGCTGATTCCCGATGCGCAAAAACTGCACGGCGGCAGAGGCGATGCTGCCAATGCACTGCTCAAGGTGTTGGAAGAGCCGCCCGACGGTGTGCTTTTTATTCTGACGGCGCCCAGTGAGGCACTGATTTTACCCACTTTACGCAGCCGTTGTTGCAGCTATGCGCTTGCACCGATTGCGGAAAGCGTGTGTACGGCAGAGCTGGACAGGCTTTTCCCGAAAGAGAAAAACAACGCCGAAATTTCCGCTGTTTTTGGCGGAAAATTTGGCAGTGCAAAAAAATGTCTGGCAGATTCTGCCGCAAAAGCGCAGCTTGCCGATGCAAAACTGTTGGCGGGTTTTTGTGCGCAATGTGACACGTATGCGGTGCTGCATCTGCTGTCAAAATATGAAAAAGACCGCGAACCGGCGCGCATTTTGCTGCGTTTGTTCGCTCAAATTTGTGCGGCATCTTTGCGCGGACGCGTCGGTACGATTTTGCCTGACAGCAAAACGGCGCTGCGCTGTTTGCCGGCAATCGGTGATGCCGACGCCAAACTGGCGGCGTATGTGAACCAAAAACTGGTGCTGAGTGTGCTTGCCGGCACGCTCACCGCCGCAGAATAGGCAATGGCAACAGGCTGCATCGAATGAAAAACTTTCATTCCGGCACTGTATCATCGGCTGTTTGCCGCAACTTTTTTAACCCGAAGTCCAAAACCAGCCGACGGACGAGGATGTGACACCGCAATCATGTGTACGGCAACACAAGGAAAAAGCATGACAAAAGTAATAGGCATAAGCTTTAAAAAGAACGGCAAAGTGTATTTTTTTGCGCCTGGCGCACTGACACCGAGCAAGGGCGATTATGTGATTGTGGAAACGGCGCGCGGCACGGAATGCGGCGAAGTTGTACAGGAAGTGCATGATGTGCCGGATGCCAAAATCGTGAAAACGCTCAAAACCGTTACACGCGCGGCGGACGGCGTTGATATTCGCCGCATGGAACAAAACCGTGCAGACGAAAAACGCGCGTTTGTTTGCTGTGAGGAGCGCATTGTCAAGCATAATCTTGACATGAAGCTTGTCGATGTGGAATATGCGCTCGACCGCAGTAAAATTTTGTTTTATTTCACGGCAGATGGGCGCATCGACTTTCGCGACCTCGTAAAAGACCTTGCAAGTGTGTTTCACACGCGCATTGAACTGCGCCAAATCGGTGTGCGCGATGAAAGCAAAATGCTCGGCGGACTTGGTATTTGCGGTCAACCGTTTTGTTGCAGCCGGTTTTTGAAAGATTTTCAACCGGTTTCCATCAAGATGGCAAAAGAACAGGGGTTGTCGCTCAATCCGGCAAAAATCAGCGGGAGCTGCGGCAGGCTGATGTGCTGTCTTGCTTATGAGCAACCGGCATACGATTATCTCAGCAAAATTACGCCGTGTTTGGGCAGTATTGTGAAAACACCGGAGGGCATCGGCACCGTGGTGGAAGTGAACCTCATTTCCGCAACGCTGCGTGTGCGGCTTGACCCGCCTGCTGTCGGTTATAAATTGTTTCCGAATGCCGATTGCACCTATCTGCGCGGCGGAAAACGTGCGCCTGTTGCACCTGACCCCAATTATGACACCTTTGTGGTTTCGACGCCGGAAAATACGTCTGAAATCGAAAGCTGACGGTAAAATCCAAAATGCCCCTTGAATTTTAAAAACTTTATGTTAAAATAATAGCAATGAGGCTTTGCTTCAAAGCTTATGACAAAGATCCGCGCCAAGCGTGTCATGAGCGTTAAAAAAGAAAGCGCGGAGAATAGGATGGACACTATGGCTTATAAAATCAGTGATGATTGCATCGCTTGCGGCACTTGCGCTGGCGTTTGCCCCGTTTCCGCTATTTCTGAGGGCGATGGCAAATATGTTATCGATCCCGACGTATGTTTGGATTGCGGCACCTGCGAAGGCGAATGCCCCGTTTCTGCTATTTCGGCAGGCTAATCAAAAGACGGTTCTTTAAGCTGACGGCTACTGTTGCAGTATCCGTCAGCTTTTTTATGCAAAAAATGATGAGAAAGAATGTTTTATTTGCACGATTCGTGGTACAATCTAAGTAGTTGTCGCCGCAAGCGCTTTTCGCTTGCTTTTACCCGCCCAAAACAGGAAATGAGGTGTGCCGTTTGAACACAGAAATTCTTGCACACGGCACGGCGGTATGCGTGGACGACACCCATACTTTTGGCGCCGATGCGCTGCTTTTGGCGCATTTTTGCGCCTTGCGCCCGCAGGAGACGGCGGCGGATTTCGGCACGGGATGCGGCATTATTCCGCTGCGCTGGCACGACAGAGGACATCGCGGCACATGCGTTGCCATCGACTGCGCACAGAGCGCGCTCACGCTGCTGCAAACGTCTCTTGCCGCCAATGAAATTTGCCATATTACGCCGCTGTGTGCAAATCTCAACACGCTTGTTTTGCCGCAGCTTTTTGATGTGATTGCGTGCAATCCGCCCTATTTTCACGGCGGAAAACAAAGCCAAAACGCGGCGCGCGCACTGGCGCGGCAAGATGCGAATTTGACGCTTTCTGCCGTGTGCCGTGTGGCGCACCAACAGTTGAAGCGCGGCGGTCGGCTGTGCATTTCCATGTGTGCTGCGCGCCTTGCGGAGCTGCTTTTCACGGCAGAAGCGGCACATTTGACGCCGACACGCTTGCGACTTGTGGCGGCAAATGCGCAGAAAGCGCCGTGGCTTGTGTTGTTGGAAGTGCAAAAAGACGGCGCGGACACGCTGACCTTTCTACCGACACTTTTGGCGGACAGCGCCGAAATGCAGCAGATTTATGACCGTTAAAAGATGGATTGCAGGAGGAAAAAACCGTGAGCGGAATTTTATATATTGTGGCAACACCGATTGGAAATTTGAGCGATTTGACGCCGCGTGCCGCCGAAACCTTTGCAAACGCCGATTTTATTGCGGCGGAGGACACGCGTGTGACCGTGAAGCTGCTCAATTATCTGAATCTCAAAAAGCCGATGATCAGCTATTATGAACATAATTTAAAAGAGCGCGGCGACTACCTGCTGGACCGCATTGCCGCAGGCGAAAACTGTGCGCTGTGCAGCGACGCGGGTATGCCGGCGATTTCTGACCCCGGCGAGGTGCTTGTGCGGGACGCCCATGCGCGCGGCATCAAGGTTGTGCCTGTGCCGGCGGCAAGCGCGGCGGTTACGGCGCTTGCGGTGTCGGGGCAAGTGACCGGTCGTTTTGTGTTTGAGGGGTTTTTACCCACAAATCGGCGGCAAAAAAAAGAGCGGCTCGCGGCATTGCTGCATGAGGAGCGCACGATTATTTTTTACGAAGCACCGCATAAATTGACAACAACTCTTGCGGATTTGGAAAACACCGTCGGCGCACAGCGCGCGCTGACCGTCTGCCGCGAACTGACAAAAATGCACGAGGAAATCAAAGTGACAACGGTAGGCGACGCAAACGCCTACTATCAGCAGAACGCGCCGCGCGGCGAATTTGTGCTTGTGATGGCAGGTGCGCCTGTTGCGGAAAACATCGAAATGACACTGGCGCAGGCGGTGGACTATGCCAAAAGCTTGATGGCGGACGGGCAAAGCGCCACATCGGCGGCAAAACAAGCCGCAAATATCAGCCCGTTTTCCAAAAGTGAAATTTATAAAGAGTGCTTATAAAAGGAGCAGAGCCGGATGAAATTCGTGATTATTGCAGATGTGCATGGCAATTATCAGCGCTTGACGGACGTTGTGGACGCCGAGCGCGACGCCGATGCTTTTTTCTTTTTGGGCGACGGACTGACCGAGATGGAAATGATACAGGACGAACATCCGACGCTCAAGGTTTACGCGGTGCGCGGCAATTGTGATTTTGCGTCTTTCAGTCCGACACAGGCGGTGACGGCGTTTGGCGGACTTTTGATTTTTTATACGCATGGTAATCTTTATCAAGTAAAAAACGGTGTGGACGCATTGCTGTCTGCCGCAAAGTACCGCGAGGCGGACATTGCGCTCTACGGTCATACGCACACGCCGGCATACGCGTATCTTGAGGGCGTTCATCTGTTCAATCCCGGCGCACTGTCCGGCATGTACGGCGAAACTTCAAGCTACGGCATTTTGAATATCAAGGACGGAAAACCGACCTTTACACACAAAGCAATTGACTAGAAAAAGCGGCGAAAATTTCGCCGCTTTTTTGGAGTTATTTTTAAAATTGTTTTGCTTTTTCATTCAATTTTTCAAAAATACCGCGCATATACGGCTCTCTGCTTGCCGCAGCGGCGTCTGCCGCCGCAAACCAGCGCACGGCGGCGTTTTCGTCCGGTTTGCAAAAAACGGGCATTGTATCCTCTGCACACAGCAGATAGGTGACGTTCAAATGCAGATGCGGCGCAACGTAAACGCCGCGCTTGCGATGTCCCTCCACGCAAAGCACTTCGAGTGAAAAAATAGCGTCTGAAAGCGATTTTACAGCTGAAAGACCGGTTTCTTCACAGGCTTCCCGACACGCTACCGCTTTTAAATCGGCATCGCCGTCCGCATGGCCGCCCGTCCAGCTCCACGACTGATAAATATTGTGATACGCCATCAAAACCTTGTCCCTCGCGGGGTTGACAATCCAACTTGATGCCGTCAGATGCGCAATTTTATTTTCACGCGTCAGCAAATGCGGCAGTGTGGCAAGCGCGTTTAATATAATCAGGCGGTCGGCGGTTTCCTGCTCACAGCAAGGCTGATACGCCTCGATTTGCCGTGTCAACAGGTTCATCTGCAACATCTCCCTTTCGTCAGCCGTGTATGTTTTAATTCAGTATATCATATTGCGAAATATCCCGCAATAAAAAAGACACCGGCAAAAACGGAAGGGACATTCCGCCTTTGCCGGTGTCTTGGAACCGGTTAAAATATCGAAAATAAAACGTACAGCCAATGCGCCGCAACGCCGGCACAAAGTCCGCCGATGGTGTGGCTGAAAATGGCTTTACCTGTCAGATGGCTGCATTTGAGGCTGTCCATCATGGCGACATGCGTACTCAAATAGCCACTCCAGCACATGCACATAGCGGTGAACACCGCGATGTCGTTGCCGCCGGCAAGCCCTTGTGACACGAGTTTCGGCACAAGACCGATGGCAGCACCCGCAGCGCCGAGCGCCGTGATTGGCACGGCAACCGCTTCGGCACTGGTGAAACCGAACAGCGGCGTGAGAATGAACTCGATTTTGCTACCGAGCCACGGCAGCAACGCGATGCCCTCGTATGCCGCGCCCGTGAAGGTGCCGTCGGCCGACGCGCCGTTTGTGAGCATCATCACAATCGTGCAGATAATCAGCACGCCCGGAATGATGGCAACGCCCATACCGACACCGCTTTTGCCGCCGTCGAGCATGGCTTCCATCATGCGTGTGCCGACATTGCCGTGACGCACTTTGCGGTATTGCTCCATGTCCACTTCGCCCACGTCGTCACAGGCACACATTTCATCGGTGCCATATACTTTTTTGGTGAAGTGCAACATGATGCGCACACTGACAATGCTGCCCACAACAGCGCCGAGATTGCCGATTAAGGCGGCGGCGATGAAATCCTCACCGGTGGGCGACGTGACGCCAATCATATAGGCGGTGATGACCATGCCCATGCCGAACGCCGTGCCGATGTTGGTGAGTGCCGGCAGTTGATATTTTTTGAAAAAGCGGCGAAAACCCGTGTCGTCCGCAAGCGTCAAGATGGCGGGGTTGTCTGAAAAATAAGTTGCCAAAACGCCGAGAATGCTTGCGCCGGGCAAATTGTACAGCGGTTTCATGAGCGGAGAAATTGCCTTATTCACCACGCTCACCACGCCAAATTCGGTCAATAAGCCGGACACTGCACCCGCAAGCACGGCAATTGCCATGATTTTGAACACCGTGTCAAGCAAAAGCTGATATGCCGTTGCCATCATGGTGTTGACCATGTTGATGCCGCCCATGCGCACACCGATAAATGTGAAAAAAGCAACGAGTGACACCATGAAAATTAAGCTTTCGGCGCTGACCACTTTTTTGTAACCCGGAGGAGGTGCGCCACAGTCTGTTTTGTTTTTTTCAATTGTTTTTGTCATATTTGATTCCTTATCTTCTAATCAGATAGCAGTTTTCCGCGCATGAATACTTTTACAGTTTGTGAAACTGCGATAAGAAACGGTCGAGACGCATCTCGACCGTTTCTTGCGCTTCGAAAAACTTAAATGACGTTCAAACCTTTGGCTACTTTTGTGATAAAGTCCTGCACGTTGGTTACCATTGTGGTGGCGGACAGGCTGCCGCGGTCAAGCAATTTGTTGACGACAAATTCGTCTGCATCCACGGTGTACAGATAAACAGGGCGAATGCTCTCGTCCGGCAAAACGCGGAACGAGGGTGTCATATTGCCGGTTGCAATCGTGTGCAACATGGTGGCAAGGCAGATGACGCAGGTGGATTTGCGCACAAGATCGCGCATTTTTCCCTGTCCTTCGTATGAATCCGCAATCACTTCCGGCAGCGGGCCATCGTCGCGAATCGAGCTTGTCAGCACGATAGGCACATTGTTTTTCACGCAGCTGTAAATGATGCCGTCGTCGATATTGTATTCTTCGATAAATTTCGGAATAGAACCGCTGCGACGCACTTTATTGATGACATCGAGGTGGTTGTAATGTCCGTTCGGCTGTGAAATTTGGGTGTAGATATCCTGCCCGAGCGCCGTGTGCAAATAGGCACCCTCAAGGTCATGCGTGGCAAGGGCGTTTCCCGCCATCAAGCCGTGGGCATAGCCGTTTTCAACAAGCGCCTGCATGGCGGCACGCGCGCCGGCATCGAACGAAAAGGCGGGTCCCATTACCCAAAGAATGTTGCCATGCTCTTTTTCATAGGCGAGCAATTCAAACAGATTGTCGTAATCTTTGGCAAAAGAAGTTTCGCGGCTGCGTCCTTGACGGAACACAAACTGGTCGTCCATGCCGTCAACAACGTCTACCGCAAAGCCGTTGCAGTGCATATAAATGCCGTCTTCACATTTTTCGGTGCGGCCGAGAATCACTTTGTCGCCTTGCTTGATATTGCGGTTTTCAACCACTTCCAGATGTCCGTCGTCACACAAAACAACGCTGGAGTCCATGCGGCTTTCTTTTGCAAGTGTCCATGTGCCGTTGATTTTGTAGTATTCGGGATACATGGAAGTGCTGTGATAATTGTCCGGTGCGACGCCGGCTTTGGCGGCAACTTCGTATTTTGCATCAGGTGCATTGACGAAAAGAGGTGCCGTAAAATCGGGATGATGATATTTTGGTGTTACAAAAGCCATAAAGATTCTCACTTTCTTAAAAGGGATGGATTGGTAATTCGTAAATTATGCGTAAATCATGGTGCCGCTTTCGCCCGTGAGCGCAAGCGCCGCTTTGTCAAGCGATGCGATGATGGATTTTCCGCCGCTGCGGACAAACCCCATTGCCGCCTGCACTTTGGGCAGCATACTGCCGGGTGCAAACTGACCCTCGATGCAATATTGCTCCGCTTCGGCAAGGCTCATTTTGGACAGCGATTGCTGGTCCGCCTTGCCGTAGTTGATGGCGACACGGTCCACTGCCGTTAAAATTACAAGCAGGTCTGCGCCAAGCAGCTCTGCCACTTTGGCAGACGCGAAATCTTTGTCAATGACAGACGCAACGCCGGTGTACTGGCCTTCTTTGCAAATGACGGGAATGCCGCCGCCGCCTGCCGTGATGACAATTGCGCCGGAATTGACGAGGGTTTTGATGATGTTTTTTTCCACAACGTCAATGGGTTTCGGGCTGGGAACCACTTGCCGATAACCGCGTCCGGCGTCCTCCACCATGGTGTAGCCTTTTTCGGCAGTGATGGTGTCGGCTTGCTCTTTTGTATAAAATGCGCCGATGGGTTTTGTCGGATTTTGAAAAGCGGGGTCTTTTTCATCTACCAAAACTTGCGTAATGACCGTG
>JAVWRA010000075.1:0-9483 GCA_036635095.1 Ruthenibacterium sp. | reverse complement strand
AAGCGGATATGCCGCAACCGGTTTCATGGCGGAACCGACTTGACGGTTCGAGTCAATCGCGCGGTTGAGGGTACGGTCGGCGGTTTTTGCGCCGAGTGAGCCGACAACGGCACACAGTTCACCCGTGTAGTTGATAGACGCTGCCGCCGCCTGTGTGGTGATGGTTCGCGGTTCCGGCTCACTGCCGTCCGGCAAGAGAATCAGTTCGCCGTTGTTGTCGTGCGGCTGCCAGTCTTCGATGGGAAATTCCGGCCAGTATTCGGCGCGGTTGAATACATCTTCCATCGTGGCTTGCAAACTCGGCACAACGGTCGAATAAATACGCAGACCTTTGGTATAGAAATAGTTGGTGGCTTCTTCCTGCGTCATCCCTTTTTGGTCTTGATAATCTTGAATGACTTCCTTGATGAGTGCATCGGTGAAATAGCTGTTTTTAGACTGCTTCGCCGCATTTTCCTCAATCTTTTTCTCTGCGAGTTGCAATGGCGCATTGATGGCGGTATTGTATTCGTCCTCCGTGATACGTCCTTGTTGCCACATAAACCAAATAACGTCGTTGCGGCGTTTCAAATGACTTTCGGGGTTTTGTATGGGACTGTATGCAGTCGGGTTTTTGGTGATTGCCGCAATGGACGCCGCCTCGGCAATGGTGACATCGCTGACATTTTTATTGAAATAACGATTGGCGCCCGCCTGCACACCGCCGATATTGCCGGTGAGACCGAGCGTGTTGAGATAGGCTTCAAAAATAACGTCTTTCGAATAACGGTTGTTCAGTGCAAGCGCACGGAAAATTTCGCGAATTTTACGCAGATAACCGGCGGTGCCTTCGTCCGCGCGCTCATTTGTGATGTTTTTGATGAGCTGTTGGTTGATGGTGGACGCGCCCTGTTGCCCTTTATTGAGATAGCTGCCCGTAAACTGCATCGACAGCTCATTGAGCGCGGCAAAAATCGTGCGCTTTAAATTAAAGCCGCTGTGCGTGTAGAAATCCTTGTCTTCAATGGCGAGATAGGCGTCTTTGACATACGGCGAAATGTCGCCGAAATCAACCCAAATACGGTTTTCTTCCGGACTGTCGAGACGCTGATACTCAAGCCACTGCTCTTTGCCGTTGGCGTCGATGTCTTTATAATAAATAATACTGGTATAGGATAGTTTCAAATCTTCAAGGTTGATGAGTGTATCGTCATTGGCGGTTGCCTTGACAACATACATGCTGAGCATCACTGCCACCACGGAGGTTGCAATGATGCCAAGGCACATGCAAACCGCGATAAACTTTAAAAAGCCCATCAGGATTCGTTTGCCAAGGCTGCCCTTTTTCGGTTTTTGTTTTTTTTGCGGCGCACGGGCGCTCTGGCGCTGCACCGGCTGTGTGTCTGCATCGTTAAAGCGACGCGGGGTGTTGTTCTTGTTTTCGATGATAAGTCCCTCCCGATAGGTTAAAGCACACGCGCGTAAAAGCGCTTACCAAAATAGTATACCACAATTTGCAAAAAAACATAGACCCGCTTTGCAGTATTTGTAAAAAATTTGCATTTAAAAGTATATTTTTTTTGAAAAAGCCGATACTCTCTGCAAGGATACAAAAGGAGATGGTCTGTTTTGGCTCGCAGTGCTTATTTTATGTGTGCTGTCGTTGGTTTTTTGGCACTTTGCCTCAGTTTGATTCTGCTGTTTTCCGCGCCGCAAGCACCCGAAAAAGAGCCGTCTGCCCCTGTTGCGCCCGCCTATTTTCTGCGGGAAAGCGGCGGACATCTTGCGCTGTACACACAGGCGGACAGCCGCCTTGTTGCGGAATATAATATTCGCACGGCGCTGCTGCCGCAGGCGGATGCACAGGCATTAAAAGCCGGTGTTCCCATTGCGACCCGCGCCCAACTGCAACGTGTTTTGGAAGATTACGGCGGATAATTTTATCGTTGCGGCACAATTTCAATCCAATATCCGTCCGGATCTGCGATGAAATAAAGTCCCATGCCCTCGTTTTCATAGCAGATACAACCCATTTCCGTGTGCAGTGCGTGTGCGGCGGCATAATCATCCACGGTGAACGCAAGATGAATTTCATTGTCACCGAGCTGATACGGCTGTGTGCGCGCTTTCAGCCATGTCAATTCCAGCAAATGCGTCGTTTTGCCGTCGCCGAGATAAACAAGCGTGAAATCGGCAGTCTCTTTGCGGCGTGTTTCCGCAAGTCCCAATGCTTTTTGATAAAACGCAAGACTTTGCGTCAAATGCAGTACATTTAAATTGTTGTGTGCAAACGTAAAATTCATCCGAATACTCCCTGCCATAAAATAACGAAATACAGGCGCAATTTTTTTCACTTGCATTTCGTATGTTCTCATTATATCGAAATTCACATCTACTTGCAAGAACACAAATGTGAAAATAAAACTACAAATTACAGGTTTTTTATGTTATAATAACCATAGACATGGTTATATATTATTTTTATGCGCACGCTACGCGACGCGCAATTATGACATAAATACAGCACATTCTTTGTAAATCTCTTATAAAAGGTAAAGGAGAATTTCGATGCAGGAACTCGAATATCCGTTTGACGGCGCACTTATTTTGCAAAAAAAGCGCAGTTTGAAACGCATTCTTAGCGCACAGACCGGTTTGATTCCCAAAAAAATCGCCATTCTCAGCGGCAGCACCATCGGCGATATTCAAAATATGATGGAACTGTTTTTGCTGCAAGATGGCATAGCACCGACATTTTATGTGGGTGGCTATGGACTTTATTACGAAAATCTTGTGTTTGACGACGGCGCACTTGCCGCGTTTGCGCCCGATGTGATTTATATTCACACCTCGGTACAGAATATTACGGACTGGCCCGTGCAGGCGGATTCTGCCGCCGATGCGGATGCGAAATTTGACGCCGTGTTTGCGCGTTTCAAACAAATGTGGCAGGCGGCGGCGAAATTCGGCTGTGCCGTCATTCAAAATAACTTTGACGCGCCCGTCTATCGGCTGCTGGGTAATCGCGATGCCGTGGATTTTCACGGTCACGTAAATTTTGTGAATCGTCTCAATGCAAAATTTGCGGAATATGCCGCCGATACGCCGAATTTTTATCTGCATGACCTCAATTATCTCGCCGCAAGTGTCGGACTTGACCATTGGTTTTCGCCCGCAACGTGGTATGCCTATAAATATGCCATGGACACGCCGCATCTTGCCACGCTTGCACACAGCGTGACGCGGATTCTCAAAAGCCTGTTCGGCAAAAATAAAAAGAGCGTGATTCTTGATTTGGACAACACGCTCTGGGGCGGCATTATCGGCGATGACGGACCGGAGGGCATTGTTCTGGGTAAAGAGACGCCCGCCGGTATGGCTTTCAGCGAATTTCAGACGTACTTAAAAGAATTATCCGCACTTGGCATCATGCTGAATGTATGCAGCAAAAATGAGGAAGCGAACGCGCTTGCCGGTTTTGAACGCGCAGACAGCGTATTGAAGCGCGATGATTTTCTCTGCTTCAAAGCCAATTGGGAGCCGAAACATCTCAATGTCGCCGCCATTGCAAAGGAAATCAACATCGGCACCGACAGCTTTGTGTTTATGGACGACAATCCCGCCGAGCGCGACATTGTACGCCGCGAAATTACGGGCATCGCCGTGCCGGAATTGACGGCACCCGAACAATATATTCACGCACTCGACAAGGCGGGATATTTTGAAGTGACCACGCTTTCTGCCGACGACAAAAAACGCAACGCCATGTACAAACAGAATTTGCAGCGCGCTGCCGAACAGCAAAGTTTTGGCGACTATGACGATTATCTGCGCAGCCTTTCGATGTACGCTGAAATCGGTGCATTTGACGCGCCACACGCCGAGCGCATCACACAGCTTATCAACAAAACCAATCAGTTCAACTTCACCACGCGGCGGTATACGGCGGCGGAAGTGGAAAATTTGATAGACGATGCAAGCGCCATCACGCTCTATGGGCGGCTTGTGGACAAATTCGGCGACAACGGCATTGTCACGGCGCTGATTGCGCACAGACACGGCGAGGAAGCGGACATTGACCTCTGGGTCATGAGCTGCCGCACTTTCAAACGCAAACTGGAACATGCCATGTTTGACCGCCTTGTTGCACTCTGTGCCGCACAGGGCATCAAAAAAATCAACGGTTTTTATATTCCCACCGCAAAAAACTTGTTCGTGAGTGATTTTTATGCTACAATTGGGTTTGCGCCCGTGAGCGAAAGCGATGGCGCAAAAACCTTTGCATTTACGGCATTTGATGGCTATACGGCACAAAATAATGTCATGGACATTCATCTTTTGTAATTTTGATTGAAGGAGCATATCACATGAATAAAAATGAAGTTTTCGAGGCAGTGCAGGATATTTTCAGAGATAATTTTGACGATGATTCTCTTGTAATTACGCGTGAAACCTCTGCGGACGATATTGAGGATTGGGACAGTCTCGAGCAAATCAATCTGCTGACCGCGATGGAAAAGAAATTCGGCTTGAAATTCAAACTGGATGACGTGCGCGGTCTTGCCAATGTAGGCGATTTACTGGATTTGATTGACCGGCTTTCTGCATAAAATAGTGAATGTCGGGCCGTTTTACGCCCGACATTTTTTTCGGAGGATTTTTATATGAACAGCTACACTTTAAAGGACATCACCGTCGGCATGACCGAAACATTTAAAACAGACGTCACTGCGGAAAAAATGGAGCTTTTTTACAAGCTCACCGCCGACGACAGCCCCATTCATCGCGATGAAGCTTATGCCAAAGCGCGCGGTTATGCGGGACGCGTTGTGTACGGTATGCTTTCCGGCAGTTTGTTTTCCACGCTTGCGGGTGTGTATCTGCCGGGCGAACATTGTTTGCTGCACAGCGTCGAGTGCAAATTTGTAAAACCGGTTTTCATCGGCGACACCTTGACCGTGACGGGCTGCGTCAGCGAAGTGAACGAAACATTCGGAGAAATCACAATCAAAGCGCATATCATCAACCAAAACGGACAAAAAGTAACACGCGGAATTTTGAAAGCGGGAGTGGCAAAATAATGGGAAATGTGTATTTGATTACCGGTGCATCGAGTGATGTCGGCTGCGCTTTGATTGAGCGGCTGTATCAAGAAGGCGATTTATTCATTGCGCAAGGCGCCGGTGATTTACAGCATTTGGCGCCGCTGTGCCAGAAATATAAGGGTGCCATTCGCACCTATGACGCAGATTTGACTGACCCTGTCAAATTGAACCTTTTTTTGGACGATGTGAAAGCACATTGCCCGACCCCAACCCATTTGATTCATCTGCCGGCACTGCGCGTGGTCAACACAAAATTCAAAAATTTTGACGAGGAACGTTTTGAACTGGACATGAGTGTGCAAATTCGCAGTGCTGTGAAAATCTGCAAGACGTTTTTGCCGCTGATGGCAAAGGAAAAACGCGGGCGTGTTTTGTTCATGCTCACGAGCTATCTTGTGGGAATGCCGCCGAAAAACACTGCGGCATACATCATGGTGAAAAGCGCGCTGCATGGACTTGCAAAAAGTTTGGCGGCAGATTATGCAGCGTTCGGCATTACGGTAAACTGCGTGATGCCGAGCATGATGGAGACAAAATTTCTCGCAGATACAAGTGATTTGATTGTACAGGCGAGTGCCGAGGCGAACCCGATGAAACGCAATGCGCGTGTGACGGACGTGGTGCCGGCAATGGCGTTTTTGCTCAGCGACGAGGCATCTTTCATCACGGGTGTCGTTTTGCCGATTACCGGCGGAAGCGCCGCATTATGAGTGCGCCCTCATTGACATTTCGTCTTGCCGATGCCGCCGACAAAGCGCTGATTGTGTCTTTCATGGACGCAAACTGGGGTGCGCCGCATCCGCTGATTCAGCGGGACGATTTTTTTGATTTCTACTATCAAAACGGCGCGGGATTGCAGTTTGCATTTGCCGAAGAAGCCGGTGTACCGGTCGCTTTGGCGGGATATATCCGCGCGAACAAAAGCGAAACACCCGACATTTGGGTGTCGATTTGGTGTGCCGTTAAAGGCAAAAACGGTGCGGGACTGGAGCTGATGGCGAGCTTGCCGCGCCTTGCCCACGCGCGGTGTATGGCATGTAATAATATTCGTGCAAACACGATGCCTTTTTACACCTTTTTAGGCTATACCGCCGCACGTCTGCCGCATTTTTACCGTCTTGCGCGCTTGCCCGCATACAGAGCGGCAAAAATTGCGCACCAAACTATTTTGCCTGCGGGCGGAAAAGCGGTGCTGACAAAAGTGAACGATGCAGCGATGTTGGCGCAAGTATATCAGCCGGATGAAACCCTGCGTCCCGCAAAGGATTTATGGTATCTGACGCGCCGCTATTTTCATTATCCGCATCAAAAATACGACGTGTGGACGAGTGGCACTTCCCTGCTTGTTACGCGTACAGTGCCTGTTGACGGCGTGACAGTGCTGCGCATTGTCGATTATATCGGCAAGCCTGAGACCTTTGCCGATTTGGGCGGCGCGATTGCAATGCTGATGCAAACAGTAAACGCGGAATATGCCGACTGCTACTGTTTTGGCGTTGACGCGCAGATTTTTGCCGCCGCCGGCTTTTGCGAGCGCACCGAAGCAGACGAGAATATCATTCCGAATTATCTGACGCCTTTGTTGCAGGAAAACACCGAATACTATTTTTTCACCGATACTGCGGAACATTTTACAATGTGGAAAGCAGACGGCGACCAAGACAGACCGCATCTTGTGTAAACCAAAACCCGCCATGCAGACGATTCAATGTCTGCATGGCGGGTTTTATAGATTGCATCACTGCAAATTATTTTCTTTTGCCTTTGCGGCTCGTCCCTTTTTGCGGTGCTGTGAGCGTTGATTGTGACGCAAACGGCGCTGCGGCAGCCGGCTTTTTCGCCACCGGTTTCGAGAGATCTTCCACCGGTTTTGCCGTCGGCGCAACCATGGTAATTTTCACTTCTGCCGGTTTTTCCGCCGCTTTTTTGGTGGCGGCTTTCGGCTGTGATTTTGCGGCAGCTTTCGGCGCTTCTGCTTTTGCTTTTGCGGCAGCTTTCGGTGCTTCCGTTTTTGCTTTTGCAACGGCTTTCGGTGCCGCTTTTACTTCTGTCAGCTTCCAATTTTGGTTTGCGCCTGCAATGTCTTCCCAAATCTGTACATGTGCGCCGTTTTCGCTGCTCATATCTACGATATCAAGCACTTTGCCCGACAGTTTTGATTTGATTTTGTAGCCGTTTTTCGCTTCTTCGAAACTCCAAAGCTGATTGTCTTTTCCGATATAATCCCACTGATGCACCCATGCGCCATCATCAACGCCGGCGTCAATCACGTCAAGCACCTTGCCGGTCAGCTTGTTTTGCAGCTTGTAGATACCGTCAGCAACTTCTACTGCAAGCCAAATTTGGCTGTCTGCCTTTGCATCTTCCCAAAGCTGTACGGCAGCGCCGTTGTCATGATTGAAATTAGCAATCTCAAGTACACGACCATCTTTTGTGGAAATTGTATAATATGTATTCGATGTAACCTTTTTCATAATTCATAGCCTCCCTTTTGGTAAATTGTACCATATTTAGAAATAAAGTCAAGAATACCCGTTCTTTTTTGTAGCTTTCACTAAGTAAAGTGTTCGAAAAAAGCAGCAATTGGCATTTTTGATACGTTTCCAATCAAATCAGCCCACCGCACAAGCGATTTTTTTCGCTCAAACAGATGGGCTGTTGATTGATTTTTTAGCCGGCAGCAGGCGCTTCTGACGCCGCGACCGGTGCTTCTGGCACCGCAGCCGGTGCTGCGGCGGCTTCAGGCACACCTGTGGGTGCGTCTTGTGCAAGATATTCTTCGAGCGTCAAGCCGCTTTCTTTGATTTTTTGTGCCTGCTCCACGCCAACATAGCGATAATGCCACGGCTCAAAATCAAAGCCTGTCACAGCTTCTTTTCCTGCCGGATAGCGCAGAATAAACCCGTAATTTGCAGCGTTGTCAAGCAGCCATTTTGCCTCGGCGGAATCTTTGAATGTATCCGCGTAATCATGGCTTGCCACCGACTGCATATCCACGGACAAACCAAGGTTGTGTTCCGACGCACCCGGCGGTGCCGTGATAATCGCGGCGGCGGCTTGTGCCTCTTCTTTGGTTTTGCCCGCTTTTACAAACTCCGCTACGCGGTTGTTGTAAGAATTTTCCTGACGTTGATAAGAACGATATCCTGCCACTGTTTTCAGTTTGACGCCCTGCTCTTTTGCGCCGGCAATCATGTCGTTGACTGCGCCGCGAATACGTGCATCCACCTCGATGCCATCAACGGTTTTTTCGGTTTCAACCTTAAAGTCCGCAGAAAGCGGCGACTGTTTATTGGCAAGTTTCATGTACCATTCATCACGCGGAATCGGTGCAACGGCGGGCGCTGGCGGAAGCGGCGTTGACGACGGCGCCATACTGGCGGCGACACTGCTGGACGGCAATGCGACACTGCTGGACGGCGCTTTCTTTTTGCCGAGTCCGCCGCTGATTGCATAAATGGCAATGCCGATAATCACAATAACCAATACCGCCAAAAGCAAAATAAGCGGCAATTGATTTGCCTTTTTGGGTTTTTTGTTTCTGGGCGCCGAGGAACGCGGACGTGCCACACCACCGCCACCGTTTCCGGACGATGTTCTTCCTTGCCGGCGCGTGGAAACACGCGGCTCGATATTCTCGTCATCATCGGCATAAATATCGGCTTCATCTTTCCATTCGCTGCTTTCAAACGGATTGAACGCAGGTGCGGATGCCGTTTCTTTCGGCATAAAATCATCAAACGCAGGCGCATCATTTGTTTGTGCCGTGAGCGGTTCAAACGCTCTTGTCGCATCATTTTCCGACGAATATGTCGGTTGGGACGGTATCTCGGAAAATCCGTTTTCGAACGGATTTTCATCCGCGAAAAAGTCATTATCCGAAAACAAATTCTGCCCGAAATCCTGTTCCTGCATGGGCGGTTTTTCAACGGTTTTGTCCGATGTGCCATTCAATAAGGCTTCTACATTGCTCGCAAACGGGATTTTTTCAATCGGTGCGGATTCCATCTGCGGTGCTTCCGTCACAGGCATTTCGAACACGGGCAGATTTGAAAAGCTGTTTTCAAAATCTGCTGCTTCCGCCTGCACTGCCGTAAACTGCGGCGCAGGGGCGACCGGTGCTGTGATGGGTGTTTCCACCGGCGTTTCCAGCACAGGAACCGCTTGTGCCGCCGGAATATCAGGCTGCGTAAAGTTTTGTGTATCCGGCACAGGCTGTGTGCTTGCCGCCGGTGCAGACGCTTGTGGCCTTGCCGCCGGTGCAGACGCTTGTGGCATTGCCGCCGGTGCAGACGCTTGTGCCATTGCCGCCATGGCAGCCGCACGAGCTGCAATACGCGCAGCTTTCGCCTCGGCAATCGGGTTTGACACGGGACCTGAGAAAACCGGACGATAATGT
>JAVWRA010000074.1:0-9518 GCA_036635095.1 Ruthenibacterium sp. | reverse complement strand
CAGAAGAAAACGCACTGCAAAGCGCATATCAAAAGCTTTATGCCTCGGCACAAATTGATTTTGACGGCAAAAAATGCACAGTCAGCCAGATGACACCGTACAAGCAAAGCACCGACCGCGCCGTGCGCAAAGCGGCGTTTACGGCAGAGGGTGCATGGTTTGACGCGCATCAAGAAGAATTTGACACCATTTATGATAAAATGGTGCAAAATCGCACCTTGCAGGCGCAAAAACTCGGCTATGAAAATTATATTCCGCTCGGCTTTATTCGGATGCAGCGCATCGGCTACACATTGGAGAATTTAGCGGCATATCGCGCGCAAATCAAAGCGGACGTTGTGCCTGTGGTGCAGGAGATGAAACGCCGTCAGGCAAAACGCATCGGCGCAGACGGTCTGCCTTTGCAAAAGTACGACAATGATTTTTTATTCGCAAATGGCAACCCCACGCCGCAAGGAACGCCGGAAGAAATTTTGGCGGCAGGCAAAGAGATGTATCATGCGCTGTCGCCGGAAACAAGCGTGTTCATTGATGAGATGTTTGCGTCGGATTTATTCGATGTGCTGTCAAAAGAAGGCAAGGCGCCGGGCGGTTACTGCACATATCTGCCCGACTATAAAATGCCGTTCATTTTCTCGAATTTCAATGCCACGGCAAGCGATGTCGATGTGCTGACGCACGAAGCGGGTCACGCATTTGCCGCGTGGATTGCCGCGCAGAAAAATCTGCCGTCGCTGCTTGAGGATACAGGGCTTGAAAGCGCCGAAATTCACTCGATGTCGATGGAGTTTTTGACAGGGGAGTACCATGCGCTGTTTTTCAAAGAGGATACCGCAAAATATGAATTGCTGCATGCCGAAAGTGCGCTGTCGTTTTTGCCGTATGGCACAATGGTAGACGAATTTCAGCATATTGTGTATGCGAACCCGACGTTTACGCCGGCACAGCGCAATGCTGCTTGGAAAAAGCTGGAAGCCACCTATCTGCCGTGGGTAGACAGCGGTGATTTGCCGTTTTATGGGCGCGGTGCGGCATGGCAGCGTCAACTGCACATCTATGAATATCCGTTTTATTATATTGATTACTGCCTTGCACAAACGGTTGCGCTGCAATTTTTTACAGCGTGGCTGAAAGACAAAAAAGACGCGTGGACGCGCTATCTGGCACTTGTCAATCAAGCGGGAACGGCAACGTACTCAGGACTTGTGGCGGCGGCAAAGCTCGAAAGTCCGTTCGCGGACGGCACACTGAAAACCATCAGCACCGCAGTGGACGACTGGTGCAAACAGGCAAACGCAAAGCAATAAAACAAGATAAAACGGGCGGACAGTTCATCACTGTCCGCCCGTTTTGCGCTGTCAATTCAGGAATATTTTTTCACGATGGCTGCAAGCTCGCTCCAATGCGTTTCCATGTCGCGCACGAGTTTGAACTGTGTGCGGCAGCGGTCTAAATTCTGACCGTCGCGATGTATTTTGAAATAGTGGTCGCCCTCAAGATAATCCGTCAAAAAGCGAATGCCGCATTCGAGGGTCATCAATTTGGCGCCCCACGGCATAAACTCTTTTTCGGCGGCAGTCAGCGCAGAGCCGGCACCCTCAAAATAGCCTTTGGTGTAGATGTCAAACAGCGGCAAATCGAAATTCACTTTCGTCAAATCCGGTTCGTCCTCCGCGGAATGGTTTGCGCCAAAGCGGATGGAATCGCCAAAATCGTTGATAGAAAGTCCCGGCATGACCGTGTCTAAATCAATGACGCAAATACCTTGATGCGACACTTTGTCAATCAAAACATTGTTGAGTTTGGTGTCGTTGTGCGTCACGCGCAGCGGCAAAACTTTGTCGCGCAGTGCCTGCATGGTAACGCTGCAATCTTTTTCATGCGCAAGCACAAAATCAATTTCCGCCTGCACAGATTTTGCGCGCGCTTCGCTGTCGGCGGCAAGTGCTTTTTTGAAATTCGCAAGTCGATTTTCGGTATCGTGAAACTGTACGATGGTTTCATGCAGTGTGTCGGCGGGATAATCCGCAAGCAATTGTTGAAATTTACCGAATGCCTTGCCGGACGCGTAAAACAGCTCCGGCGTTTCCGCCGCCTGCAAGCAGAGCGTTCCCTCCACAAACGGATAGACGCGCCATGCGCCGCCGGCAGAATCGGTGTAAAAATGTTTGTTTTCCTTGGTGCGCAGCACGGTCATGGTTTCACGCGCAGGGTCGCCGCCGTTTGCGGTGACGACATCGCGCAGATAATCCGTCACGCCAACGATGTTTTCCATCAGTCCGTCCGGATCTTTGAACGTGTCGGTGTTGATGCGCTGCAAGATAAAGCGCAGACAGTCGCCGCTCGGCTGCTGTGTATACACGCAGAACGTGTCGTTGATATGTCCCGCGCCAAAACGCAGTGCGCCAACAATGTCGCCGCCGAAATCAAAGCCGGTCAGCGCCTCTTGCAAAAGGTTTTCAGCAGGTTGCAGAGCCATCTTTACACCTCCCACAAATTGTCGGGATACATACCCTCTGCCGTTTTAGCCGCAATTGCCGCCACAACAACAGGTTTGTCTTCTTTATAAGTAACGCCATACCATTTGTCGCCGCTGGTCAGCACTTTGACCTGTGCTTTGTCCTCTGCAATGAGCTGGCTGACAACGCTCGGCAGAAAATATTCGCCCTTGAGCGGGTTTGTTTTGAGTGCGCCGTCTAAAAATGCGGCAAAGCGTTTTTCGGTTTCCGCAATAAAGCTCTTGTTGAAGCCCCAAAGATTCATCGACACAATGGTATCGCCCGGTGTTTCGGTCCACGTTGCGCCGCCGTCCTCGGTAAAGTGAATGCCGCCCGCATATTTTTCAATCTGTGTGCGCTCAGTCACCTCGGCAAGATAGCCGTCGGCATTTGCCACGCAAACGCCGCGCGCAACATGTCCCGCGTCCGTCACGGTGTTTTCCAGCAGATAGCCGACCATGGCATACTCGTATTTGTCTGCTTTATCGGGATTGTTCAGCAGATAATCATAAATCACCTTGAACGCTTCGGGACCGTAGTAATCGTCGGCATTGATGACGGCAAACGGACCGTCAATCACATCTTTTGCCGATAAAATCGCGTGACTGGTACCCCATGGTTTGGTGCGTCCCTCCGGTACAGTGTAGCCGGCAGGCAGATTATCCAAACGTTGATACGCATATTTTACATTCATGACCTTTGACAAACGATTGCCGATTGCCTCTTTGAACGATTCCTCAATCTCATGCTTGATGATGAAAATAACGGTGTCAAAACCGGCGCGCCGCGCGTCAAAAATGGAGTAGTCAATAATCAACTGACCGTTGTTGCCCACCGGGTCAATTTGCTTCAGTCCGCCGTAACGGCTGCCCATGCCGGCTGCCATAACCACTAAAACAGGTTTATTCATACGTCAAAACTCCTTATAATAAAAAATATTGATTGTTCGGAAACATACGCCGCGCTTTGAATTATGCTTTGTATCCGTTCGGATTCATGCTCTGCCATTTCCAGCTTGAGGCACACATGTCGTCAATGCCGTACTGTGCCTGCCAGTGCAGTTCCTCCCGCGCTTTTTTCGGGTCTGCCCAACATTCGGCAATGTCGCCGGGGCGGCGCGGGTCAATCACATACGGCAATTCTTTGCCGCAGGCTTTGGAATATGCCTTGATGACGTCCAGTACGCTGTAGCCGTTTCCGGTGCCAAGATTGCAGATAAACAAGCCGCAGTTTGTGGCAAGTTTTTTCAGTGCGGCAACGTGACCGCAAGCCAAATCCACCACATGAATATAATCGCGCACACCGGTGCCGTCGGGCGTCGGATAATCGTTGCCGAACACATGCACTTCTTTCAAAGTACCGACAGCCACTTTGGCAATATACGGCACAAGATTGTTCGGAATGCCGTTCGGGTCTTCGCCGATCAGACCGCTTTCGTGCGCACCAATCGGGTTAAAATAACGCAAAAGCGCCACATTTAATGTGGGGTCAGCTTTGCAGTAGTCTTTCAAAATGCTTTCAATCATAAGCTTTGTCGCGCCATACGGGTTTGTGGTGGACAGCGGAAAATCCTCCGTGATAGGCACAGAAGCGGGGTCGCCATACACGGTGGCAGACGAGGAAAACACAAAGTTTTTCACGCCGTATTTGCGCATGGCGTTCAGCACCGTCAGGGTATTCACAAGGTTGTTGGTGTAATATTCAAGCGGTTTTGAAACGCTTTCGCCCACGGCTTTGAGTGCGGCAAAATGGATGACGGATTCAATTTCCGGATGCGATGCAAACAATTTGTCAACGGCTTCCTTGTCGCACAAATCCACTTCGACAAACGGCACTTTTTTGCCGCTGATTTTCTCGATACGGCGCAAAGCTTCTTCACTGGAGTTGACAAAGTTGTCTGCCACCAGAATTTCATAACCCGCTTTCATCAGCTCAATGCAGGTATGGCTGCCGATATAACCGGCGCCGCCACTCACTAAAATAGACATAAAAACCCTCTTTTCTGTATTTTGTGTTGGGGCGACACCGCCCTTTGTATTTCAATTTCATTGTAAGAGTTTTACGCGCGGAATGAAATAGATTTTTCAGTACAATATTTGCACAATTGTGTTTGACGTCCCGAAAAATCACACAATGTTTGCACAATCGTCCATAAGGCGCTTTTAGGTGGCAGAGGTGCGTGTTTTTGTGGAAAGCACTTTGACACTGGAGGCGTATTCACTGGGTGTCATGCCGGTCACTTTTTTGAAATGACGCGAAAAATAGTGAATGGAATTGTAGCCGAGCATGGAGGCGATTTCGGTGAAATTATGGCTGCCCTCGCGTATCATGCGCTTGGCACCCTCCACTTTCAAGGTGCCGAAATATTCCATGGCACCGCCGCCGGTTTTTTCGCGAAAGATTTTTTGCAGATAGCTGCGTCCCACAAGATTGTCGCGGCAGATGTCCGATAAAGTCAGCCGTTTGGCAATATTTTCTTCAAGATACGCGGAAACGCGTTCAATAAATTCCTGCTGGCTGCGCTCATGAATGAGACTGGTCGGGCGCACACGCGCGGCATCGTCAGCATCGCGGCGCACAAAGCAAATGAGCAGTTGCTCAATGCTGTTTCGAATCATTTGTTCTGCGCCGAAAGACGCTGTGGCGCTGCGCTCAAGCTGCAAAGTGGTGGGGTCGTCAAGCGGCGTTGTAAACGCGCTTTCGGCTTCCTCCACAATACACGCAAGCAAGGCGCGTTCGGCATCGCCGGCATTGAGAACCTTGCCTGTAAAAAACTGCATGGCGGCACTGTGACACGCAAAGCTTGCCACAACTAAATTTGGCGCAACTACGCCGTTTGCACGCAAAGAATGAAACTCATCCGGCGCGTGAAAAATAATTTGCCCCTTTTGCAGATGATATTCTTTGTCGGCGGCGCGCACATCAATTTCGCCTTTGTCAACATACAAAAACTCCCAAAAATCATGCGTTTCGCCCTCAAAATAATAATTGCTGGAATATTCAAAATAGTGTACCGTAATCAGTGCATCCACGGCAAACGGACAGGTCAGTTGAACCGCTTCATAACCCATGATAAAACGCCGCCTTTCTGCGCGTATGCGCTCCTATAAATACATTATAAATCAATCGACACGATTGTGCAAATAGTGTAGACTTTATGAAATCTTGCCACGCTGCGTCTTGCGATATTCCATCGGACTTTGCCCGCACAGCCGCCGAAAACTCTGCGAAAAATAACTGGGCGATGAAAAACCGAGCAGTTGCGCAATTTCCGAGAGGGAATGGTTGGTGTTCGTCAGCAAATATTTGCTCTCGCGAATGCGCCGGTCAATCAAGTAGTTGATGGGCGTAATGCCATATTCCTTGCTGAAAGTGTGAACAAGATAATACTTGTTGACATGCGCAAAATCCGCCAAAGCGTCCAGTGTGACCGGCTCAAAATAATGTTCGTCCATATAGCGCCGTGCGGCGGCACATTCGGTGCTGCCGCGGCGCACCGGCGTAAGCGACAAACTGGTTTTCAAATGCCGTGTACGCAAAAGTTTCACAAGCAGTGCCTGTAATAAATGATGGCACACAAGGTCGTACTGCTCCAGTTTTTCTTTACTCTCACGCAGCAATTCACGCAGATAAAACAAAATTTCATCGCGGTTGTCGCGGCAGTTGATGACCGCACAGGAATTTTCGCCGTCCGGAATATCGAATTGAAATTCAAGTCCGGCGATGCCAAGCACAATATATTCCAGCGGATTCGATTCGGCGCTGTATTCCGTATGCTCCACATTCGCGTTGACAATCACAAGGTCGTCACTGCCCACGGCGCGCTGTGAAGTGCTGAGCGTAAATTGCCCGAGACCGCGCACACAGTAAAACAGCTCGGCACATGCGTGGGTGTGCATGGTGCTGTGCCAGTCATGTCCAAAACGGCTGGCGGTGACATAGAGCAGGCGGGAATCATGAATGGTTTCATTTTGTGAATTTAAATCAAAACGCGTGTTACTCATGCGAATGCCTTCCTCCTGCCTGTTTATAGATTTTGTGATTTTAAGCTCAATTAAACAAGAATATAGTATTTACTTTATTATAAGCACAAAAATACAAATAGACAAGTGTTAAATCAATCCCAAAAAAAAATAAAAAGGCAGAAGAAAAAGCCTTGAATAGCAAGTTGCACCATTTTTTTAGTTGCTTTTGTATAAAATGTGCATTAAAAATGACAAAAATATTTCAACTTAATATTCATCTTGCATAAAAAGCAAGATAACTAAATTATTCAGCAAGATTAAGGTTGTAACAAATGCGGAAAAGACTATACTGAAAGAGAAAAGACATGTGTTATTTTTATTGACACAGTCTAAATAAAGCGAATTTTAGGAGGGTCTTTTAATGAAAAAGGTACTTAGCATTGTACTTGCTCTCGCCCTGACGCTGTCTTTGGCAGCTTGTGGCGGCGCGGCAAGCTCCGCACCTGCATCTACAGCAGCGTCTGCTCCGGCTTCTGCCGCAGCATCTGCACCGGCAACCGGCGCAATTGAAGAAGGCGCAAAACTTGTATATTGGCCGATGTGGTCTGAAACCGAACCGCAGGGTCAGGTTATTTCCGCAGCCATCGATGCGTTTACCGCTGAAACCGGCGTTGATGTTGAAGTCAACTGGGCCGGCGGCCGCGATACCCGCAAAACATTGAGCCCGGCACTGGACAACGGCGAAACCATCGACGTTTTCGACGAAGATATCGAGCGCGTCAACGGCACATGGGGCAAATACATCATGGACATCCAGTCGATGTATGATGCTTCTCCGCTGAATGGCAAACAGAATGCCACGCTCATCAACCTTGCAAAAGAGCTTGGCGGCGGCAGCCTCAAGAGCGTTCCTTATCAGCCGTCCACCTTCCAAGTGATGTACAACAAAGCTGCTTTCGAAAAAGCAGGCATCAAAGAAACACCGAAAACTTGGGACGAATTGATGGCAGCCTGTGAATCACTGAAAGGTGCGGGCGTAATCCCGTTCACCGTAGATGATGCTTACATGGCAGCAATGTTTGGCTATTTCATGGATCGTATCGTTGGCTTTGACACCACAAAGGCTGTTGCCGGTGGCGACTTCACCAATGCTGCTGTTCTTGAAACCGCAAAAGTATTCGAAGACATGATTAAAAAAGGCTACATTGACCCGCGCGCTGCCGGCAACGCATTCCCCGCCGGTCAAAGCACCATCGCCAACGGCGAAGTTGCAATGTACCTCAACGGCACATGGCTGCCCAACGAAATCAAAAAAGAGACCCCGCCTGACTTCAAATGGGGAACTTTTGCACTGCCCAACTGCAAAGAGGGCGGCGACGGCGCTGAAAGCAACCAGTTTGGTTCACAGTGCTTTGCCATCAACAAAGACAGCAAATTCCCGAATGCAGCTTTCGCTCTGATTCAGTATCTGACCAGCGGCGAATGGGACCAGAAACTTGCAACCGATACCCTTGGCGTACCGATGGCGAACGACGCAACATGGCCCGAAGCGCTTGCTGATGCAAAAACTTGCCTCGACGCCACCACCAACCGCCTCACATGGGCTGTTGACATGGAAAATGATGCTAACGTCAACGCAACCATCAAAGAGAACCTTGCAAAATTAATCAACGGCACAACAGACGCACAGGGCTTTGCAGACGCATTTGCCAAAGTGCAAAAAGCTGCTTAATCACAATTTTGCAACAGCTTAACAATCCATTGTAACCGCAACAGGGCGGCGGCACTGCTCCGCCGCCCTGTTTTTATGAGCTGTTTACCGCGCGTGAACGGTAGACGCCCGAATTATTTTAAGGCAGGGACAGTTTCAAAATTTTTTGAAACCCCTTTATTTTGATGGGAGGCCGCGCGAATGGAGAAAAGTAAGAAAAAAACCGGAAGTTTGCTGCGCAGAGGCAACACGAAAATGCTGGTGCTGTTTTTAGCACCTGCCACGCTCTTGTTCCTCATTGTGTTTTTTTATCCGGTAATCCGCACCATTATCATGAGCTTTTGTAAGGTAGAGGGCGTGAACGATCCGGTGTCGTCGTGGGGATTCAACGGAATCACCAACTATGTACAGGCGTTTGGCGACCCGATGTTCATCACTGCCATGTTGAATCTCGGCAAATTATGGCTTGTGGGCGGCGTGATTGTCATGGTGATTGCACTCATGTATGCCGTCATTCTCACAAGCGGTCTGCGCGGAAAAACCTTTTTCCGCAGCATCATTTACTTACCGAACTTGATTTCCGCTGTCGCCATGGGTACTATGTGGCTGTACTATGCGCTCAGCAAAGAGGACTTCGGCTTGCTCAACAGCATCATCCGCTTTTTCGGCGGCGAAAATGTCATGTGGACAGACCCCGCGCATAAATTTTGGAGCATGTTGCTTGCCTACAGTTTCGGCATGGTTGGCTATCACATGCTGATTTTCATGAGCGGTATTGACCGCATCGGCGTTGATTTTTATGAAGCCGCCACCATTGAGGGCGCAAATGTATTTCAAAAATTCTTCTACCTCACGCTGCCGCTGCTGCGCGGCTCTATCCGCACCAATCTTGTGATGTGGACGGTTTCGAGCGTCGGGTTCTTCATCTGGGGTCAGGTGTTCGACTCCGTCAACCTCTCGTATCAAACGGTTATGCCGCTCAACTACATGTATGAACTGGTGTTTGGCGCATCCAACGCAACAGCGGCTGTGCGTAACTCCGGTGTCGGCGCCGCCATTGGTGTCATGATGGCAGTTATCGTGGTAGCGGCATTCGCGTTTACCAATTTCATCGTCAAAAATGACGATGTAGAACTGTAAAGGGGGCGTAGATTATGGCAAAAACAAAAGAGATCAAGGAACAACTAAATCTCAAAAAAGAAGTCTCCCTGCTGCCGGGCTATATCCTTTGTGTCATCTGGCTTATCTTTACAATTGTTTTGGTGGGTTGGGTCGTCATGGCATCTTTCTCCACCACCAGCGAGATTCTGGGCGGCAGACTGTTCCAGTTTGAAACAGGCTTCC
>JAVWRA010000073.1:0-9596 GCA_036635095.1 Ruthenibacterium sp. | reverse complement strand
CGTCCGCAAGTGATTTTTTGCCGATTGTGGCGCAGATGATTGCTTTGCCGCGGTTGACAAAGTATATTTTTTCGCCCGCATGATAGGTTTTTCCCACCACAAACGGCACATACCCCGCCTTTAAAACGCGGCGTTCCACTTCGCTTGCCACTTCACGTTCGGTTTTCGCGGCATTCAAAAATGCTTTGTAATCCTCACAAAAAGCGAACGCTTTTTCCGCTATATCCGGTGCGGCATCTGTGATGTGCGGCTGTGTAAACAATATTTTTTCAGCCAGTGCTTTTCCGTCCTGTTTTTCCATTTTTACGCTCCTTCTATTTATCTTGATATATTTTTTGATAGCTTTCATAATTGTGCGTTACTTTACGCACGTAGTTGTTCATCTGACGATACGGAAACGTGTGCAGCGTTTTGCCGTCTGCCGAATATCGTGCGTCGCCGAGTAAATCATCTACCAATCCGACGCCGCTGTGATACGCCGCCGCCGCTGTTTGCAAATTGCCGTCATAGCGCCGCATACAAAAAGAGAGCAGATATGCGCCAAACCGCACACTTTCTTCCGGCTGATACAGCGCATCAAATGCAACATCTTCCGTCGGTGCAATTTTGTCTTTCACCCACAGAAAAGTTTCCTCTGTCATTTGCATCAAACCGCGCGCATCTGCGTTTGAAATTGCCTGCGGTTCAAAGCCGCTTTCCGTAAGAATAAACGCATCTATCAAAAGCGGATCCAGCTCATATTCTGTGGCATATTGCGTGATAATTGTATGGTATTTCTGCGGATAAACCACTTTTTCAAGTGTGCCGACCGTTGCGCACAACGCGAAAATACCCACAATCGCAAGGGTGAGCAATGCAGCAATGATAACGCCCCGTCTATGTTTCATGCGTTTGTGTTTCCTTTTGTAATTGCTTTAAAATGATGTCTGCACGACGCAAAAGCTCGGCTTCCGTCGTTGTGTTTTCAAGCACAAAATCAGCAGCTTTGCGCAAATCTTCTTCACACATCTGCACCGAAAGCCTGTCGTGTGCCGCCTGCTTCGAAACATGGTCACGCAGCACAATGCGTGAAATTGCATCGCGTTCTTTTGCCGTCACAAGAATAATCTTGTCACAATAGCGTTCAAATTCCGCGCCGACAATGACTGCCCCGTCCACAAACACAAGCGTTTGCCCGCTCTTTTCTGCGGCATCAATGCCTGCAAGCAGCTTTTTGATGATTGCGGGATGTGTGATATCTGTCAGCTTTTTGGCGTTTTCTGCGTCTTGAAACGCACACATGGCAAGTTCCTGCCGCAATAAGCAGCCGTTTTCGTCAAGAATATCCGCACCGAAAACTTCGACGAGTTTCGCAAGGCAAGGAGAAGCTTTTTCCGTCACGGTGCGCGCAATGACGTCTGCATCCAGCACCGGAAAACCCTGCGACGCAAAATAAGCCGACACCGTACTTTTTCCGCTGCCGGAACGTCCTGTCACTGCCACTGTCTGTATTTTTTTCATAATGCAATCACCTGAAATGCCGCCGCGCGCAGCAGCCGATTATACACCGCCATGCCGACACCTGTCTGCTGCGGACAACGTGCGTATGCTGTTTTGGCTCCGTTTGCATCCAGCGCACGCAGTGCCGAAAACAGGTGCTGTGCCTGTGTGGCGGAATCGTGTTCCGCGCCGTATGCGATTGCAGGACACGGAAGCTGCGCTTCCTCCCCCGCAAAGCACAAACACATAGTATCGGCGGTACAATGTGCCGCAACATACTTTTGATACGCCGCAAAATCGCCTTGCAATAGTACAACATTGGCTTTGGGTGCATAGTGTTTATATTTCATGCCGGGAGAATTTGCCACTTCGCCCTCTTTTAATTTGTGCAAAATAGCACTGGAAAGCAGCACCGGTGTGCCGAGTACCTGTTCCAATTCTTCTTTTGTGATATAACCCGGACGCAGCAAGACCGGCGTTTCTCCCACAAGTGAAATCACGGTGGATTCCACCCCGACCGTGCAGGCGCCGCCATCTAAAATAAGCGGAATTTTTCCGTTCATGTCCGCATACACATCTGCCGCCGTTGTGGGACTCGGACTGCCGGAAAGATTTGCCGACGGCGCGGCAAGCGGCACACCGCAGGCGTTGATGACGGCAAGCGCCACCGGATGACACGGCATTCGCACCGCCGCGGTTGCAAGACCGGCGCAAACGCTGTCTGCCACCTGTTCACTGCGCGGCAGCACCATTGTAAGCGGTCCCGGCCAAAAAGCATCTGCAAGTGCATAGGCGCTTTGCGGCACATGAGACGCCACCATCGGCAGCATCTCGAGTGACGCGATATGAGAAATCAGCGGATTGTCCTGCGGGCGCCCTTTTGCGGCAAAAATTTTGCGCACAGCCGTGTCAGACAGCGCACTGGCAGCAAGACCATACACGGTTTCTGTCGGAATTGCCACCACTTCGTCCTGTAATAAAAGCGCTGCCGCCTCTTTTATATTATGCGGTGCAGAAGATTTTAAGAATGTCTGCAATTCAGTTTTCCTCCGACGACACTTTTAGTTTTTCAGCTTGGTCTGCCGTGACAAGTGCATCAATGATTTCATCAATATTACCGTCAAGAATCGTGTCTAGTTTATAAAGCGTCAGTCCTATGCGATGGTCGGTCATACGCCCTTGCGGATAGTTGTATGTGCGAATACGCTCAGAGCGGTCACCCGTACCAACCTGACTTTTGCGCTCTGCGGCAATTTTGCTGTCATGTTCTTCTTGCTTTTGCGCAAGCAAACGGCTGCGCAAGACTTTCAGCGCTTTATCTTTATTTTTATATTGGCTGCGCTCATCTTGACACTCCACCACCATACCGGTCGGCAAATGCGTAACGCGAATGGCAGAGGACGTTTTGTTGATATGCTGACCGCCGGCGCCGGAGGAGCGGAACGTATCGATTTTCAGTTCGGCAGGATTGATTTCAAGCTCGACATCTTCGGCTTCCGGCATCACCGCCACAGTGACGGTAGACGTGTGTACACGTCCCTGCGTTTCCGTTTCCGGCACACGCTGCACACGATGAACGCCGCTTTCGAATTTAAGGCGGCTGTATGCACCTTCACCGTCAATCGAAAAACTGACTTCTTTCATGCCGCCGATTTCCGTTTCGTTGACCCCGAGAATTTCGTATTTCCAGCCTTTTCCCTCAGCATACATTGTATACATGCGATAAAGGCTGTGTGCAAATAATGCCGCTTCCTCACCACCGGCGCCGCCGCGAATCTCCACAATGACGTTGCGGTCATCGTTGGCATCTTTCGGCAGCAGCAAAATTTTAATTTCTTCGTTCAGCGTTTCCATTTTTTCTTTGTTTTCATCGTATTCGTTTTGTGCCAGTTCTTTCAGTTCCGCGTCCAAGCCGTTTTCGGCAAGTAATTCTTTGGCGTCCGCAAATGCGGTTTCGGCGGCTTTATAGGCGTCGTATGCCTCGGCAAGCGGTGTTAAATTTTTATAATCGCGCATCAAGCTTCGATACAATTCGTTGTTGGTGATAACAGCGGCATCCTGCAATTGGTTGCTGATTTCATCGTATCGATTGCGCACTGCCTGTAATTTTTCTATCATGAGTGTTCTCCTTTAAAGTTGTGGTTGTGAATCAGTTCGGATAAAAAACAGCCCAGCTATAAAGGAAGCGCCTCGCGTACAATCTTTTTGATATTTTTTTCGATTTTGCTGCGCGCCACCATCACTTCGCGTCCGCATTTGACACAGCGGATACGAAAATCCGCCCCGACGCGCAACACCAAAAATGTGTTTTCACCGCAGGGGTGTGGTTTTTTTGTAATGATTTTGTCGTTTACCTGTACGTCCATGCTCTGCTCCTTGTGTTTGGAAATAAACATTAGTATTATACACTGAATTGCCAAATTACGCAAATATTTCGCCGTGTACTTTCATATAAATGAAGCACTGTGATGAGGGCGATACCGCCCGATGGAAACGAGGATGATAGAATGCGTTACTATGCCGAGGGAGTTTGTTCCTTCCCGCAAAAGTATACAAAGGAAAGTTTGCTGTGTGCCATGCACACAGGCGCTATTTTAGAGAGCCGTGCGCTCTCTTATGACAGCGCCGGAAATTTGCATTTCAAGTTGGGTGGCTTTGATGCGCTGATGCCGCACTGCGAATGCGCCGATGGCGTGGAGGAAGGGCGTGTGCATGAAGTTGCCCTGATGACACGCGTCGGGCGCGCCGTATGCTTTGTGATTACCGCCGTGTGCATGAATGCGCCGGAACCGTATTTTCTGCTGTCGCGCGCACAGGCACAGCGCCGCTGCGCACAGGAATATCTCAACGCTTTTATACCCGGTGATGTTTTACGCTGTCGCATCACACATTTGGAACCGTTTGGCGCTTTTTGTGATGTGGGTTGCGGCATTGCCGCGTTGCTGCCGATTGATTGCCTGTCGGTATCACGCATTGCCTCCCCTGCTGACCGTGTGCGTGTGGGACAGGATTTGCCGTGCATCGTAAAAGCGCGTGACGCGCAAAATCGGTTGGTACTCAGTCTCAAGGAATTGTACGGAAGCTGGCAGGAAAACGCCGCCTTGTTCAGTGCGGGTGATACTGTGGTGGGCATTGTGCGCAGCACCGAGCCGTACGGTGTGTTTGTGGAGTTGCGCCCAAACCTTGCCGGTCTTGCGGAAACAGAACTGAATTTTGCGCGCGGGCAGGCAGTCAGCGTTTATATCAAAAGCATTCTGCCGGACAAAATGAAAATAAAGCTCGTGATTTTACATGCGCTTGATGCAGAAAGCGCGCCGTGTGTTTTGCCGGCTGTACCGAATTTCACACATCTTGACCACTGGATTTACTCCACACCGCAGGCATCACGCGTTCTTGAAACGGTATTCGAATAAGGATTTACATTTTCATCTTTTTGCGGTATGATAATCAATAAGATACTATCAACAGCGCATGGAGGTTTCTATGACAGACAATGCTTTTACGGCCGGCGTCAAACCGGGCGGGCTGAACAGTTCCAGTGAAATTCGGATTCTGCTGTGTTATCTGATGCAGGTAGCGCCAAAACCGCTGTCGCAAAGCGAGATGGAAAGCGCATTGATTGGTGAGGAACTTGTGAATTATTTTGAATTTGCAGACAGCCTTTCCGCACTTTGCACACAGGGACTTGCCACTGAAAAAAACGGACGCTACACCTTGACCGAAAACGGCGCAACCGTTGCCAAAGAGCTTGCAGATGATGTGCCGCTTTCTGTGCGCGAAAGCGCCGTGCGCGCCGCCGTGCTTGCGCAGCAGTTTGCGCAAAAAGAAGCAGAACACAAAGCCGTTATTGCGCCGCTTGCAAATGGCTATTCCGTGCGGTGCAGCATTGAAGATCTTGGCATTGAAATTTTCTCCTGTTCCCTTTTCATGCCGGATTCACAAACCGCCGCACTTGTAAAACGTCATTTTATCGAAAGCGGCGACGAGATTTTCAAAATTATGCTTGCGTCACTCACCGGCAACCACGAGCTGATTCAAGATGTTTTATCGGATTTTAAATAAGAATTGCGCAAGAGAAAAAGTGTGTGTGGATTTTTCCGCACACACTTTTTATTTGACCGTTCTGTGCTATTTTCCCTTTGTGCCGCCCTCAACAACACCTTTGCCAAACAGCACATTGGTGATTGTTTTGAAAAATATTTTCACATCAAGTGCAAAACTGATGTGTGCGGCATAATAGCCGTCAAGTTCCGCTTTCACCGCAATGGGCAGCTCGTCACGCCCATTGATTTGCGCATAACCGGTCAGTCCCGGCACAAGCGCATTCACATCATACACATCCCGCGCGGCAATTAAATCATCTTGATTCCACAGTGCCGGCCGCGGGCCGATGATGCTCATTTGACCTGCCAAAATATTGAAAATTTGCGGCAGCTCGTCCATACTTGTTCGCCTTAAAATATGTCCGCTTTTCGTGATTTGCGCATCGGGATTTTGCAGCAAATGCGTTGGCACATCACTTGGCGTATCGGCAGCCATCGTGCGAAATTTTAAAATTGAAAACAGCTTTTTGTCTTTTCCGACACGTTTCTGCAAAAAGAAAACAGAGCCTTTTGAATCGCATTTAATCCAAATTGCAATCAAAAGAAAAACGGGTGACAAAACAATCACGCCGCAAAACGACAGTACAAAATCCAAAACACGTTTTACAAAATTTCGATACATGGTGTCGGCTCCTAATCATAATTGTGTTCTTCGTGATGAAACGTCGGCACAAGGTCAATCAATGCCTGTACCAAATTTTCGCTGTTGTTGCTGTATGCAATTTCTTTCAAGGCAATTAAATGGTCAAAAAAAGTGTTTTTATTGAGCTGCAACGGTGAGCCGACAAAGATTTTTTTGTTGTCGGTTTGGCGCAGACCTTCTTCATCCATGAGCAATTCTTCGTATAGTTTTTCGCCCGGTCGTAAACCCGTAAATTTAATTTCAATATCGCGATACGGAATGAAACCCGACAGTTTAATCAAGTTTTCGGCGAGATCGAGAATCTTCACCGGATTGCCCATATCCAGTACAAAAATATCACCGCCATTGCCCATTGCGCCGGCTTCCAATACAAGGCGCACCGCTTCGGGAATGGTCATGAAATAACGCACAATATCCGGATGTGTCACTGTGAGCGGACCGCCGGACGCAATCTGCTCTTTAAACAGCGGCAACACCGAACCGTTAGAACCGAGTACATTACCGAACCGAACCGCCACAAAACTGGTTTTACTTTTTTGTGCAAGCGCCTGCACAATCATTTCGCACACGCGCTTGGTTGCGCCCATCACATTGGTGGGATTGACTGCCTTGTCTGTGGAAATCAAAACAAAACGGTCAACGCCGTATTTTTCAGCCGCCATTGCCACATTGTATGTGCCGAACACATTGTTTTTTACGGCTTCCTCCGGCGAATCTTCCATCAGCGGCACATGCTTATGCGCCGCCGCATGAAACACCACATTCGGACGGAAACGGTCAAACAGCGCGTCCACTTTTTTGGAATCACGCACAGAAGCAATACGCACTTCAAGCTCCAACTTGTCGCCGTATTGGCGCCGCAGTTCCTGTTGAATGGAATAGGCATTGTTTTCATAAATATCGACAATCACCAGCAATTTCGGCGCACACAGCACAATCTGACGGCACAGCTCTGAGCCGATAGAACCGCCGCCGCCTGTCACCATCACGGTTTTCCCGCAAATCAAACTACTGGATAAATTGGTCAATTCAATCTCATCCCGACCGAGGACGTCCTCTACACGCACATCGCGCACACGGGACAACAAATCTTTGCCGTCTGCAATCAATTTTACAATGTCCGGCAAAATGCGCAGATTGCACTTGGTGCGATTGCAAATACTCAAAATACGCTTTTTGTTTTCTTCATCCACTGTGGGAATCGCAAGCAAAATCGTCTCAATCTCGCATCGTTCCACAAGCTCCGGAATATCCTCCGTACTGCCCATGATTTCAATGCCCATAATGGAACGCCCGACTTTTTCCGGCGCATCATCGACACAACAAATGATGGTCATATCCGGCGATTTGTTTTTAAACAGCTCATGCAGCAAGGTGGACGCCGCATCTCCCGCGCCGATAATCAGCACACGGCGGCGATTTTTCGGGTTTTTTTCAAGTTTCATATTGCGATACATACGATAGGTGAGACGCGAATATAAAGTCAGCGAAACCGCAAACATGGCGCTCAAAAAATAAATTGAAATGGGTATTTTGCGTTCGCCCGACCATAAAAGAAGCGTCACAACAACAAACACAGCCACGGAAATACCGGACGCGACACAAAGCCTGAAAAACTCAACAATTTCGGCATAGCGCCACAGGCTGTCATACATGCCCATCAACCCATACACAATTTCAAAACAACACACAAAGAAAAAGCAGCTTGAAATTAACAGGCTGTTGTATTCTGAAAATGAAGTGCGTCCGGAAATCATCGTCCACGGCAGCATATAGGAAAGCGTGATGACAACGATATCGAAAGCAATCAAAATCTGTTTCCGATATCGCTGTGCAAAGCTTGTTATTTTATCGACCATCTTATCACCAATCTTAGTATATGCAATGATACATACTCTATTTTTATTTGCTAATCTATTTTACATCATTTTATGCCAAGTTGCAAACAAAAACAGCACAACCGCAGATGTGCTGTTTTATTTGTCTATAAAATAATGCAAATCAGTCCGGAACAGCCGTCGTTGATAACCCGTTCGATGGTTTCTCCGATGCGTGTACGTGCTTCTGCCGGCATATTGATAAGTTTGTTTTGCAGTCCCTCATTCACCAGTTCGTGCAAACTTTTTCCGAAAATATTGCTCTGCCACAGTTTGATCGGATTCGCCTCATAATCCGCAAGCAGTCCTTTCACAAGGTCTTCCGACTGTTTTTCGGTTCCCACAATCGGCGAAACCTCCGTGTGAATATTGGCGCGCATCATATGTATGGTGTGTAGCGAACAGAAGTGTCTTTTCCTCGCTGCCGCTTCAATTTGAATTGCAGCGTTTTTTCAATTCCCTTGCAATACGCTTCCACAGGAATTTCATGCTGACTGTCCGCCTGATAAACCACCAATTTGTGCAGCAGCGCATCGGTCAACTGCGCGCTGAAACCATCTGCGAAATGCAATTCGTCTGCAATTAAATTTTGCAGCGCCTCTACAGTATTTCTCTTTTCTCTGTTTTGAATCTCTTGCTTTATACTCTCTTCTATTTTTAATTCCAGCTTTTTCATTTTCTCATTGAACTGTTCGTTGCGCGCTTCAAACTCATCATCTGCAATTCTCCCTTTGACACTCAAATCGAGCAATTTGTCTTTGGCTTTGCAACAGTCGTTGATTGCCGCACGATATTGCGCAATCTTTTCTTTGCCGTTTGCTTTCGCCTCCAGTTCAAGATATAAATTCACCATTTCCCGCAGAATTTCTTCTTTGTTTTCGAGTATCAATTCTGCTGCCTGCTGCATGATTTTGTCAATTTCCGCTGTATAAATAATGGGGGACGCGCACCCTGCTTTCCCTTTTTCCGTATACAATTTACATTGCCATGCTTCTTTGCTGCCGGATTTATAATGATAATTCGTTCGATAATATGGAACATTGTGCTTTGCACACATGATTTTTCCGCTGTAAATATAGCGGCCGGCATACAGCGACGCATCACATGCCTTTTGCTTTCGGCTGCGTTTTTCCAGTATTGCATTTGCACGTTCCCACAGCGCTTCGCTGACAATCGCAGGCACGATATCCCCTGTTTTATCTTGATACATCACCCATTCCGTCGTGTTGAGATATTGGATATCGGATAATTTGTAATCTGTTTTATGCGTTTTGTTGCCGCAATAATATCCTTTATATTTCGGATTTGTGAGAATGCCTTTGATGGTACTGCATGAAAAATCATTGCCGTTGCTGTTTTGATAATTCTGCTTTGAAAGTTCACTGCAAATGCTGCGCATTCCTAAATTTTGATTTGCATATAAGTCAAATATTTTTTGTATCATCTCCGCTTCTTGTGCAACAACGACGAGTTTTCCGGCATCTTTCTGATATC
>JAVWRA010000072.1:0-9692 GCA_036635095.1 Ruthenibacterium sp. | reverse complement strand
ATGAAATGTTCATCGGCGATTTTGAAAAAACTGCGCCGTGGAATCCGTCCTCGGTCAAAGGCTGTCGCCGCTTTTTAGAGCGCGTATGGGGACTTTTGGAGCGGGTGACAGACGGCAAAACTTACAGCAAAGCGCTTGAAATCCCGATGAATCGTACGATTAAAAAAGTGACGGAAGACATTGACGTGCTCAAAATGAACACGGCCATTGCCGCCATGATGACTTTAATCAACGAAATGTACGAAGTGCCAAACGTGACACGCGCCGAACTGCGCACGCTGCTGATTTTGCTCAATCCGTTTGCACCGCATATCACCGAGGAAATGTGGCAGGAAATGGGCTTTGAAGGCCAGCTTGCGCACACCAAATGGCCGACGTTTGACCCCGAAAAATGCGTGGGCGCAACCGTGGAAATCGCCGTGCAGGTCAACGGAAAAATGCGCGCAAAAATCACGGTGGCGGCCGATATCGGCAAAGACGATGCACTCGCGGCCGCAAAAGCCGAGGCCAATGTTGCCAAAGAAATCGCGGGCAAAACCGTGTGCAAAGAAATTTATGTGTCGGGAAAACTGGTAAATATCGCGGTAAAATAATTAGATATTGACAGAACACCCCCAAACAGTGTATAATCAAATAGTTGATTGGATAAAGTGAGTTAGTTTAGGCTGCTGCATGAAGACCCCAACTCCTACCTCAAACGTTAAGGGAGGGACAAAGATGTCGGAAATTAGAGTGAAAGACAATGAATCACTGGACAGCGCGCTGCGTCGTTTTAAACGTTCGTGCGCACGCTCAGGGGTTCTTGCTGAAGTGCGCAAACGCGAAGCTTATGAAAAGCCTTCTGTAAAGCGCAAGAAAAAGTCTGAAGCTGCCCGCAAACGCAAATTTAAATAAGCGCAGCACTACGATGTGATAAAAGCGGGTCTTTCAAAGGCCCGCTTTTTTTCCATCATGGCTTATTTGCAAAAAAACAAAAGGAGGGCTTGCCGTGCCGCTTTTCATGCCCACTGTTATTTTCAAACGCATTACGGCAATTACGCCGTCCTATTTACAAGCACATGGCATCAAAGCGCTTGTGCTGGATGTGGACAACACGCTCACAGGGCATGGCAGCCAAGTTTTGCCGCCCGATGTTGCCGCGTGGATTATCATGATGCGCACCGCCGGTGTGCGCATGGTGATTGCCTCCAACAATTTCCCACAGCGTGTTGCGACGTTTGCCGCGCAGATTGATTTACCGTTTTGCGCATTTTGCTGCAAACCGAGTCCGACGGGTTTTGTGCGCGCGCGCAAAAAGCTCGGTGTATGCAAAAACGAAATGGCACTGGTGGGCGACCAGATTTTCACGGACGCGCTCGGTGCCAATCTGTACGGCATTCCGGTCTTGCTCGTACAGCCGATGTATACCGACACCAAAGCGACCATCAAACTCAAGCGTTTTCTTGAAAAACCATTTTTAAGCCGCTACTATAAACGCGGCGGAAAATTATTATAATCAACAGAAAGAGGTAGCTATCATGAAATTGCGTACACAAAAGCTTCTTGCGGCAATGCCAAACGACTTTGAGGCGGCACTTGTTTCCACCGAGGTCAATCGATTTTATTTTTTAGGGTTTGACTCCGGTGACGCCGGTACACTTTTGATTTTGCCGGACGAAACTGTGTTCATCATCGATTCACGCTACATTGAAATTGCCACGGCGGAAATCAAAGACGCCACGGTTGTTCTTGAGGACAAAGCGCTCGTGCAGGTGGCAGAAATTCTCAAAGCACATCATGTGAAAAAATTGTACATGGAAAACAAAGCAACCATCGCCTATGCGCAAAAAGTGAAAGACGCGCTGCCGGGCGTTGCCATTGATACAACATCGTTTTTGAGCGCTGCCATCGAAGATATCCGCGCCATCAAGGATGCGGACGAAATCGCCTCCATGAAGCGCGCACAGGAGATTACAGACGCCTGCTTCACACATATTCTGCCGTTCATCAAACCGGGCGCGCGTGAAATTGACGTTGCACTGGAAATGGAACAGTTTATGCGCAAAAACGGCGCAGGCAAACTTGCGTTTTCGACAATTTTAGTGTCGGGCAAAAAAACCAGTTTGCCGCATGGTGTGCCGGGCGATAAATTGATTGAAGACGGCGACTTTGTCACCATGGATTACGGCGCAAACGTCAACGGCTACTGCACCGACATGACCCGCACCGTCGCAGTAGGGCATGTTTCCGACGAGCAAAAAGCCGTGTATGATACGGTACTCAAAGCACAGCTTGCCACATGCAATGCGGCAAAAGCCGGCATGACGGGCAAAGAGGTGGACGCTATCGCGCGTGACATCATCTATGGCGCCGGATATGAGGGATGTTTCGGACACGGTCTCGGTCATGCGGTCGGCATTGAAATTCATGAAGACCCGCGCTTTTCAATGACCTGCGACAGCCTCATTCGTGCCGGCATGATGATGACCATTGAACCGGGCATCTATTTGGCAGGCAAATTCGGTGTACGTATTGAAGATACCATCATCATGGGCGAGAATGGCATCGAAATTCTTGCGAAAAGCGATAAAAACTTAATCATTCTTTAGAAATCACTTGAAAAAAGAGCATAAATAGGGTAAACTGATAAGAGTATAATAAAGCATCACTATTGGAGGATTATTTTATGATTTCTGCCGGCGACTTCCGCAACGGTGTTACATTCGAAGAAGATGGCAACGTTGTTCAAATTGTAGAGTTTCAACATGTTAAACCGGGCAAAGGCGCGGCGTTTGTGCGCACAAAAGTGAAAAACGTCATTACAGGCTCTGTGGTTGAAAAAACCTATAACCCCACCGCAAAATTCCCCTCGGCGTTTATTGACCGCCGTGAAATGCAGTATCTCTATGAAGATGGCGGTCTGTACTATTTTATGGACACCGAAAATTATGAGCAAATGCCCATCAATGCCGCTGATTTGTCAGACAGCTTTCGCTTCGTGAAAGAAAACGAAATGGTGAAAGTGCTGTCCTACAAAGGCAATGTTTTCGGAATTGAAGCGCCAAACTTTGTGGAGCTTGAAGTAAAAGTGACCGATCCGGGCTTCAAAGGCAATACTGCCACCAACACCATGAAACCCGCAACGCTGGAAACCGGCGCAGAAATTCGTGTGCCGCTGTTCATCAACGAGGGCGATAAAATTCGCATTGATACCCGCACAGGCGAATATATGGAGCGCGCATAACGCACACTGATTGAAACAGGCAAGGCCGCAGAGAATTTTCGATTCGGCATTGCCTGTTACTTCATAAATATTTTTTTATAGGAGGCTTAACAATGGAAATGAACGAAAAAGTAGCTTACATCAAAGGCTTGATGGAAGGCATGGAACTGGATACCAGCAAAAAAGAGGGCAAAATTTTAAACGCAATCCTCGATGTGCTGAGTGATGTAACCGACAAAGTCATGACGATGGACGAAGAGGTCGGCGATTTGTTCGACGAAGTGGACGCAATCAGCGATGACTTGACCGATGTAGAAGACTTCTTGTGGGAAGATGATGATGAGGACGACGAAGATGAGGACGACGACGAATACGAGGATGGCCTGTATGAAATCACATGTCCTGCCTGCGGCGAAGTAGTTTGCGTTGACGAGGATATGCTCGCAGATGACAATCTGTCCTGCCCCAATTGTGGCACCAAATTTGAAGTAGATTTTACAGAAGATGACGATTGCTGCTGTGGCGGCGACTGCGATGGCGGTTGCGACAAAAAGTAATTTGCAACACCGGAACACCCTTGCCGCTTGTCGGTCAGGGTGTTTTTTATTAAAACTGTTTCGCGAAACAGTTTTAATAAAACAAGTCTGTGGACTTGTTTATTAAAAGAATAGGGGGGGACTTGCAAAATGCAAAACGGAGAAATGATTTCCTCTATGAAAAAAGCGATGAAACGCGTTATTTATGGACGTACCATCATTGTTGTGCTGTGTCTGCTGATTCAGCTTGCCACGCTTTTTGTCAGCTTTTTTTATCTTGAAAAGTACATCACCTTTATTTTCGGCAGCTTTACGGTGTTGTCATTGATTGTCACAATCTACATCATCAACTCAGAGCAAAGTCCGTATTATAAGCTTGCGTGGATTATTCCGGTGCTTGTAATACCGGTGTTTGGCACCTTGTTTTATCTCTGGGTGGAATTACAACCGGGTCCGAAAGCAATTCATAAGCGCGTCAAACAAACCACTGAGCGCATGCTGCCCGCCCTTGCACAAAACAAAGAAATTGCCGATGAAATTTCGGCGATAGATGCCGGCGAAGCGTCATTTGTGCATTATATGAATCGCTATGCAAACAGTGCTATTTATAAAAATACGCAGGCAACTTTTTTTGCGTCCGGCGAAGAAAAAATGGCGGCGCTGCTGCCGGAACTCGAAAATGCAAAAGAGTTTATTTTTATGGAGTATTTCATTGTGGAATACGGACTTTTTTGGGAGAGTGTTCTCGCAATTTTAAAGCGCAAAGCGGCTGAGGGCGTCGAAGTGCGCATGATGTATGACGGAAGCTGTGAATTTGCGCTTTTGCCGCATTTTTATCCGGCAGAGCTTGCCAAATTCGGCATCAAAGCAAAGGCGTTTTCGCCGTTCAGTCCGGTGTTCAGCACCCATCAAAACAACCGCGACCATCGCAAAATTTGTGTCATTGACGGCAAAATCGGCATTACGGGCGGCATCAATCTGGGCGATGAATACATCAACGCCGTCACGGTTCACGGACATTGGAAAGACACTGCAATCATGATAAAGGGCGATGCCGTGCGCGGTTTGACAATGCTGTATTTGCAGCTTTGGAGTGTGCGCGAAAAGCAAGACGATGACTACACGGCGTATCTGCGCGACGTGCCGATGCCGGCAAAAGGCTATATCATGCCGTATGGCGATTCGCCGCTCGACAAGGAATCCGTCGGGCAGCAGGTGTATATGGACATTCTGAACCGTGCAGAGCAATATGTCTACATCATGACGCCATACTTGATTATTGACGACCAGATGCAACATGCGCTGACATACGCCGCAAAACGCGGTGTAGATGTGCGCATTATTATGCCGCATGTGCCGGACAAGCCGCCGGTGTGGTATCTCGGTCGCACGTATTACCGCCATTTAATCGAGGCAGGCGTTCGGGTTTATGAATATACGCCCGGTTTCGTACATGCCAAAATTTTTATCAGCGACAATAAACGCGCTACAGTCGGCACGGTCAATCTGGATTACCGCAGCTTGTATCTGCATTTTGAATGTGGTGCCTATTTGTTTGAAACGCCGGTGATTGCCGACATTATGACGGATTATCACGAAACTTTATTACAATGTGAAGAAGTGACCGTGGAAACCTGCAAAAAAATTCCGATGCTTCAGTGGATGTTCGGTCGTATTTTGCGTCTGTTTGCACCGCTGATGTAAAAATCTTCTGAATACACGAACTTTTCTTGTCAAAACGATATTTTTGAGTATAATAGAAGTCGTACGAATGAACTTGCGACCGCATGAATTTTGTGCGAAACAGGAAAGGCTGCATTGGTATGGACAGCAAGAAAAAAAGTGAGGCGGATTTATTTTCTCTTTCCGGCATACCCTCTCTCAAGAAAGCGATTCCGCTCAGTCTCCAACATGTTTTGGCGGCAGTTGTTGGCATTGTAACGCCGGCAATTATGGTGGCGCACGTGTGCAATTTGTCAAAACCGGACGAAGTTTTGCTCGTTCAGTCTGCGCTGTTGATTTCCGCCGTGTGTACATTTTTACAGTGTCTGCCGATTTTCGGACCCATCGGTTCGCGGCTGCCGGTTGTGTTTGGCACAAGCTTTGCCTATGTGCCGACGCTGCTTGCGCTCGGCGGCGAATTTGGGATTGCGTCTATTTTCGGCGCACAGGCGTGTGGAGCGCTTGTCGCGGTGTTGTTTGGCATATTTATCAAGCAATTGCACCCGCTGTTTCCGCCGATTGTCGCCGGTACAGTGGTGTTTTCCATCGGTTTATCGCTCTATCCAACGGCAGTCGGCTATATGGCGGGCGGCAACGGCAGTGCCGATTTCGGCAGTGCAAAAAACTGGATTGTCGCACTGTTTACGCTTGCCGTTGTGCTTGCGGTCACGTTTTTCACAAAGGGCATTTTAAAACTTTCGGCACTGCTTTGCGGCATTTTGGCAGGGTATGGGCTTAGCTGTGCGCTTGGCATGGTCAGCTTTGCAGGACTGTCTGAAGCGGGTTTCGTTTCACTGCCGCGTTTTCTGCCGTTTGGTATGCAGTTTGACGTCACGGCAATCATCACCATGGCAGTACTTGTTCTCGTCAACTCCGTGCAGGCGGTGGGCGATTTTACGGCAACCACAACAGGCGGTCTCGACCGCGAGCCGACAGACAAAGAGCTTTCAGGCGGCAATATTGCAAGCGGTCTCGGCAACTTTATCGGTGCGTTTTTCGGCGGGTTACCTACTGCATCGTATAGCCAAAACGTCGGTCTTGTCGCGACAACGCGTGTCGTCAACCGTGCGGTCATCGCCATTGCCGCCGGCATCATTGCGCTCGCGGGATTGTTTCCGAAAATCGGTTTTATATTGACCACCGTTCCGCCTGCTGTGCTTGGCGGCGCGACAATTTCTGTGTTTTCGTCCATTGCCATGACCGGCATCAAAGTGCTTACGTCAGAGCATTTGACGGCGCGCAATGTTGCCGTGGCGGGCATCTCGGTGGCACTCGGTAGCGGTCTTGTGCAGGTGGCAGGCTGTCTTTCCGGTTTGCCGACGTGGGTCACCACGGTGTTTGGCACGTCACCGGTCACGGCAACCGCGCTTTTGGCAATTCTGCTGAATTTAATTCTGCCGAAAGAAGCGGCAACGCCGGAAAAATAATATTTATCAAAAAAGTGCTGCTCAATTCACTGAGCAGCACTTTTTGTGTTATGAAATTGTTTCAATCGCGGCAGGTTCACGCATACTTTGGTCAACAAGCACATAGTTGCCGCTCTCGTCTTGCAGCACGAGCGAAAACTGCAAATTTTCGCCCTGTGCATATTGCGGGCCGGCGGCAAGTGCCTCGTCTGTGTAGGTGTAGGTGAATGCAGCCATCACAAGCTGTGCGTTCTTTTGCGCCAAATATTGCGCCCACGTCAGTCCGCTTTCACCGGTCAGCGTGATTTCGCTAAGTGGCAGACCGTTCACATGCGTGGCAGTATAACCCTCGGCGGCGATGACGCTTACACCCAGCACCTCAAATGTTTTATAGTGCAAATCTTCGCCCATATCCTCGTATATTTTCCGTATAAACGCGGCGGCATCGGCTGCTTTGGCGGTGTAGAGCGGCATGTTTTCCACCGCAGGCGCGCCGCATTCCGCGAGCGTCAAACACACGCCGGTAAATACGTCTTCGGCAACGGTGCTTTTGGCAAAGAGCGAGTGCATGATGTCGCCATCTTGCCATGCCGCCACAAATCCGCCGCCATCACCGATGATTTTTTTGATGTGAATATCAATCTTTTCATCACCGCGCACGGCGGTTGCCATACGTGCGGCTCTGTCAAAATTTTCATATACGCCGGAAATATCCTCCGTGGTTTTTTTGGCACGATAACAATACTTGATGTCGTTCAGCGTAAAATCCACCTGCGCCAGTGTCTTGTCAATGATGAAATAGTCCACATCGGCTGCATTTACGGGCGCGTCAATCGCAAAGCCGAGCGCCTCAAACGCGGCGGCAGAGTCCACCGCAACCATCGGATTCGGAATGCCGATTGTCGAGGATGCGGAGGAAGAAACGGCTGTTCCACAGGCTGAAAAACAAAAAATAAGCAAAAACGGGCAGGCGAAAAAGCGTAAAATTTTCATATGTTTTCCTCCGCTATTTTATGAGTTTAATTTTATTCATCATAGCATCAAAACGCGTTTTTTGCAAACATTCTGTGCGGACGCAAAAAAATGGCGTTTCCATGCAGGAAACGCCATTTTTAAAATCAAATTAAGCCATCAATGCGCAGACATTGTTTGCATAGGCAACAGGGTCTTCCACGGAAAGCCCCTCAATTAAACGCGCCTGTTCGTACAAAATCTCGCTGTATGCGGCAAGCTTTTCTTTGTTGCCGTCGGCAAAAACTTTTTGCAGTGCTGTGAAAATGGAATGGTCACCGTTGATTTCAAGAACCTTTTCGCTCTTTACCTTTTCGCCGGTCGGCATACTGTTCAGCACTTTTTCCATCTCAATGGACAGCGCACCCGCACTGGTGAGGCAGACAGGATGGCTCTTGAGACGCGGCGAAAGCTGCACCGCGCTCACCTTATCACCGAGCGCTTCTTTCATCGCGGCAAACAGGTCTTTGTTTTCTTCGTTTTTGGCTTTGCTCTCTTTTTCTTCGGCTTCGCTTTCAAGACCGAGGTCGTCTCCGGAAGCATTGCGGAATTCTTTTTCCTTGTCTTTTTCGCCGTATTGATGCAACATTTGCAGCACAAATTCGTCCACATCGTCCGTTAATTGCAACAGGTCAAAGCCTTTGTCTGAGATGCGCTCGGCGGACGGCATTTTAGCAAGCTTTTCACAGCTTTCGCCTGCCGCATAGTAGATATATTTCTGTTCTTCGGGCATTGCTGCCACATATTCGGCAAGCGTAATCAATTTATTTTCTTTGGCACTGTGGAACAAAAGCAAGTCTTGCAAAGCGTCTTTGTTCATACCATAATCAGCATAACAGCCCATTTTAAGCTGTAAACCGAAGTTTTTGAAGAATGTGTCATAAGCGTCGCGCTCGTTTTTCATCCATGACGTCAGTTCGTTTTTGATTTTGCGTTCCAGTGATTGACGAATCAGTTTGAGTTGGCTGTCATGCTGTAACATTTCGCGGCTGATATTGAGGCTGAGGTCGGCAGAATCAACAAGTCCTTTGACAAAGCTGTAATAATCCGGCAGTAAATCCGCGCATTTGTCCATAATCAATACGCCGTTTGCATAAAGTTGCAGACCTTTTTCATATTCTTTGGTATAGTAATTATAAGGCGCGCGCGCCGGCACAAACAAAAGAGCATTGTAGGTGGCGGTACCCTCGGTTTTGCTGCGAATGATTTTGGCAGGCGCCGTGTAATCCATGAATTTTTCCTGATAAAAAGACGCGTATTCCTCGTCGGTCACATCTTTTTTATCGCGTTTCCAAATCGGCACCATGCTGTTGAGGGTTTCGTCCTCCAGATAAGTTTCGTATTCAGGGGTTTTGTCCTTGTCTTTTTCCGCACCCTCCGGCACTTCTTTTTCGCGGCTCTTTTCTACCATCATCTTGATGGGATAGCGAATATAATCGGAATATTTTTTCACAATACCGGTCAGGCGATAACTCTCCAAAAATTCATCGTATTTTTCGTCGCCCTCATTTTGTTTGACAACCAAAATAACCTCGGTACCGATTGTTTCTTTGTCGCAAGGCGTCAAGGTATAGCCGTCCGCACCCTTAGATTCCCACTGCCATGCTTCGTCTGAGCCAAAAGCGCGGCTGCGCACGGTGACATCGGACGCCACCATGAAAGCAGAGTAAAAACCAACACCGAACTGACCGATAATGTCCATGTTCTCGTTTGCGCCGTTTTCTTTTTTGAAGTCAAGACTGCCGCTTTTGGCAATCGTGCCAAGGTTCTTTTCAAGCTCGTCCTTGGTCATCCCGATGCCGTTATCGGTGAGTG
>JAVWRA010000071.1:0-9946 GCA_036635095.1 Ruthenibacterium sp. | reverse complement strand
CTTGCGCCCATCAGCCATAATCCGTTTGTGCGCAGCAAAACACCTGCGGTATAAAGGATTGCGGCACTGCTTCCGAACAGTGTCAGACTGCGAAAAACGCCGAGTTTATCCACAAGCGGACTGAACAAAAGGCGCCCGACGGTAATGCCGCCAAAGAAAATGGCAGTGAAGTTGGCAGCTCTGCCAGTTGCAATGTTAAGACCGTTTGCCGCATAGTTGACAAACCAGTTCATTACGCCGTGTTCCGCCACGAAATAAAAGCCGACTGCAACACCGGGTGATGCCGCAAACAGCAAGGGTGTAACGATATTCACCGTTGTGCTGAGCAAAGTAGACGTTCCCATCGCGAAAAACACACCGATTAAAATGCAGCTATAGCTGTCTGTGCCGACAAACAAAGCCAGCGCACACATCCACAAAGCAATAAAAAGCAAAATCGCTTTTTTACGTTCCAAATGGTCAATCAAGCGACCGCCAAACAGCAGAAAAATCAAGTTTCCGCTATAACTTACTGTAACGATTTGCGCAAGCTCTGTTGCCGAAAGTGAAAAATGTGTCGCAAAAATATTGGAAAACACACCGCGCAGTGCGTCATTTACGCCAAGCGCCAACATTAAAACAGCAAAGGCAATGGCCACTTTGGTTTCGTTTTTCACAAAAGTTCTCCTTCAATTCGGCTTTGGCAGTTGCGCTATTTCCAGTTTTTGCGCCCTTGCTCATAGATGGCACAGATGAGCCTTTCTGTCGGCATCACTTCTGTCACTGTGTTGCAGGGCGTTTTTCCCGTGGCGAGACAATCATAAAAATGCGCAATTTCTTTTTGATGTCCAACGCCCCAATATTGTTTCACATCGCCAAAATCAAATATTTCATTCGGATTGCGCTCCGCCGAAAGCGTATGCCCGTCAAAAAAGCGAATCGTTGCCTGCTCCCCTACCAATTTTACAATACCGTTTTCGCAGTACATTTCAATTTCCACCGGTGCGTCATAGGCATAATAATTGATGGCAAAAAAAGATGCTTTTACGCCGTTTTCATAGGTGATAACGCCATCGGCACAATCGTCTACATCAATCACATGATGGGCGCGATTGGCAAGAAAGGCTTCCACTTTTACAAACGGACTGTCAATCAACCAGTTCATCAAATCGAGCGTGTGAATTGCCTGATCAATGATAACGCCGCCGCCCTCTTTATCCCACGTACCTTTCCAGTCGCTTTGCGAATAGTACGCATCGGAGCGATTCCATGTTATCATTGCACGCGCGGATAAAATTTTTCCGAGCGCGCCGCTTTCCAATGTTTGCTTCATCAAAACAGATGCCGGATTGAATCTGCTTTGAAAACTGACCATCAACACTTTCTTGTTTTCGGCTGCCGCTTGTTCCATGCGCAGCGCATCTGCAAGTTCAATCGCAACCGGCTTTTCACAAAGCACATTGATGCCATGTGTCAAAGCATAAATTGCCATTTCAGTATGCAGGTAATGCGGTGTGCAAATGTGTACGGCGTCCGGCTTTTCGATGTCGAGCATTTCTTTGTAATCTTGATACATTTTGCAGTGGTATTGTGCCGCCGCTGCTTGCGCACGCTCTATTTTATTGTCACACACGGCAACAAGCTGTACTTCAGGCGCAAGTTTTGTCACGGATACCGCGTGCATGGGAAAAATATTGCCGCAACCAATGATAACTGCTTTCATCGGCTTCATAAAATATTCCTGCCTTTCTTATGATACGTTAAAACGAAAAAAATTCAATGCTTTTTATGAAATTCAACACAGCAGACATGAAAAATAGTTTGCAGCGCCGCGCAAACTGCAAACTATCAATAGATGTGAATTAAATGAGTTTATCGAGCAATGCTTTTGACATAACAATGTCTTTTTTCTGCTCTTCGCCTGAAATTTCGCGTTCAATGGTGATATCGCCCTGATAGCCGACTTCATGCAATTTGGCAACAAAGCGCGGATAATCCACACGACCTTCGCCCATTGGTTTTTCAACGCCGAGTTCATGACCGTTTGTGGGATACATGCCGTCTTTTCCGTGAACACCCAACACATATTCGCCGAATACATCCAGTGCATCTACGGGATTTGCTTTTCCGTACATCAGCAAATTTGCCGGATCAAGGTTGATACCGACATTCTTTTCGCCGATATCTTGAATGGCACGACGCAAGGTGACCGGTGTTTCCTGTCCGGTTTCAAACAGAAAGTTTTGACCGTTTTCGCCGCAGTGTTTTACGAGTTGGCGCACCGCAACAATCACCTCATGGTAAATGGGGTCATACGGATTTTCGGGCATAAAGCCAACGTGTGTAACGAAATCGCGAATGTTCATTTTTTTCGCAAAATCACTGCCGTTTCGCATCGTTTGCAGGCGCTGCGCACGAAATGCCGTTGGCACAAGACCGAGTGTAAGCTGACCGTCATAAAAGTCCCAAATGGCACCGCCTTGCCAGCCACACCAAAACGCCGTGATATGCACTTGATATTTTTCAACTGCCGCATTGACGAGTGCTGCCATTTCATCGGTAAAATTCGCCTCATCCCATGAGACAAGCTGGCAGCTTTCCATGTTCATTTCTCGCAGTTCGCGGAACTTCTCATCCACGTTTTTGTCGAGACCAATCAAAACGCCTACTTTCATAAGAAACCTCCCATAATTAAAATATTAGCCTTTTACGGCGCCTGCCGTGACGCCGCCCACAATGTTTTTCTGCATGAAGATAAAGAAAATCAAACTGGGTATCATCGACATTACAATGCCGGGCAAAGCGTGTTCCCAGTCAGATGCCTGCGCAGAAAAGCGCATATAGAGCGCATTCTGTAAGTTAAGTGCTGACCCTTTTCCGCCGACAATCAATTGGTTTGTGATAACGTCGTTCCATGTTGCAAGCGCGTCCAACACCACAACCGTCGTGACAATGGGCTTGAGCAGCGGAAATACAACGCGAAAATACACCACAAACGGGCCTGCACCATCGATGTATGCCGATTCTTCCAGTTCAATCGGCACGTTTTTCACAAAGCCGTGAATCATATACACCGCCAAAGGAACAAGCAAGCCGACAGATACGCAGATATACCCGAGTTTTGTGCCGGTCAACTGCATTTTGCTGGCGAGTTTTGTCAGTGTAATCATGTACGTTTGAAACGGCACCATCATCGGCATAATAATCAAAACAAACACAACACCTGCATATTTCGTCTTGGTGCGTGCCAATTTATAAGCCGCCATCGGCGCAATTACAACAATGGCAAGCACAGACATCACTGTATAGAAAAGCGTGTTGCCTATCAGTTGCGGAAAATCGAATATCGTCCATGTTTCAATATATTTATCAAGGCTCCATGTGGTGGGAAATGCAAGAAAATGCTGCATCATATCGTTATAAGATTTGAACGAGTTCAAGAAAATCAGCACAAGCGGCATCAGCCAAAATGCAGACAGAAGCAGAATCAACCAACCGAACCAACTGGTTTTTTTCAGTTTTTTCATTAAGATTCTACCTCCTTCGACTTCGTGACATACAATTGAATCGCCGTAACGCCCAGTACCGCAACAAAGAATATCAGCGATTTTGCCGTTGCACTGCCATATTTGCTGCTGATAAAGGCATCTTTGTAAATATTATAAGCAACGGACACTGTGGAGTTTGCCGGTCCGCCTTTTGTAAACACCATAATCACATCGAATAATTTGAACGCAAAGGTCAAAGACGTGAGCATACAAATGGAGATGGACGGCATAATAAGCGGGAATGTAATATGACGGAATGACTGCCATCTGCTTGCGCCGTCAATGGTGCCGGCTTCCAGCACATCCGTCGGCACGGCAAGCAAACCCGCCACATAAATAACCATATAAAAGCCGATGTTCTGCCACACTGTCATGATAACAACCACCCAGAATGCCAAACTCGGTGTGCCCACCCAGCTCCAACCGAAAAATTCCCAGTGCGTAACATCGCTCAAGGCTTCAAAGCCGGGTCCGAAGATGAATTTCCAAATTAAGCTGATTGCCGTAAGGCTGATGATATACGGCACATAATAAAATGCGCGTCCCAAATTATTCATGCGGCGCGGTTTTGCCAATGCCACGGCAATGGCGAGTGAAATCACATTGACGATAACTACATAAAATACCGAAAATCGCAGTGTAAACCATGCTGATTTCGCAAACTGCTTGTCACTTGTAAAAAGCTTTACAAAATTGTCAAGTCCGACAAATTTCATGGTTGAGCTGATGCCGTTCCATTCAAAAACCGAGTAATAAAAGTTCATCAAGAACGGAATGTTTGTTACAAGCATTACAAAAATCAGTGCCGGAGCTGTAAACATGATGAAAACAGCACCATTTGTGATGCGTTTTTTGAGAGAATTTTGATGGGTCACTTCAGTCACATCCTTTTCAAGCCATAATACGCCTGTCTGAGCCTGTCATGCGAAAATGTTTTCCAATCATAGGTTCAGACAGGCGCACCACTTATTGCGCCTTAAATCACCGCCGATTGACATATCCGCAGTTACTGAGAAAAGGCGATGCCGCCATGCGTTATCCGTACTAACGGCATCGCCATTTTAAAACAGTGCGAAAAAACTATGCTTTCCAGAAGTCCTGTGCCTGCTGCATTCCATCTTCAATCGTTGTTTGACCCAGCATATAGCTCTGGTATACAGGGCCGATGTTAGTTGCCATATCGCCTGGCATTAAGGTGTGAATCCAGCCGTTGGTTTTTCCCTCTTTGATATAGGCTGCTGCATCATTGGCAAGTTTGGCTTTTACAGGAATATCACTTTTTGCTGCGGACACGTTGCCGACCGTTTCACGCGCCCATTTAATTCCGGTTTCGGAAGTAAGAATAAATTCGAGATACTCTTTTGCGGCATCCAGATGTGCAGAGTCTTTGTTTACAATATAGGTCCATGAAACAGAAGACAACAAGGTTGCATCTTCCGGATTTTCACTGACCGGACAGGGCAAAAAGCCAAGATTTGCATCAGGATTGAAGCCGTCAAGCGTTGCTTGGCACCAGTCGCCCATGTGAATGATGGCGGCCTCGCCGTTGGCAAGCATGTTTTCAGACGTTTCCCAGTCTACTTCAAGCGGTTTTTCCGGACCGTACTCTACAGCAAGGTCAAGCAATTTATAAAAGTTTTTGATGTTCGGCATATCGGGTACTTTCAGGCTTCCGTCCATTACGGCTGCCTCCACACCGGCGGCGTCCAGTTTTTTGTCCATCATATAATGTGTGGAAATTTGATTCAGTACCCATTGTTCTTTTGCGGCAAGTGCAAACGCTGTAATGCCGGCTTCTTTCAGCTTTTTGCAAGCATCTTCAAGCTCTGTCATGGTGGCAGGCAGCTTTGTGATACCGGCTTTTTCAAACGCATCTTTGTTGTAAATCATGCCCATGTTTTCATATGTCCAAGGCAGTGACATTACTTTACCCTCGGCGTTTTTACCGGTATCAATGGCAGCGTCGTCAAACAAAGACAATACCTCGCTGTCGTTTGACCAGTCATATGCGTATTCATAATAATCCTGTGCGACAGAACCTGCTTGTGCATTGAACACATCAGGAATATCTCCGCTGTTGATACGTGCTTTCATCAGCATATCATTGTCGTTTGCCGCGTGCTGTACTTCTACTTTGATATTGGGATGCGCTGCCTCAAATTCTTTTACCATTGCAGCGTATTCATCAAGACCATACGCGTGGGCATCGAACACTGACAATGTGATTTGCTCCTCGGTATCCGCCTTAGAAGCAGATGCTGCAGGTGCTGTACTTGTGTTTTTGGGCGAACCGCCGCATCCGGCAAACATGGTGAGCGCCATACCTGCGCTCAGAACAATCGCTAGTGACTTTTTCATTTTCATGGATAAATCCTCCTTTTTAATGGGTTTTTCTATATACATGCCTCAACGGCCTTTGTATATTCTTTCAGTGCCAACCGCACGCTGGCAATTCCTTCTGTGAGCGGCGCTATTTCGTTGGGCGTATTGTTCATGAGACAGTCAACGAAATATTGAATCTCATCATAATACGGACCACGTGCCGCAAGATTCACATGATCGTCCTGTGCGTCCTGCATCTTTGCCGCTTCAAACTGCGGTGTAAACGTTGTGCCATCCGTACAATATACTGTGAGCGGTGCAATGCGGCTGTTGAACACCATGGTTGCTTTTTCAAAGCAAGCGCGGAACGATGCTTCAAATTGAAGTTGCGTACAGCGATCCCACACGCCTTCTGCGGTTGCCTGCACGTCGCCAAAACGATACGCCGTTACAATTTGATTAACCATGCCGCTGTCGAATGCCGTTGCCTGTGCAATGTGAAATTCGTCCGGTTCGCCCAACATATAGCGTAAAAAATCAACGTCATGTACGTGTAAGTCCAATACCACCGAACCGCTTTTGGCAGGATCGTGGAACCAATCCTCAAATCCCCAAGTGGTGTCGCCGCCGAGACGCTGCATCACAATGGATTTCAATTTGCCGTATTTTTGCGATTCATAGGCTTCTTTTAAGTAGCAATATTCATTAAAACTGCGCACCACTTGACCTACCATCACTTTTGCGCCGGTTTGTTTTTGCTTTTCAAGCAATTTCACGGCATCTTCTTCGGTGAGGCAAACCGGTTTTTCCACCATAACGGCAATTCCTTTATCCATTGCCACCAGTGCGTGTTCCGTGTGCAGATAGCTGGGCAAGCAAATATGCACAAGCTCAATTTCCGCTTTTTCAAGCAGTTCCATGCCCGTTGTGTATTTCTGCGCATTGGACCAAAGTGCGGCAGCTTTCTCCAAAAATTCAGGACGACAATCTGCCAATGCCGTTACTTCGATTTCTCTTGTTTTAGATAATTCTTTGAGTGCATTATTGTGGACAGTTCCCATTCCACCGCATCCGATTAGTCCGACTCTCATAACATCTCTCCCTCTTATTAACGGAAAAACACAAGCTGAAATAATTTGTACTTTGATATTACTAATAGGCGGTAAAAAAACCGTTCGTCCCTGCTCTGTGTTATTTTTTACAGAGTCTGCTCCTTTTCAGAAGAATACGAACGCCTATTCTGCGTACAAAATTTGTTGCATTTCTCTTATTGCATGTCTGTATGGTAACACGCATATCATATGTCTGTCAACAGCAAAATAGCATTTTTTACGAATTTATTTGTTTTTTGTACATATTTTTCAATTTTATCGTCACGTAATGTGCAATATGTACAAATATTTTTCAGCATTACTTCTGCTTCTTTTTTCGATTTTCTTTTGTTTATAATCTTTTTTATTTCTCTTTTTTCTTCTCATTTTTCATTCTTTACAGATGCGCATAACAATGTTATACTAAAAGAGTTCTATGGTTTCTCGTAATTGTAATATGAAATTACAATTGTGAGTTCCTAAGGATATATCTGAAGGGGTGTTTTGCTTTGAACCTTATCAATCAGCAACTTATAAAGAACAAAAACTTGAAAGCCATCTATAACTGTATTTTTGAAAATCGCGGCATCTCGCGTGCCGAGGTTGCCAAACGCATGAGTCTCAGCAAAACCGCCGTTTCCAGTCTTGTGGACGAATTGATTGAAAAGCACTTTGTCGTTGACGGCGGCGTCCGAGATTCCGACAATGTGGGGCGCAAACCGAACAGTTTACAATTGCGTTCCAACTGTCATTATGTTTTTGTATTGAATTGGATGGTACGCAGCGTCGAATGCAGCATTGTGGACGTAACCGGCGGGTGTGTTTTTCAATATAATGCCACGCTTTCACCGGATAAGCAGGAGAATTTTCTCACATTATCCAAAAGAATTGTATACGAACAGCTTCTCAAACAGGTGGATGCCGACACCGTCCTTGGCGTTTGTGTGATCGTTTCGGCAATGATTGACCTTGAAAAAGAAGAAATCTATTCCACCACCGTCAGCCTTTCCGGTAAAGGTTCGCAGGACTTGGTAAGTGCGTTGCCCGGCTCTTTCCCTGAGTTCAGTGTCGCGCTGCTGCAAGATACCTGTTGTTACGCCTATGCCGAAAAAGTTTACACCAAAATTCTTGAGCCTGATTTCGCCTATATCAACTTCAGTCTTGGCATTGGCAGCGCCTTGTTTATCGGCGGCGAGTTATTGGGCGGTGCTTCCGGCTCGCACTCGCAGTTCGGACATTTTTCACTTGACCCGAACGGCAAACTTTGCTCATGCGGAAACCGCGGCTGTCTTGAAACGCTGCTGACGGAAAACATGTTGAAAGAGCGCGTGGAAGCTCTCGGCATCAGTCCGGCGCTTCATCAACTGTCCAGAATAACGTATGCCGATCTCGGAAAAGCCGCCGTGTACGGCGATACGATTGCACAACAAGTAATCCGCAGCATGGCGCGTGAATTTACAATTGCGCTGGCAGACCTTGCTTGCGTTGTACGTCCGACACTCGTTGTTTTGGGCGGTCACTGTAAAGATCTCGGCACATTGTTTTTAAATGAAATCAAGCAAAACTTGAAATCCATTGGTTTTCGTCGCATGATAGACACGATGGACTTACGTTATACCGAGCTGGATCGTGATGCCTATTTGAATGGTGCCATGAAGTATTTTTTTGATATTCATTATGTTTTCACGGAAGATATGACGGGCGATTTTTTCATTGGTTAAACCGTAAAATAAAATATGCCGCATTTGTATTGCAATACTTGCGGTCAACGGGAGGTTTTTATTATGGTATTTGTGGCGGTAATCGGCGTTGGATTCATTGGCGAAACGCATTTGGAAAGTTGGAAAAAGCTGTCTCATGTCACCGTGAGTGCCGTTTGTGTGCGCAATCCCGCGCAATGTGCGGTGCTTGCAAAAAAATACGCGTGTAACGCTTATGTTGACATTACCGAATTGTTGGCGAAAGAGCATGTGGACATTGTGGATATCTGCACCCCGACAGAGTTTCACGAAACCTATATTTTACAAGCCGCCGCCGCACATAAAGACATTATTTGTGAAAAGCCTGTCACGCTTACAATGGAGTCCATGGATCGCATTTTAGACGCAACACAGCGTGCGGGCGTAAAATTGATGGCTGCGCATGTGCTGCGCTTTTGGCCGGAATATCGAAAAATCAAGCAGTTGTACGATGAAAACACATGCGGTAAAATTCTGGCGGTTTATGCACACCGCCTTGCGCAATATCCGCCAAACACTTCATGGCGCAACAATCCCGGTGCTTCCGGTGGCGGTCTGTTCGATTTGCATTTGCATGATATCGATTTTCTCATTCATCTTTTCGGGCCGGTACAAAGCATTTATTCTTCCGGCGTAAAAAGTGCAAACGGCTGTTGGGATAATGTTACCACCATTCTGAAATTTTACAGCGGAGTCACCGGCACTGCCGCTTCTGTGCTTGGTATGCCGGACGGATATCCGTTTTCGGCTGCATTTCGTCTTGTCGGCACAAATCGCTGCTTGGAATATGATATTTCCGCCGGTGTCAATTTGGAAAACCTGAACAGCGCGCGCCGCTCATTAATATTGTATGAGCAAGGCTGCGCCCCCAGTGTTATCCATCTGGACGGTGCCGAAAACTTTGATGCAGAGCTTTCGTATTTTGCCGATTGTGTGGAAAATCATACCGCCACATCACAAATTATGCCGCACGAAGTAAAATATCTTCTGCGTGTGCTTTTAACCATTCAACAATCACTGGAAACAGGCGCGCTCATCACCATGTAACATCAAAAAAGCCTTGAAATCAAACGATTTCAAGGCTTTTTTATCAAATACTTGTTAAATTTTCGCCCATTGGTATATTGTTTTGCAACACTGACGCCGCGATGCGCCATTTGCCGCTTTTTTCGTTGTATTCTGCCGTTACACGCTGTATCGCCACGTTCATTTCTTGCTGTGCTTTGGTGTCTCGCAGGAAACATTTGTTGTTGCATCGTATATTATA
>JAVWRA010000070.1:0-10076 GCA_036635095.1 Ruthenibacterium sp. | reverse complement strand
AATCAGCATTTCAGGGTCGATTGCGGTCAGCACGGAGAACCAATCTGACCTGAAGAAATGCTCCAGTGACTGTTTTTCTGAAATGTACGCTTGCTTTTGTGGATGCTGCACCCACCGCCGCAGCACTTCACGGTAATCGGCAACTGCGGATAAAATAATGGCGTTTGCGAGATTCTCATAGGGTGTATTCATGCTCTATACCTCCGAAAATTGATATTTCCAGTGAAGCATCGAAGCATTGCAGCGTTGCTTATTGCAGAGAGCCGTCAAGGACAGCTCGCACCTCATCCAGTGAACGCACCACATAAGCGTGGCCGCCACAGGTGAGGATTTTTTGAATTGTTGCATTTTGAAGTGCCGTAACTTTGCCGGTTTCGGTTTTCACTTCAAACGCGAAGAACGTGCCGTTCACGCAGGCGATGATGTCGGGAATGCCTGCCGTGCCGTACATGCCGCCATGTTCTTTCCACGCGAAGCAATGCGGCACAGTTTTGAGGTGTTTTAAAATAGAGGATACGATGTCTTTTTCCAGCATAAGCTTTTCAAGACGGTAACGGTGATAAGCGAGGTAACGCAGTAAAAGTGCATCCTTATATATTTCTTTAATTTTTATACTATATATATCTTTTGTTTCTTTATGCGAAGAAATAGGAAAAACCGCGTTTTCTGCGTTACCCGCGTTACCAAACATCATTGGCCGTCGTTACCTCCTTCATGGAATACAATGCCGCGCCAAACTCTGCGCCCTGACAGTTTATCTTGGCCACGCGTTACTGTTTGCAGATTATTTTGAATTTCTTTGTTGAAATTGGTCTGCGATACAGGTTTCATGCCCGCGTTGCCGCAATATTCTCTGTATCGAGTGAACAGTTCATCGCGAATGGTGAATTTGTCGTCCGACAGCTCACAAAATTCATGCACAAAGGATAAAACACTGTTGCTCTCAATGCGATAGCGGTCAAGCTCTGCACGGGTGGCGTTGGTTTCGCTGAATTGATAGCTGTTTGCAATCAGTCGTTTCAAACCGTCGAGTGCCCACATCAAGATGCCGTTGCGCTCCTGTGCCAGTTTATCCGCCAAGTTTGGGTCGCGCTGCTCTTTGGGAATGCTTTTGTTGAAGCGAATGATAATGAGGCGGCGGTAAAATCCGTCGGAGCGGTCACCATAATTTCGTGGGATGTCGTTGCAGGAAAAGAGCAGCCTTGCATACGGTCGAAAGCTGAATGGGTCTTTGTTTTTGCGTTCGGCGGTGATATAGTCCTCGCCCGTGATTGCCTTGAACATGCCACTGTCATCAATGTTGCGTGTGGGAAGATCGGCAAAAATATTTGCCAGTTTGCCAAACAGTTCTGCTTTGTTGAAACGGTCGGCGAGGTTTTGCCATGGGATGTTGGACACGTTTTCGCTGCCCAATAAAATCTCCTGCACCACATTGAGCAGTGTCGATTTTCCCGCATTGGCAGCACCCACCATCACAAAAGATTTTTGCGCCTTGTTGATGGGAATCAGAAAATACCCCAACATTTCCTGAATGAGCGGCACTTCACTGTCACCGAGTATTTGACGTAAAAACGCAACAAACTGCGGGCATTTTGCATCGGGGTCATACGTGGCACTGATTTGCACCGTCGAGATATATTCCGGTGTGTGTGCCTTGAAAGAATCGTCCAACACGTTATACAGTCCGTTGCGCAAGTTGACGATAAAAGGATTGCAGTTAATTTCTCGCACCGGACGTAAAATCTGCATACGCCACTGGCCCACGGCGTCGGCAATCTGATTTAATGTGGTGTAGCGCGGAATCATAAAGCTGCGTGCCTTGGCCGAAGCCGTGATATCCTCCTGCATGGAGTACACGCCGTTTGCATAAAAGTAATAGGCTCCTGCTCCGTAGAATGCCGCCACCTCGCTTGCCATGTGATTGGCAAGATATCCGGGGATGAAACGCAGGCCGCTTTTTTCGGTTGGTTCATACCAATCAGGCAGTGCGACATCTGCCGTTTCGCGTCGCGTGTCTTTGTTGGAACGATAGTCGCGGTACAGCTCTTTCTGCATGGACACGAGATTTTTCATCATGCCGGCCTTCATGCCGAAATGCTCCTTGACTTCAAAATCAATAAACGTCGCTGCCACCACAGGGTCGATATTAAATACAGCGCGACGGATAAAATCCATAGCGGTCTGCATGTCCTCGGTTGCCGCCTTGCTGACAGGAAGATTTGACAGCTCAAGCCGCAATTCCTCTGTGGTCATGGGATGATAACACAGTGCCGCAGGCGCTTTGCAGGCGCATTCTTGCGTGCCGAGTTTGGGGCATACAAACCCTTTTTCCGCAATGGTCTTGCAGGTGATAGGCTTTGTTCCGCTCTCGAGATAGTGTCGAATTTTATCTTGTGTTTCCCGCATATTGTATTTGGGATATTGACGGGAAAGCGCGTGAATCAAGGATTCCCCACCCTCAAAAACCGCCAGATTTGTAATCATGGCATACCAGTCATGCTCCGACAGCGTCGCGGCGTTTTCCTTGCAGTGCGCAATAAAGTCGCAGCGACTTTCCACAAGTGCAAGTCCGCGGCGCGTGCCTTTTGCCTGCATGACAGGTGTGCTCGGCGCTTCCGGCACCGTCGGAAGTATTGCCGACAGTTGCGCTTGCGTGTAGCGCAGCTCGGGGTTAAATTTAACACATTCCACCATGACCGGCTCGTTTTTACAGTGATAAAACCCCGGCAGACGCATGACCCTGCTCTCGTTGATACAGGATTTGTCGCCGCCGAACTGGGCGATCAATTGTTTTTGCACATAACGGAACTTATCAACCTCAGCATGTTTCATCAGCCAGTACGTATGCAGAGATTTGCGCGTTTTCACGATGATGGACGGCTCTATGGAAAAAGCTTCAATCTGTGCAAGTTGTTCGTCAAAAGACAGGGTATCGCATTCCACGAACTGTGCATTGATGCGTGTAATATCGGCATCTTCATGCCCGCCAAAATTCACCGTAAAGAAGATGCCGCGGTTCATGGCGTTATGTTCGTGCAGTTGATGTTCCATCTGTGCGATGGCACCGGCTTTGCATTCAGGCTTCGCACCGCGAAAAGCGCTGTCTTTGCGGTCATCAAAAATGCGCAAACAAATGGTTTCTTCCGCATCAAAAAACGGACGGATGAACTCATCAATGGGAACATTCAGCGCTTTGAACATTTTTTTGTACCTCCCTGCAATTTGTGTCGAAATGGCGAATCGGCTTTTTTAAGGTTTGCGCAAGCTGTATTTCTCGGTTCATTCCGGGACTGGTTTTTGCGCCGAATACCCAGACTTCATGACAAGCGCGCAGAAAAGCCATGCCACAGCGCAATGCTTCGTCGCGGCGGCGCGGGAGGCTGTCGTCCATGAACTGCGGGTACAGCAGATGCGGTGCAAACGGCGCTGCATCGTTTTGAATAGCAAATGCGCAGTATCTTTTTGCGGCGGCAACGTTGTTGTCTATCGCTCCCGCAAACGGACTGCAAATGAATACACGTTTGCGAAAACGGCGGTTTTCTTCTAACATAGCATGGCCGATTGCAAAATCGGCGGTCGGGTCAACATAAGCTCTGTGAATCTGTTTGGACATTATAAATCCTCCAATTCTTTTAATGAGCCAAAGCTTTCGCCTGCGGCGGCTTCGGCAATCAGCGGTAAATCGAATGCGGGAAAAGGTTGTGTTTCCATACAGGTTTTGACGAAAGATATGGCTTCTGCAAGCTTTTCTGCCGGAATTTCAAACACCAATTCGTCATGAATCTGCAAGAGCGGACGCAACCACAAACGTGCAGGCATTCCCGCAACGATGCGCCCCATGGCAAGCTTCAAGATTTCGGCTGCCGTACCCTGAATGGGTGAATTCATTGCACAGCGCTGCGCAAAAGAGCGTCGGTTCCAATCCTGCGAAGCAATGCCCGGCAGATAGCGGCGGCGGCCAAAATAGGTTTCGGCATACTGCCGTTGTGCGGCTTCGTGCTTCACTGCCGCCTGCCATGTGGCAAGTTGCGGATATCCCGCGTTCAGATTGGCGATGATCCCCTCACATTCTGCAAGCGGCGTGTCAAGATCTGCCTTGAATTTCAAAGTGTGTTGCAGTCCGCGTGGAAACAGCCCGAAGAACACACCAAAATTGCAGTTCTTTGCAATGGTACGGCGCTCTTTGTAATGAGGTGCATTCTTGTCCGCAGCTTGCACAAACGGAATGTGAAAGATAACCGCCGTTGTCTGTGCATGAATATCACCGCCGCTGCGATAGGTTTCCAACATTTTCTCGTCGCGACAATAGAACGCGCCAACGCGTAATTCTACTTGTGAGAAATCCAATGATAAAATCAGTTGTCCTTTTGGCGCAACGATAAAGTTGCGCACACCGATGGGGTCATTGTCTTTGCGGGGCATATTTTGCAAATTGGGATTGCGTGCGGCAAAGCGACCGGTATCTGTACCGAGCGGAAACAAATCGGGGTGAATGCGGCCTGTCGCCGTGTTGATATACTGCAAATAACCATCAATATACGTGCTTTTCAGCTTGCCCCATTTGCGGTATTCCTGCACAAGATCAAATAAATGCGTGAGTTCAGGACGGTTTTCGCGGCAATATTCGCGCAGCAAAATCATGGTTTCATCGTCCGCCGCTTCTCGGCACTGTGCGGTTGTTTTCAGCACCGGAAGCTTCAAATCTTCAAACAGATATTTCTTGAATGCAATCGTGGCGGCGTTCGCACCGATGTTTACATCGCCAATCACAAAGGCGATATCACTGCGAATTTGCGTCAGTTTTGTCTCCGCTTCCGCCTGCCATTGCAGCATCGCTTCTTTGTCAATCGGCAGACCGTTATATTTCATAAGCCCGCAATACACGGCCGTAGGCGATTCAATTTCCTCCACAATGTTGCGATGTTTCGGCAAATATCGGTCAAACCAAGCGTTGAACAGATGATAGAGCCGCAGGGCATAATCCGCGTCGGCACAAGCATAGCGAATGGTTTGTGCATCTTGCGGGTTCAGTTCGTCAAAATGACGGCCGTTTGTCACCGATTCAAAATTCGACATTTCCGCACCGCATAAATCAGTAGCCAGTTTTTTCAAACCGCTGTCAGAAAGTTTGCGATATTCGGTATAGTTTTTGAGCGTCATCTGCGCGGCGGCGATGGTATCGTACACAGGTGCTTGCAGCACGATGCCTTTTGCATAGAGAAACATGGCTTCAAATGCAAGATGATGCGCAATTTTTACGAGGTGCGGATTTTCAAACACCTCTGCTTTCAAGAATGCCCACAGCGCATTTTGCTGCGCACAGTTTTCACCGACGCGATGCTTGAGCGGAACATGAATGGCGTCGCCCTCGGCAACGGAAAAGCTGATGCTGACGATATGCGCCTTGTGTGCATCCAGTGCAGCCTTTGGCTCGTCGCGATACGCATCATCCGGCGCAGTTTCAAAGTCAAACGCCAGCAGCACTGCGCCCTGCAAATAGTTCTTAACAGATGATAAGTCCGTAATAACACGGTAATTCATAAGAAATTCCTTTCTGCCATAGGGAGTGGACGCGTGTCCACTCCCATATCGGCAAACTTTTTTAGTCGAGCGGCTCGATGATTTCCCCGGTTTCAGGGTCAATATTGATCGACTCCTCCGACGTGAATTCGACATTTCGACTCATGGCTTTCACCTGTTCGGACAGGTTGGAAACGAGCGCATATTCTTCGGTGGTCAACTTGCGGTCAACTGCAAATTGTGCCTGTGAATATATCATGCCGTTGCCATTGGTGGCTTTTTTTAAAGTGAAACGTGTCACCACGGCATTGCTCTTGTTGCCTTTGGACATCTGGCACATCAAATAGCGGGAAAATTCTTTCAAAGAGCCGGTCGGCAGCGACAGAATCATCGGGAAGATTTCCCCTTCGCGCAGCAGATAAATGCGGCGGCGATTCTTGCAGGCTTTGGCGCCGTTTGCGCCGGTGCCAAACAGATTCTTTGCGCAATTCTTGCAATTTCCGCCCGGAATACCGATGCCTGTGACACCGTCATAACTGCCACAATCAGGCGGATTAGAACCGCCGGTATACGCATCTTTGTAGTAGGCATACATTGGATGATGATAGAGAATTACCGCAGAAAACTCTTTCACAGTTTCTGTCGCATTCGGGTCATCGCCCGGAATTTCAAACACGGTTATGCCGCCTGACGGAATTTTAATGCGCTCGAAAGAAGTTTTCAATCCGTCCATTTCTTCGGAAACGGCATCGGCAAAATCAAAATTGCGCAGTGCCAAAAAACCTGTGCTGCTTGTGCTGTCGGTTGTTGCCAAATCATTGCTTTTTGTAGTCATATACAATTCCTCCTATATTTTGCGTGTGCTGTTGCGCACACCTACGGTTGTTTTCTCAAATACATTGACGAGCCCGTCAAGCCATGCGGGGAGAGCATCTTCATTTTCGGAAATCTGCTCTTTGACAAATGCCGACAAACTGTTTGCGTTGACTGTTTCGGTGACAAGTGTGCCATAACCCTGTTGACGCAGTGCATCAAAAAGGTCATCGCGATGTCCGGCAACTGCCGACGCACGCACCGTGGAAGTTAAGCAGAACATCACGCCGTTGCGTGTAAAATTCTGCGTTTCACTGTCAATCATCTGTGCGGCGAGTGCTTGCTCTGCGGTGTCGATTGCCGCGTTGACTTCTTTCAAATGTGCTTCGGTATCCACCTTTTCATCACGCAGTGCTTTGAGCTGTTCTGCCAGTGCAAACATACTATTTTCCATAAAAACTCCTCCTTTTTACTGAAATGGATTTAGGCCGTGACGTGTTTCGTCAACCAGCATTTTGGCGAGATTTGCTTTTTGCCGCAGAGCATTTAACACTTTTTCGTCCACGGTGTTTTGTGCAATGAGGTAGAGATAGGTGCAATCCTGTTTTTGTCCGACACGATGAATGCGTGCCTTTGTTTGCTCAAAATTCGACATAGAATAGTCAAGCGAATAGAACACCATCGTCTTTGCCGCCGTGAGCGTGATGCCAAGTCCCGCCGTGGCAATCTGCCCGACAAACACCGAAACATCCGCATCTTGCTGAAACTGTTCCACCTGTGCCGCACGATCCTTGACACCGCCCTTGATGAGTGAATACCGAAGATTGCGTGCTGTCAGCATTTTGCAAATGGCGTCTATCTCAGGCACAAACCGCGCAACGACGACTGTTTTTCGTCCGTCGGCAAGCGAAGAATCCAGAATGTCAGAGAGTGCGTTCAGTTTTGCACAACTGATTTGCTGCGCTGTGCGACACGCGTCGCTGCCGATGAATCCGCCTGTCAACTGCGAAAGTCGCAGCAATCGCGTCAAAATATTCGTGACCGTGATATCGCCTTTGTCGAGTTCGGCATAGCTGTCTTTTACAAGGCTGCGATAGATTTTCTGTGCGGATGCTTCGAGCGCAACATGTCGCACAATCTCAACGGTGTCGGGCAAATCAAGGCATTCGGCTTTGGTGGCGCGATAGGCAATACTGTGCAGACGGTCTGTCAAATCGGTTTCCATGTGCTTTTTCAGCACAGGTGTGTGATTTCCATAGCCGACCATGTCAAAATAGCGATTGCGAAACGCGTAAAAACTGCTGCCGAAAATGGCGGGATTGAGAAATTTGTACGGGCTGAACACATCAATTGCCTTGTTGGTGATGATGGTGCCTGTCAGCAACAGCCGATAACGCGCTTTTGCGCCGAGCCGATGCATCGCCTTGGATGCGCTGATGTTGTGCGTTTTGATTTTGTGCCCTTCATCCGCAACGATGAAATCCGCGTCCCAACGCAGTAGCGCATCTTCCATACGCCACGCGCTTTCGTAATTGACCACAACGACCTGCAACCCTTGCGCATGACTGCCGAAAAGCTGTTCTCGTTTTTGGGCAAGTGTGCCTGTCAGAATCGTGATCGCATACGTGAAATTTGCGAATTTCGCAAATTCCTCCTCCCACACACCGAGAATGGAAAGCGGCGCCACAATCAGCATTTTGCAAGCTTTCTCCGCATGATACAGTGCGCCCGCAATGGCGATGGACGTGATGGTTTTGCCGGTGCCCATTTCCATGAGCAAAGCTGCACCGCGTGAAATCGGGGTATCGTGTGCAATTCCAAACAAGTTACACACAAAGTGATAAGCGTCCACTTGATGGCGATATGGCTTTGCGCGAATGGGCAATGAAAAATTTGTTGTCATAAGTTTCCTCCTTTGTGTTGTGCTTCGTATGGAGCAAATCGCGAAAGAATACCGTTCATTGTCGCGAGGTCATCTCCTTGCAAGGTAGATGCCAGCGCCTTCAGAAGTGCGGTCTGTTTCGGATTCAGCGTGTCGCGATTGAGGTGGTACCAATCCGCAATCTTCACGCCGCCACCGTAACGGCCGCGCACGGTATCAAGAGGATATGAAAGCGTAAGTATTTCGACGTCGCTGCAAATTGTTCGCAAACTCACACAAAATTCGTCTGCTAGATTCTGCATGGTTTCTTGTCGTTTTCGACATAGAATCTGTATGATTTCTTGCCGTCTTTCATATGGGCTCACGCTTTCACACCTCCTCTCGTTTGCTCCGTGTCTTTATGATAAAAGTTAAATATGCAGGTCTATTTCATGTTTAAAAAATTTCTTTAAAAATAAAAAAGGCCGGAATAACGCCGGACACAGTGTATCTGTGTTCCAGTCATTACTCCGGCCTTAGTGGTGGCATATGCCCCGGCGGTCAGTCAGTAAATGGATTTGCTTATTTTCTTTTGCCAATTTGTTTACAGGCGGTCGAGCGCTCGGTTTTGAGCGTGTCCAAACTGCCAGTAAAAAAACGCCGACACTTCGGACACTGTGCCGAGATTGTGATTTTCCCTTTGGCATCGGCAAGAACCTCGCCTTTGCTGCACCACGGACACACAAGGTGTCGCGAAAAAACAAATGCTTGCATTTTCACATCCCCTTACACAGGTTACGCTGATTACTCGTATTAGCGTAACAACGAATAAAAAACAAGCTGCCTGCCGCGCCAGTCGTTCATGGCAGGTAGCTTTGCGCGTTATTGATTGGCGGCTTTTTGCATCATCGAATCAGCCTCTTGATACAAGCCGCACTTTTTCAAATTGACCAGTGCAGCCGATTTGGAAACACCGTAAGTGCGTGAAATTTGTGTGGTAATACGGCGAATATCAATATTTTCACATGCCCGATTTCCCGCCACAATCATTCCTGCGGGATATCCGCTTTTCACAATCAGATTCTGCGCATAAGGGAAAAATGTGCGTTTCGGCATGGCAATTGCGCAGGCAAACACATTTGCCTGATGTTCGCGAAAATCCTCGTCAGTCCACTGCCCGACGTCGGGGCGGGAAGTGTGTCCTTCGATCACATTGCGACGGCAGCAGACAACCGGCGGCAGTTCGCCGTACATTTCAAAAAGATTCAACTGTTCAACATCTCGATGGTATACGGCAGGGTGCATAAACAGATGTCCGCCCTCGTGCAGTGCGGTAAACAATGCAAAGCCTTCTTTGCCGTTTTTCATGATGCTGTTGTCAAGCACCACCGTATTGGCGTGCAACTTTTTGGACATAACGCGTTGCGCGTCGCGGTCAAATACGGGCAAATATTCTTCATTGAATGCGGTTGCGCCGACGATGGGAGATTCGTCTTCCCCATAATAGATATCCTGATACTCCAAGTTGGCACCGAGATAGCTCTCCAGAAAATGAAACGCATTGATTTTTGCCGGCGCTTCAAGCAGGCGAGGTTTATAATCGGCAAGCAAGTTTTCTGCCCAACCTTCGATTTCGATATCCTTGATAATCGGTGTTTTGTTTTTCGGGTTGCTGTGTTCACAATGAAATTGAATCAATCTCAAACCCCTCTCTTCTTTTCGATATCACGAATGAATTTCTTCCAATCTTCCTCGTCCGCAACACCGGCGTTCGACATCCGCAGCGCCAAGCGTGCCATATTGCCGATTTCGGTGTGCATCATAATATCGTCGATGTCTGACGGAATCTCGCGCCGATCTCTTGCGGCAAGGTCATACATCA
>JAVWRA010000069.1:9070-10120 GCA_036635095.1 Ruthenibacterium sp. | reverse complement strand
CATCAGCGAGGCAATTCGTTATATTGAGGAAAATGGCTTTATACTAAATGTTGGAGTACGCAACGAATAGTATAGAGCCTAAAAATAGTGTGGTTGCATCTTTTAAACTAAATCTCTAGAAAAATGGTCTGCACCCCCCGCAAAGCCGCATAAACACTGGCTTTACAGGAGGTGCATCTTTAATTGACCAAACATTATGGTTGGGCTGGCTGGATTCGAACCAGCGGAATGACGGAGTCAAAGTCCGTTGCCTTACCACTTGGCGACAGCCCATTATTTAAGAACGGCAAACTCTTTACGAATTTGCCGTTTTCTTTTAAAATGGGGTGGATGATGGGACTCGAACCCACGACAACCAGAACCACAATCTGGCGCTCTACCAACTGAACTACATCCACCATATGGTGCGCCCAAAGGGACTCGAACCCCTGGCCCACTGCTTAGAAGGCAGTTGCTCTATCCACCTGAGCTATGGGCGCGAATGTACGGCCTATCGGAACACTGCCTTAATATATTACTATATGCGGCACGAATTGTCAAGCAAGAGTTTGCATATTTACCGTACATTTGCCCCATCTAAAACAATTTTTTCTTTTTGAAGTAAATAAGACATGCCGCAATGACCACAATGCTCAAAACAATCACGCCGATATAGCCGTAACGCCATGTGATTTCGGGCATTGTGGTGAAATTCATGCCATACCAACCGACAATCAGCGTGAGCGGCAAAAAGATGGTGGTGATTACGGTGACAAGCTGCATTGTTTTGTTCATATTGTAATTGATATTCGCCTCGTATGCTTCGCGCACATGCACAAGACTTTCGCATAGCGCCTGCGTACTGGCACAAATGCGTGACGTTTTGTCGGTGAACACCGTAAAATAGCGCAAATCGGCATCGTCAAACAAATCGTTTTCGTTTTCTTGCAGCGCTTCGCCAATGTCGATGAGCTGTTCATAATAGTGTTTTTGCAGCGTCAACTCGTTTTTGAGCGCAAAAATTTTGCGGTTCATGTTTTTTTCGTTGGTCTCTTTCAGCAATGAATGTTC
>JAVWRA010000069.1:0-9060 GCA_036635095.1 Ruthenibacterium sp. | reverse complement strand
TTCCATTTCCAAAATTATTTTTTCGGTTTTTTCAAGAACAAGATTGCTTTTTGAAAGCAGGCGGTCAAACACGCCATACACCACTTTTTCAAGTGTGATATTCTGCTTATACCGCCCGATTGCATCTTCAAACAACGCACGGGTACTGCCGTCCTCGTCTGTGATTTCGACAAGAACAAACATATTTTTTTTGAGGAACAAACCGATGCGGTCCCGCTTTTCATGCACATTTTCTACATTTACAATGTTGATGATGCCGAAACTGAAGGTATCATACACCTCAAGACTGGTGCGAAACGGCGTTTCGTCCACACGGCACTCATGCACCGGTATCTCCGAAAAGCCGAGCGTAAGATACAGCGATTCCAGTTCCGGCAATGTAACATAGCCTGCCACAATCATTTCCGCGGTAATATTTTCAATTTCAACAATGTGTACACCGGTTTCTTCTACAGAATAAAACATGATTTACCCCTTTAAATCATTAAAATTATTTTTTTGCTTTTTCATAGCAGTAACGAATGATGCTGTTGCGTTTGACAAGACCGATAAAACTGTTTTTGCCATCAATGACGGGGACAAAGTTTTGCGTCATGGCGGTGGACACAAGGTCGTCCATACTGGTTTCTACCTGTACGCATTTATAATCACGTTTGCGCGGAATTTTCATAATCGGCGTGTTTTCTGCATCTTGCAGATTGAGGTTGGAATTTTTTTTGATAAACCAGAGCAAATCGCCCTCTGTGATGGTGCCGACATATTCGCCTGCTTCGTTCAAAATCGGAATCGATGAATAGCGGTGATACTCCATTTTTTCGAGTGCCTGACGCAATGTAAAATCGTCTTCAAGATAAGCGACATCCACTTTTGGGGTTAAGAAAAACAAAAGGTTCATAGCGTGCATCCTTTGCTGTTTTGTCGATGAAATTGCCGCACAATTTCATCCACATAGAGTATACCATACATTACAGCATTTTGTATGAATGTTTTGTAAATGCCACTGTGAAAATGAGAAATAATATGTTACAATAGAACAAACAGACGTTGAATAAAGGAGTGTTGATTCATGTACATCAAAGATAAAAAAATTATTTGGACCGCGACGGGCGATGCGCCTGTTTATCTGATTCCCCGCATGGCAAACCGTCACGGACTGATTGCCGGCGCAACCGGTACCGGCAAAACCATCACGCTCAAAGTGTTGGCGGAATCGTTCAGCGACATGGGCGTTCCCGTGTTTTTGGCGGACGTGAAAGGCGATGTTTCCGGCATGTGTGTGCCGGGCATCATGACAAAACATATCCAGAAAAGCATCGACACCATGCACCTTGACAGCTTCAAATTTGCGGCATATCCCACGCGCTTTTTTGATGTGTACGGTAAACTCGGGCATCCCGTGCGCACCACGGTATCGGACATGGGCCCGCAGTTGATTGCGCGTCTGCTTGATTTGAACGACACGCAAACGGGTATTTTGAATATCATTTTCAAAATTGCGGACGACAAACAGCTTTTGCTGCTTGACCTCAAGGATTTGCGCGGTATGGTGCAGTATGTGGGCGACAATGCCGCCGAGTTCAAAACGGCATACGGCAATGTTTCCACGCAGTCTATCGGCACGATTCAACGCAGTTTGCTGACGCTTGAAGATGCCGGCGGTAATATTTTCTTTGGCGAACCGGCGCTTGACATCAACGACTGGATGCAGTGCGACACCGACGGACGCGGCTTTTTGAATTTGCTGGAATGTCAGGAATTGTTTCAGCATCCGCTGCTCTATTCGACATTTTTGCTTTGGATGCTGTCGGATTTATACGAAATGTTGCCGGAAGCCGGCGATTTGGACAAGCCGAAAATGGTGTTTTTCTTTGACGAAGCACATCTGCTGTTCAACGATGCGCCAAAAGCGCTGCTCGACAAAGTGGAGCAGGTTGTGCGGCTGATTCGTTCAAAAGGCATCGGTGTTTATTTCATCACACAGCAGCCGTCCGATATTCCCGACACGGTGCTTTCACAGCTTGGCAACCGCATTCAACATGCGCTGCGCGCCTATACGCCAAACGACCAGAAAGCGCTTAAATCTGCCGCGAAATCGTTCCGTGCCAATCCGAAATTTGACGCCGAAACCGTGCTGACACAGCTTGGCACGGGCGAAGTTTTGATTTCTTTGCTCGACGACGACGGTGTGCCGACCGTTGTGGAACGCGCCAATGTTTTGCCGCCGCAGAGCAGCATGGCGGCAGCAGACGCGGCAACGATTGACCACGCCATCAAGGCAAGCCCGCTGTACAGCAAGTATGAGCAGACGGTTGACCGAGAATCGGCATATGAAGATTTGGAAAAGGTGACCGCGCAAAAGCAGGCAGAAGCGGACGCCGCCGCACAGGAAAAAGCGGAAGCCGAAAAGGAAAAAGAAGAACAAAAAGAAGCGCTTGCCGCCGCGCGTCTTGAAAAAGCACAGGCAGCCGCCGAACGCGCAAAACATCCGGCGCGGCGCGGGAAATCCGCATTGGAAAAGACCGTGGATTCTACGCTTTCCACCGTCGGACGCGAGTTTGGACGGCAATTGATTCGCGGATTGTTCGGCAATTTGCGCAGATAATTTTACAGTTACATTGCAAAGGCAAAGGCAAAAACAAAGCTTTTTTTGCAGTAGAAAAACTGCATGATTGACAGTCAAAAAAACGCCGACTCAACCAAAAATTGAGCCGGCGTTTTATTTCTTTATGCTTTTGTTTTTTCCTTTGTTTTGCTTTCGGAGGAAATGAATTTATACACGAGCGCCGCAAGCGCGCCGCCTGCAAGCGGTGCCACAATGAACACCCACACTTGACTGAGCGCAAGCCCGCCGGTGAGCAGCGCCGGACCGAAGCTGCGCGCAGGATTGACGGACGTGCCGGTAAACGGAATGCCGAGAATGTGAATCAGCGTCAGCGTTAAGCCAATCACAAGACCGGCAACCGCGCTATTTTCCGTTTTGGACGTGACACCGAGAATTGCAAGCACAAATACAAATGTCAGTACCAATTCAATCAAAAGCGCCTGACCGAGATTTGTGCCGAGCGCACTTGCCTCGCCATATCCGTTGGCGCCGAGTGATTCGTTGGAATTGAAAAACACACAGAGCAGCGCCGCGCCTGCAATGCCGCCGAGGAACTGTGCAATCACATAGCCGATAAAATCTTTTATGCTGATTCTGCCGGCAACCAACATGCCCATGGACACTGCCGGATTGATGTGACAGCCGGACACATTGCCAATGGAATATGCCATTGCCACGATGGAAAGACCGAATGCAAAGGCAATCAAAAGCGTGGAGAACGCCAGAGGAATCGGCTCAATTGCATTGGCAAGCAAGGTGTTTGCCGCAACCGCACTGCCACAGCCGAATGTAACAAGCACTGCCGTGCCGATAAATTCCGCAAGATATTTTTTCATAAAAAAATGCCTCCCTATATTGTTACTGCATTTTATTTTACGCACCCTTGTGTGTGGTTTTATACTGGAACCATGCGCCGAGACCCGCGAGCAAAAGCCCGACTGCAATGGGCAGATACAGCCAGATGCCCTCTGCGCCGAGCAGCGCCGTGACGCCTGTCATTATCAAAAGATTCTTTGCTGCGGTCAAACCGCCGCCGAGTGCTGTTGCAAAAATCAGTACCGGTCGTGTGAATTTTACCGCCAGAACGCCAATTAAAATTCCGCCTGCAACAATGACAATCCACATTGCGGTTTGGTTTGTTATCACGCTTTGCACACAGACGGCAAACAGCACAAAGCTCAGCAGAAAAACGCCCACCAAATATAATTTGAATGAGATGAATACAAAGAGTACACCAAGTGCCAGTGCCGCTATCCACGGCACCCATGTAGGCGGACTGAACATTGCCGCAATGATATAACCCAGCACACTGCCCACCAGAAACGACATCAGCGCAACCCATATTTTTTGCAATTTATAGCCGAAAAAGCAGTGGAGCAGCGCCCATAAAATCGTCAATATCATGCCGAGTGCCGCAAAAGTTGTCATTGTTTTCATACTTTATCTTCTCTTTTCGTTATTCAAGAATTGTTGCTTGTTGCAGCGGCAGCGGCAACGGCGCCTGCACCGGATACCGCTGTATCTGTTGCGGCGTTGATGTCTGCGTTGATGCAGTCAATGGCAATGACAACGCCCAGTACGTCCAGCACATCTGCATCGTTTACAACGTCAATTTCATAGCTGTCGCCCCAACTAATCCATTTTTGCTTGATGGTGGCAACGGCGGTTTCGTCTTTTGTGATGGCATAATCATGATCAAGAAAATTGCCCTTGATATCCCAGTCGAGTTCTTTCACTGCAAAATGCGGAACAATGCTGATTTTGCGTTCGATTTCCACTTCTTTTCCCTCTGACGCAATGAAATATTTTGAAAGGAAGCTGAGTACCTTTTGATGAATCGTCACCACTTCTTTTTCCTGCATATCCTGCACGGTGAGTTTATGCCCGAGACTGAAAATTTTGCCGGTGACCTGATAAAGATTTTCTGCGTTTTCGTTTGCTACAAAAAATTTGTCACGAATGGAAAACACTTTTTGCTTGATGTAAAGTTTCATAATGATACTCCTTTTGTTTTATAGTATAAACGCCGCCTTGCGGCGGCGTTTATGGCTGCGTTTTTATGCGACTTTGAGATAGGCGGAAGAACAATAGGCATCCATGCCGTTGTACTCCACGCGTGACCAGCCGTTGTCAAACTTTGCCGAGCGCTGCAATCTGGTGCCTGCCGGCACTGTGCCGAGAACCTGCGCCGACAAATCTGCGCCAATGTGCATCCGCAGCGCCGCCGTTGTGATGACATTGCCATCAAGATACACGGGGGTGCCATAACTGATAACGCCCGAACCGTTGCCATCGTTGCCGCTGCCCGCCGTATACGGTGCATTCATGGTACTCGGACGCACCGTGCTTAAATACTGTGTGGCACAATAGGCATCGCCGCCGTTGTAGGAAACACGCGACCACATGCCGTCTCTGGAAATGCCGGTGCGCGCAAATTCATAACCGGCGGGTACCGTTTTGAGGATTTTTCCGCCGAGACTCGGGTTTTGGCGAACATGCAGTGAGGACACCGTAAACACCTCATCGCCGTTGCTTGCAAACGAAGTTGACTGTGTTTGCTGTGCGGGTGCATCTTTGCTCAAATACTGCGTGACGCAATATGCGGTGCGTCCGCCATACTGCACTTCAGAAAAATGATTGTCCAAAATGCCGGTGACATGAATGGCACTGCCTTTCGGTGCTGTGCCAATCACGGTGGCATCGGTGGAACATGCGGCGTGCATCCGCAAGGCAACCGTGGTGTACATGGTGGAATCTTCCGGTATTTTATTGACGCCCGCCGGCAAGCCGTTTTTGGTGGGAATCATGGATTCCGGTGTTTCCGGAAGCGCTTGACTGGACAGATATTCGTCGTCGCAATACGCAACGCCGCCATCATATTCCACCTGCGCCCACATGCCGCCGATATTGCCGATTTCATGAATGGCGGTGCCTTTTTTGACAACGCCCAATACATTGGAGCCGAGCGACGCACTGTCGCGCATCCGCAGATTCACTTTTGCATACACAATGGCGTCCATCGGTGTCGCTTGGTCTACCTGCGCATTGCTGAGCGGGTCATTAAACGGTTTATCCGTCAAATATTTGCCGAATACATAGGCTTTTCCGCCATTGAATTTGATTTCGTCCCAGCCGCTGTTTGAGGTAGCCGTCACTGTGACTTTGTCGTTTTTGAGGAGCGTTGCGATGATGTTTGCATGGTCGTTGTAATTGTCGCGCACATGCAGCGGACCTGTGCTGTACATTACTTTACTGGTCGGTGTCATGACAACTTTACCGGTCGCCGTTTCAACATGGGCGTCGTTGTCGATGATTTTAACAACTTGCGTACCGGTGGTGTCGCCCGCGACAATACTGCCGATATAGTCGATGCAAACCCAGTCGCCCTCCAAAATGCCGTCAACCGATTCCACTTTTGCATCTACTGTGGCAAAAATCAGCTCTGTTCCGTCCTCGGTGCGAATACAGATATTGTTCATTGTTGCGCCGATGACTGTGCCGGCAATTTCATTGGTTTGCTGACCGAATGAGTCAAAAAGTCCTGCTCCTACAGCAACCGGTACTTGCGTTATTTGACTGTCACACGCGGTAATTGAAAGTACCAACGTCATTGTCAGACAAATGGCAAGTGCTTTTTTCAAGATTTTTTTCATCGTGAATCTCCTTCTATCATTGGAATTGGTTTTAACATTCAATACTATAAATAGTATAGCATATATTTTTAAAAAAAGGAATATTCTGCACATTTTCTGTATAAATTAGCGCAAAATGCGCAGTCAATTGTGCATATTACACAAAAGCATAAAAAAGCTGCCCCTTGTGCCGTTTGCGGCAAGGGGCAGCCTGTCTTATTTCTTCTCGTCGTATCGTCTTTTACTGCGCACCGCCGCCTGCATGGGCAAGCCGGTATCATAATCGAGCTGACGCGGTTCATATTCCTCATTTTCACGCTGCCGCGTATAGCCGTCGTTTTCCCACGCCGCCGCTTTATCTGTGCGCCATGGACGAACAGCCCATTGGTAGCCGCGGTACAAATCGCGCGTGTCGTTCATCTGCTTTAACAGTGCATCGTGCAGACGGTTCCGCTGCGGTGCAAACGCGGCATCGTCAATCAGATTATGCACCTCGGCAGAATCGTTTTGCATGTCATAAAATTCATCGGTATCGCACAGATGCAGCACCAGTTTATAGCGCCCATCCGTCACCGCGCGCATCGGCTGCAAACCGCCGAATCCGTCGTGGTCGACTTCATAGCGCGTAAATTCGGTGAACACATACGGGTCAATCACAAGCTGTGGATTGGCAATCTGCGGCAGCATACTTTTTCCCTCGAGCAATTTTGGCACAGGAACGCCCATATAATCAAGAATGGTGGGCGTAAGGTCAATATGCGATGCCGGCGCCGTGACAACGTCGCCTGCTTTTCCGCCGCGAATCAATAGCGGAATATTGGCAATTTCTTTATACGCCACTGCGTTTTTCATCTGCAAACGATGGTTGCCGAGCATATCGCCGTGGTCTGAGGTGAATATCACCATCGCGTCCGGTGCGATTTCGTTGATTTTGTCGAGTACACGCCCGATTTCCATATCCACAAAACTGTTGCAACCCAAAAATAGTGCCAACGAGTCATTCGGCGCGTGTAAACTTTCGGGGTCCGCATGCAGTGATGCACCTGCCCAAAGCTGCTGCATCAACGGTTTTTTGCTCAAATCGTCGCCGTAATTTTCACTTTTCGGCATTGAAACACCGCGGTACATCGTATTATACGGTGCCGGACACAGGCACGGGCCGTGCGGCTCATCATAGGAGACAGTCAGGAAAAAATCGGTATTTTTGTTTTCTTCCAAAAACGCAATCGCACGGGTCGAACAGCGGTGTGCATAGGTAAACTCTGCCGTCATATCGGCGTCATATGCCGTTTTCGCAAGACGGCTGCGCCGTTTTTCGTCCTCGGTCAGCTCGTCCAAATAGCGGCGCATATCATACCAATAATCGGCGTCCCAACCCGCGGGACATACGCCGTTTCCGAAATAATCACTGCCGTCCAAATGCCATTTGCCGATATAGCCGCAATGGATTTTGTGGTCGGTAAGGCGCTGACCGACGGTTTTTACATTGTCGCCCATGGCAATGCTGTTGGTCACCATGCCGTTCGAATGCGGAAAAAGACCGGTGAACAGCGCCGAGCGCGCAGGGCCGCATACCGGCTGACAGGTGTAGGCGTTTTCATAGCGCAGCCCGCTTTGTGCAAGCGCGTCAAGATTTGGCGTGTGCATGGATTCGTTGCCGTAACAGCCGAGCATGTCTTTGCGCGTGGTGTCGGTCATGAGTAAAATCACTTGTTTTGCCATGTTGCCCCGTCCTTTCTAGCTTTCGGTTCCCCATGCTTCGATTTGTGTGAGTGCAGGAAATGGCGATTCGCCCTCTGCCATGATGAGTTTTTCAAGCGTAACGGTTTGCACCGTGCGCGGACTGATTGCAAAACACTGCGGCACGGCGGCGTTTGTGAGCGACAGCATTTCGCTTGTGCCGTCCTCAAATGTCACGGTCGCTTGTGTCCAATAATTGTCGTGCGGATAATCGGTGCGCAGCGTCAGCCGTATTTCGTCAAGCACTACTTTACGTCCGAAATCAAGCGTCAGTGCGGCATTCGGGTCGCGATTGATACCCCAGCTCTCATACGGATAATTGCCGTGTGACGCATTTTCAAACACGCCGTCAATTGCGTTGCGCGCGGCAAAAACCGCTTCGCCGCGCGTTTCCACGTTGGCGGTAGCGTGTGGATAAAAGGTTTTGTTTTCGTGTTCGTCATATACATTCAGCGCAAGGTTGCGCCGCTGTGCAATTTCTTCCGCTGTCGCCGCACGCGCGCGCAGCAAATGGCAGGCGCCTGTGAAGCTTTTGGGCGAATAATTCGGGCGCTTTCCCTCCTCCGGAATATAAAACACCATGCTGACGCCTGACACATACACAAGCGCCCACGGCATACTGTCCTCAAGCTGCACCATGCAAAAACGTCCGGCTTTTCCGGTTTCGAGCGTGATTCTATCCCCTTTTTGATAGACACCGGCATAAATAAGGCTTGCTGTTTCACCCGCAAGACCACACGCAAGCTCCCTGTCGGCGCTTGAAATGATTTTCAGTTTCAAAAGATTCATTTTACCCTCCTTTTAAATTACCATGCGAGGCAAACACCTTTCGGATTTTCCGGCGTGAACAGCAGTGCTTTTCCATAGCCGTGCCGCCCGTTTGCGCAGAGCATATCCACTTCGGAAACGGCTTCGCCATGGCTGAGCATCAAGGTGATTTCTCTGCCGTCTTTGACGATGTGCACGGCCTCAGCTTGCGCTTTTGTGATGGTTTTGTCAAGACGGAACGACGTGACCGGCACAATTTCCGCCGTCAGATTTGCATTTTTGCCGGCGGCATCCACGGAAATCACCGTAAAAAAGCTT
>JAVWRA010000068.1:0-10138 GCA_036635095.1 Ruthenibacterium sp. | reverse complement strand
AAAGCGGCTCTGTTTCTCGTACAGATAGCGTTTGAAGACTTGCCACATTGCAGTGGGCAGGTCTATTTTTATGCCATTTGCGTTACTTTCATTTCACCGAAAATATTTGGCTGGACTATTCCAAAAAGTGGTTATCCCTTTGCGTAAACCCTCATAGAAGCCGCTAACGCAATTGCCAATCTCTCGGATAAGCGGGCGTATAAACCCTTTTTGCACATGCTACAGTTCGCTCTTTTTGCGATACTCATACGGACTTTTTCCAAACTTTTTCTTAAACGTGGTGGAAAAATAACTGACGTTTGGGTATCCCACTTCGCCGGCAATCACCTGCACGCGCAGTGCGGTGTCTTGCAGCAATTGCATCGCCTTTTGCAGCCGAAGTTCCGTCAGATATGCCACAAAAGAACACCCCATTTCCTCTTTGAAAATGCGCGAAAAATATTCCGCATTGAGATAAACGGCCGACGCCACATCTTCAAGACACAGCGGGCTTGCAAAATCCTCTCGCATCAATTTGGCGGCAAGCGAAATTGCTTTGGAACACGGCTTTGTGTGCAGTTGCTGTGCGGCTGTGCAGCACGTGGCAAATGTTTGCAGCAGATGCGTTGTTTCTTGTATGGAAATGCTGTCGCGCAGGCTTTGTTTGAGCGCTTCAAGTTGCTCTGCCGTGACGGTGTTCTCTTTTTGCTGTGTAAAAAAGGCATCGGCCAATGCTTCAAGCATTTTTGTCAATACGTCTACATCCGCAAGTTCATACTCTGCGACACAGGCAAAAAAAGGCTCCAATTCCGGTGTATCACCATCAATGCAGCGTCGACAAATATCCAAACACACGGTCTGCAAGGCAGTTTTGCCGTTCTGCACCTGTTTTTTGAGCATATCCGGCTGCTGTTGTGGCTCGTACAAACGTGTTTCCATACGATAAAAGCCTTGTGCCAGTGCATAAGAAGCATACTGCACCATGCCGGGGATGGCACACAGACGGTTTGTGATGGTGCTGATGCCCACCATGCAGTGGTTTTCCGTCTGCACCTGTTTTGCATAATGAATGAGTTGACGTTGCTTTTCTTGCTCGCTCAAGGTGCTTTGAAAATTGCCCACCATCACATAGATGCGGTCGGTATAATCAAAACCGGCCACATGCCGCGCCGTTTTTTCTTTTGGAAACCGAACGCCGCCCTGCATGAGCTGCTGTTTCCAAACGGCCAGCGCAAAAAGGCCGTTGTCGCGCCAACGCACGCCACATTCTTTGAGCATCGCAAGGTTTTGCGGCGTCAAATCGGTGTTGCAGGAAAGTACATCGCGGATAATTGCATGATTTTGCGATGTGTTTTGTAATGCTTCGTCATCGCCGTGCTGCCGTTCACATTGCAGGCACATCCGATGCAGCAACTCTTGAAAAACTTCGTTTTGCATTTCTGTTTTGAGCAGATATTCATTTGCACCATACCGCAATGCCTCGCGCGCCAAATCAAAATCCGAAAAAGCGGTCAACAAAACAATCTGCACACTTTGGTTTGTTTCACGCACGGCACGCAGCAGCGCAAGGCCGTCCATCACCGGCATTTTGATGTCCGTGAGAATCAAATCCGGCTGTGTGCTGTGAAATAGTGCAAGGCCTTCCTGTCCATTGCTCGCAATGCCCACAAGCTCACAGGCTGGGTTTTTCTCAATGCAAAATTGCAGCCATTCACAAATCAGCCGCTCATCGTCCACAATCAACACTCTCATTTTTTCTTATCCTCCTGCGAAAATTGTATGCCGGGCATGCGTAGCCATACGGTTGTGCCAATGCCGATGCCGCTTTCAATCTGCAAGCCGTATTCCGCACCGTAGTTGATTTTCAAACGATTGTTGACATTGGCAAGCCCGATGGAACGACTTCGCGCCAGTGGTTTATCATCCGTTTTTTGACGCAGTGCCGCTAGCGTTTGCGCGTCCATGCCCACACCGTCGTCCGTCACGGAAAGCAACAGCGTACCATGCTCCATCACTGCGGATACCACCACCATGCCCGCTGTTTTTTTTGCCTCGATGCCATGAAAAATTGCGTTTTCCACAATGGGTTGTAAAATAAGCGGCGGCACGGCGCATTGCAGCGTATCTTCGCTGATGTCAAACGCAAATTCCACTTGTTCGCCATAGCGTATTTGTTGCAAAACAAGATACTTGCGCGTGCTTTCCAGTTCGTCATGCAGAGGAATGGTCGTGGTTTCGACAGAAAGCGTCAGCCGCAGCAAATCCGTAAAGGCGGACAGCATTTCCATGGCTTGCTCATTTTTTTGAAGTTCTACAAGGCAGCGAATGGAAAACAATGTGTTATAGAGAAAGTGCGGGTTGATTTGCGCGCGCAGAAAGCTCATTTCCAACAGGCGCTTTTGCTGCGCCTTGTCCTCGATGTCGTCCATCAATTTTCCGATTTCGTCGGCCATATGATAAAAACTTTGCTGTAAATGCGCAATTTCTTCTGTGCTGCTGTGCGCAAGTGACGGCACGGTGCTTTGCGCCGCAAACGCGTCCATCGCCGCACCCAGTTTTGCCAGTGGCCGCGCTACGCGCCGCGACATGTAAAGCGAAATAGCCATGGCAATCAGCAAGCAGATACACAAAGCCGTGCCAATCATTTGCTTGAGCTTTTGCAAATCCGCAAAAATGACACTTCCCGGAATTTCCTCCACAATGGTCCAACCCGTTTGTGCGTCATAATAGGTGGAAAGCAAATACTCCTCACCGCATTTTTTTGTCACGGCATAGGCATCTTTTCCATAAAGGCGCTGCATGTTTTCAGCGCTTGCAAACTGTTTTCCAAGCATTTTTTTATCGGTGTGCGACACAATAAAGCCATCTTTGTCAAAAATATAAATATTGCCGTCCGTCATTGCGGGGCGATATAAATTCTCAAGCTGTTTTTCGTCAATCATCAGCAGCAGTGTGCATGTGCCGTTTTTACAGCGCAGCAAGCTGCCCGTACCAAACACGTAATTGCTTGTTGCGTTTGAAAAATCGTTGAGAAATGCGCGCACGAATTTCACGTTTCCGCTTGGCTTTGCCGCAAGTTCCGATTGCAACTTGCGAAACCACAATTGTTGACGGAGGCGGTCGTATGAATAATATGTCGTTTCGGACGCATAGTGAAAATCTTCGCCCAACAGAACGATTTCATACGCAATTCCCACATTCTCGAACACGACATCATACAGTGCTTTTTTCTGATTGAGTGCGTTGCACAGCGCGTGTTTTTGTGTTTCGTCCATATCCTCTTGTAAGGCGGCTTGCACTTGCGGGTCAAACCGATACAAATTGGTGATGGTGGTGCTGCTTGTTTTGATGGTGTTTGCGCGCTCTGCAATTTGCCGCAAAACATCAAGCCGGCTTGCGCCCACTTGGTCAATCATTAAATTTTGAATCACAAAAAGCACCACGAACATTGTGACAATCAGAAAGAGAGAAAACGCCAAGAAATATGCCAAAAACAATTGGACGCGCAGCTTTTTGCTTTGCGCAAGTATGTTTTTTGCAATGTTTTTCATGGCGTTTCTCCTTTTTCTATTTGATGCGATAAGGCGCGAAATTAGGACTGTTTTTGATGTAGTCGTCGCAACTGTGCGCAGGTGTGCCATCACCCCAAAGGCCGGCAAGGCCAATTTGTCCTGAGCCGAACACCGCCTCTTTTGCGCCGTCAATGGCAGGGTTTACATAATGTGCAAACCATGTTTCAAGCTGTTTGCGCAGTGTTTGCGCAATCGGGTTTTCTGCGTTTGCCACAAGCAGATTTTCCATTTCCGCGGGGTCGTTTTTCAAATCATACAGTTCGTCCGGCCCATAGGGATAGCGGCAAATAAATTTAAAATCGCGGCTTCGAATCATGCGGTTCGGGCCATATTCATCAAGCACCACCACACTGTCGTGCTGTGCAAAGTTGTTGCCGCAAAGCGCCGCCGCAAACGATTTTCCGGGACGCAATACGCGGCTGTCGCTGCCGGATATGCCGATAAAATCGAGCAAAGTCGGCATAAAATCGTAAGCCGACACCAGTGCGTCACATGTTTTGTTTTGCGGAATAACGCCCGGTTTGCTGACGATGAATGGCACTTTGACGGATTCTTCGTATAAATTGATGGGAAACGTGCCGTTTCCTTTGCCCCAAAAACCGTGATGACCGCAGCTGAAGCCGTTGTCACTCGTGAAAATCAAAAGAGTGTCCTCACGCAGCCCCATCGCGTCAATTTTGTCGATGATTTGCCCGATGCCTGCGTCCATGGCGGTGACGGCCGCATAGTAGCCAATGAGATGTTCGCGCTCGTTTTGTGCCACTTCATCTGTCAGATAAATGCTGTTTGGATGGCGCGGCAGGTGCGGCACAGAGGCAAAGGTGCAGTCCTCATATAAATCGGTGTATTCTTTCGGATGATTGTGCAGCCATGGCGCATGCGGCGCTGTGTAGCCGACTTGCAGATAAAACGGCGTTTCATCGCCATTGCGGCTGTCCAAATAAGCAAGCGCATCCTGTGTGATGGCTTGCGTTACATAACGCGGCTCACGATATAGCGTACCGTCTTTGTAAATGGGTGCATTGTAATAGGGGCCGCCGCCGGATTTATGGCAAAACCAATGCGAAAAACCTTGCTGTGGCGTGTCGCTTTTGCCCAGATGCCATTTGCCGGAAAGTGCGCAGGCATAGCCGTTTTCCTGCAATGCTTTGGTGTAGGAATACTGTCCGGCAAGATAGGCAATCGCCGCTTGCTGTTCGTCGTCGTCGCGCAGCCAATCATGTACGCCGTGCTGTGAGGGAATGCAGCCGGTGAGCAGGGAAGCGCGTGCCGGAGAACATACGGGCGACGCGCAGAAAAAATTTTCAAAACGCATGCCTTGCTGCGCAAGCTTGTCAAGATGCGGCGTTTGCAATTCCTTGTTGCCGGCACAGCCGAGTGCCCACGCGCCTTGGTCGTCGGAAAGAATGAAAACGATATTCGGGTGCTTTTTCATGAAGCGTTCCTTTCTTGCAATCACAATGGCCTGCCCTTCATACAGCATAGCAAAGCAAACGCCATAAGTAAAGGGCAGGCCACCGGTTTTGTGTCTGTGGTAATCAGAATATCGCAGCGTCCATGTCTGGAAAAGCTGCTATATTACCACCATTTAATCAGTTCGGTCACTTCGTTGCGCAAGGTTACGAAGTCGGGGCTTGCAATGTCGCGCGGGCGCGGCAAATCATTTTGAATTTCCTTTTTGATGCCCGTCGGTTTGTTGGTCAGCACCAAAATGCGCTCGCCCATATACACGGCTTCTTCGATGTTGTGCGTGATGAACAACACGGTTGTTTTCGTGCGCTGCCACAGGCTAATCAGCTCATCTTCCAGCTTATAGCGCAGCTGAATATCAAGCTGTCCATATGGCTCATCCATCAACAGCAAATCGGGCTGTGTCACAAAAGCACGCGCAATCACCACACGCTGCAACATGCTTGCGGAGAGCTGGTCGGGATAGTATTTGCGATACTTGGTCAACCCGACAATCTCCAAATATTCCTCCACCAATTTGTCTGCCTGTTCACGCGGGGTGTGTTTGATATCAAGCCCAAACCGCACGTTTTCTTCCACGGTGAGCCATTGCATGGTGGAGTATTCTTGAAAAATATACGCAACACTGTGCTTTTTAAGGTCTACCGGTTCGCCGTCCAGTAAAATCTCGCCGGCTGTCGGCTCATACAGTTTTGTCAAACTGTTTAAAAAAGTGGTTTTGCCGCAGCCGGTTGGGCCGACGATGCACAGAAATTCTCCCGCCGCAACGTCAAAGGAGATATTGTCAAGCACCAGTAAATCGCCAAATTTCTTGGTGAGATTTTGCACCCTCACCTTGGGCTGTAAGGTCTTTTCCATCATAAAATCCTTTCGTTATACGGTGCCGTCCATATTGTCGGTAATCTCTTTGCGCAAGCGTAAAAACTCAGGGTCAATATAGCTGCGCGGGTGCGGCAGTTCAATTTTATATTCTGTTTTAATCTGTGTCGGGCAGTTGGTCAACAAAATAATACGGTCGGCCAAAAACAGCGCTTCTTCGATATTGTTGGTTACAAACACCACCGTACGTTTTTCTTTTTGCCAAATGCGCTGCAATTCTTCTTCCATCATATAGCGCGTTTGTGCGTCCAGATGGCCAAACGGCTCGTCCATCAGCATCACGTCCGGATTGTTTGCATACGCGCGGGCAATGCCCACACGTTGCCGCATACCGCCGGAAAGTTGTGACGGAAAACTCTTTTCAAAGCCGGTCAAGCCGACAAGTTCTAAATATTTGGCAACGCGGCTTTCCTGCTCTTGCTTTTTCATATGGCGCACTTTCGGCCCAAACCCAACATTGTCGCGCACGGTCAGCCACGGAAACAGCGCCGTTTTTTGGTAGACAACACCGCGTTCGGGGTCGGGTGCCGTCACCTTTTTGCCGCGTGCAATCACTTCGCCGTGCGTTGGCATATCAAGACCGGCCAAAATATTCAACAAGGTGGTTTTGCCGCATTGTCCAGCGCCAAACAGTACCAAAAATTCGTTTTCTTCCACGTTGAAATGCACATCTTTGAGCACTTCGTTTTGCTCTGCACCATGATAGCCTTCAAAAATGCGCCCGACGTTGCGGCATTCCAAAACCGGTGCGTTTACAGCTCCTGTTGTGCGTTCCATGCGCAAAGCCTCCTCTCAAGTGCCGCCATACTGGTGGCTAAAATATAGCCGATGACACCGATTGCCACCATGCCAACCATAATTTGAATGATATTGCCGTTGGACATACCCATGACAATCAGCCAGCCCACGCCTTCGTCCGAGCGCACCATTTCGGCGCCCACCACGGCAGACCATCCGGCGGTGACAGCAATTTGCAGTCCGGCAAAAATATAGGGGATGGACGAGGGGAGCACCACTTCGAAAAACACCTGTCGCTCATTGGCACCAAGCATGCGTGCTGCGCCCATCAAAACTGGGTCAACGTTGCGGGCACCGTCGTATGTGTTGACGGTGATGAAGCAAAAGCATCCTAAAAAGATGATGAAAAACTTGCTTTGATCGCCAAGACCAAACCACAAAATAGACATCGGAATCCACGCAAGCGGGGGAATCGGGCGGATAAACTCAAAAATAGGTTTTACAATGGCTTCAAAAACGCGTGAGTAACCCATGCCGACGCCCAGTGCAATGCCGGTGATGGTGGCAATGACAAACGCCACACCAACGCGGTATAAGCTGATGCCGATATGCGCAAGCATTGTGCGTTTGCCGATGGGCACCACAAAACTTTTGCAGAAGGCTAAAATCACTTCGCTTGCCGGCGGCAGAAACATGGACGCTTTTGTAAAGCGTGCCACAATTTCCCACACGGCCAACAGGCAAAAAACAGATGCAAAAGTGTAAAATATCATCATCTGTTTGTCGGAAAAACGTTTGCTTTTTTTGTCAATCATCTCATCTGCCGCCTTTCACGAATTTCTTTTGTAATTTTTCAAGCAGGCCGGAAAGCAAAAGGCCGATTGCGCCAATGGTAATCATACCCACGATGATGACATCGGGGCGGCCAAGCATGCGTGCCATTTGAATCATATAGCCAAGGCCGCGCGTTGCGGCAAGAAGTTCTGCTGCCACCAGTGCCACCCAAGAGGAGCCGAGTGCAAGGCGCAGGCCGGTGAAAATCATCGGCAGTGCCGTGGGAATGGCCACCTTGAACAGCAGCTGACGGTTGGTAGCGCCAAAGGTGCGGCCAACCCACAGGTGCACCTGTGAAGTGCGTTTGATGCCGGCATACGAGTTGATGACCGCGCTGATGAACGCCGCAAAAAAGATGATGCCGATTTTCGACCAATAGCCGATGCCGAGCCATAAAATCATCAGCGGAATCCATGCGAGTGCCGGTATCGGGCGAATGATGTCAAACAGCGGCTTTGTAAACATTTCAAAGCGGCGGTTCCACGCCATGCCGATGCCCAGCGGTACGCCGATTAAAACACCGACCGTATAGCCGCCAAGCGCAATTTTAAGGCTTGCCCAGATGTGTTCAAATAAGGTTGCGCCGTCCGGATTTTTACCGCCGGTCAGCTTATAGATAAAGGTGTCAAGCACCTTTGCCGGGCTCGGCAGCATCATGGGCGACACCAAATGTAAGGTGTCTGTCACAAGCTGCCATAGCAGCAACACTGCCAAAAACGAGCCTAGGGAAATCAGTTTGTACTTATATTTTTTAAAAAACTGTTTCACGGTTTCTCCCTCACTTTCAGACGCTTACTTTACAAATGTATCCACGATGTTGGTGCCGAATTTATCCATTACGCTCGGCTCCAGTTGGCCAAGGCCGACATAAAATTCACCCAGTTCACGCGCAAACGCACCAAGATCGCGCCCGTCCCAATCGGCTTTTCCGATAAATTTCACGCGCTTCAAGTCGTCCATGCAGTTCTCGCGGCTGGTTTCGGTGCCGCTTTCCTGTAAGTATTGTACAAACAAATCTGCGGCCATTTCGGGGTCTTTCTGCAAGGCGTCGCAGGCTTCCATAATGCAGTTTACATAAAGCTGTACAAGGTCTGCTTTGCCTTCCACCGCTTTGCGGTTCGCCACAAGCATGTCCACATATTTCGTGCCAAGTTCCGACAAATTACCCACCTGTACCATGCCATCGTTTTTGGCATTGAAGAAGGTTGGTACGTTGAGCGCAACGGCGTCGCATTGACCGGCCTGCATCGCTTGATATGCCTGCACGGTGTCCATGTTGACGAGGTTTACGTCGGTGGAGGCAAGGCCAAGTTTTTCAAGCCATTTTAAAGTGGTGAAATGCTGTGCCGTGCCGATGGGCGTCAAAATTGTAATACCTTTCACGGTTTCGGGGCTGCCGAGTACGGTCGGATAGGAGGGATTAAATCCTTTTTCCTTTGCAATCGGGCTGTCGGGTTTTACAAACACGCCAAGGCCGTCGGTGGATTCAAGCACTTCGCCGATAATCATTTCGTCGTAGTTGGCAACGCCGGTCACGGCTGCGGCACCCATCGCGCCAACGTCCCACAAATCAGCGGCGAGCGCTTCGTTCATCGGTGCGCCGGTGGCGAACATGGTGGTTTCCATTTTAAAGCCCGCTTTTTCATCCAGTTTATGTTGCTGAATATAATAGGTGGGCAAACTGGTGATAAACGGCATGGTGGCAATGCGCAAAACAGGGAGGCCGGCGTCGGTTTTCTCGTCCGCCTCTTTGTTTGCCGCCGGTGTTGCCGCACCGCCGCAGCCTGCCATTGAAAGCACTATGGCAAGGGATAATACGGTTGATAAGAATTTTTTCATATTGATTTCTCCTTCTCGTTCTAACGTGGCTGGCGGCATCGTCGGCCGCTCTTTACAAGTATCATTCTATCAAAGTTTTGTGGCGTTTTATTTTGCTTTTTTCTACTTTTGTTTTGTCTTGTGATACAAAGTTTTGTTTTCTTTACTTTTCGTTTGTATTCTCCACTTTTACGTGCTGTGTCCTGTCGATTTTGCACGAGAGTGCTTTTTGTTTTTTGTCACAATCCATGAAGCATACACGACGTTATGCCGCATATAGGCTGCCGCAAACCGCAAATTGTACTGCACAAGCAATTGTGCAGTACAAAAAAGCCGCGTCAGTGCCACAAGGTACCAAACACGGCTTTGTCAGAGGGTTTTCTTTCTGCTTATTGCAATTTATTGCGATATTCTTGTGGGCTGCAACCCACGGATTCTTTAAACAGTCGTGAAAAATAGCGGGGATTTTCATAGCCCACCATCTCGGAAACAGTGTAAATCATCAAACTGGAATCGGCAAGAAATTCTTTTCCTTTTGTTATGCGCAAATTGGTTAAGTACTCCACAAAATTTACGCCCGTTTTTTTCTTGAACAGGCGGCTCAAATAAGCGGGGCAGATGTAAAACAATTCTGATAAGACCGTGAGCGTCAGGTTTTCGGCAAAATGTTCTTGAATGTAATTCTTTACGCGGTCTATCAATTCGGCTGTTTGCCGTGTTTCGTCCTGCTCGCGCAAAATGGCAAACAATCGCTCTAAATAATGAGAGATATAATTTCGAATCTCCGGAATACTGTCGGAACCCAAGACATCCATCAGCACTTCACTGAGCAGAACGTGCCGAAAGCT
>JAVWRA010000067.1:0-10281 GCA_036635095.1 Ruthenibacterium sp. | reverse complement strand
AAGTGGGTGCCTATAGTTTGCAGGAAATTGCCGATTTTGCCGAACTGATTGCCGCTGACGTACCGAAAGACACCTACGCTTTCGGCGCACACACTGTGGGATTGTACGGGTATCTCGACTGGAATCCGGGATATCATCTGCGTGACACACCCGACCTTTTTGACGCTAAAATCACCCCTCTTATTTATGAAGAAGTGTTTTCGCAGCCTACCTTGCTTGTGAGCAGAGAACAGTTTGCGCTGATGAGAAAACATCCGGAATATGAGCGCAAAAAAACATTCCGTCTTGCGGATACCATTCCGGACGACAAAAAAAGACCGAAAGATACCTTCGCCTACTATGTGAGAAAAGAACCCGCTAAATTGAATCAATCGGAGGAAAAACGATGACCAACTGGAGCAATGAAGCAGAGGCACGCGCCTTTATTTTAGCGCAGGTTGCTGCATATTATCATGATTTTAAAGAAAAAAAAGAACCGTTTCACCCCGGCGACCGCATCACCTATGCCGCGCGTGTGTATGACGAAAAAGAAATGTGCAGTCTGGTGGATTCCGCCCTTGATTTTTGGCTGACCACCGGTCGCTTTGCCGACCGATTTGAAACGGAATTTGCAAGCTGGCTGGGCGTCAAATTTGCGAGCCTTGTCAACAGCGGTTCCTCGGCAAATTTGATTGCCTTTACCGCGCTCACTGCGCCGGAACTCGGCGAAAAGCGCATCAAACGCGGCGATGAAGTGATTACGGTTGCCGCCGGTTTTCCCACCACGGTCACGCCCATCATTCAATACGGTGCCATTCCCGTTTTTGTGGACGTCACCATTCCGCAGTATAATATCGACATCACACAGCTTGAAAACGCATACAGCGACAAAACAAAAGCCGTGATGGTGGCGCATACGCTTGGCAATCCGTTTGATTTATCTGCCGTAAAAGCGTTTTGCGACAAACACAATCTCTGGCTTGTGGAGGACAACTGCGATGCACTGGGCAGCGAATATGTGCTGAACGGTGAAACGAAACTGACCGGCACCATCGGCGACATCGGCACCTCCAGTTTCTATCCGCCGCATCATATGACCATGGGCGAGGGCGGCGCGGTGTACACGAACAATCCGCTGCTGCATCGTTTGATTTTGTCTTATCGTGACTGGGGACGCGACTGTGTGTGTCCGTCGGGACGCGACAATCTCTGCGGGCATCGTTTTGACGGTCAATACGGAGAGCTGCCCAAAGGCTACGACCATAAATATGTATACAGTCACTTTGGCTACAATCTCAAAGTGACCGACATGCAGGCGGCAATCGGCTGCGAACAGCTTGTGAAATTCCCCTCTTTTGTTGCGCGACGCCGCCACAACTGGGCGCGGCTGCATGCGGCGCTTGCACCGGTTGCGGACAAATTGATTCTGCCACAGGCTGCCGCACAGGCAAATCCGTCTTGGTTCGGCTTTATGATGACCGTGCAGGAAGGCTTAAACCGCGAAAAAATCGTGCGTTATATTGAAGAAAACGGCATTCAAACACGGATGCTGTTCAGCGGAAACCTGATAAAGCATCCCTGTTTTGACGAAATGCGCGCAAGCGGCGAGGGATATCGCGTTGTGGGAGAGCTTGTCAACACCGACCGCATCATGCGTGACACGTTCTGGGTGGGCGTGTATCCCGGCATGACCGATGAAATGATTGACTGCATGGCAAAGGTTATCAGCGAGGCTGTGGCGCAATGAAAAAATTGTTTGCCCTGTTGGGCGTCCACAGCAAAGAGGAATTTTGGGCGCTGTTCTGGCAATTTTTCAAGTTTGGACTGGTGGGTTTGAGCAACACGTTCATCTCCACTGCGGTCTACTATATCTTTGTGTTCATCAGTCCCGATTTGTATTTATGGGGCGGATTTGTCGGTTGGATTGTCAGTGTTCTCAATGCGTTTTACTGGAGCAATCGGTTTGTGTTCAAAAACGCAGACAACACGCCTGCCGCACTGATGAAGCGCCTTTTCAAAAGCTATTTGACCTATGGCAGCACATTTTTGCTCAGCCAGCTTCTTTTGTTTTTGGAGGTCAATTTTTGGGGCGTTTCGGTATGGCTTGCGCCGATTATCAACTTGATTGTCACCATTCCGCTCAATTTTATTCTCAATAAATTTTTCACCTTTCATTAGAAAGAGGTTTGCCCGTGAAAATCAGCGATTATATCGTTCAATTTTTGGAACAAAAAAATATTACAGATGTTTTCGGATATCCGGGCGGCATGGTCACGCATCTGATGGATTCTCTGCATCAATCGCAAAAAATCCATACGCACATCAATTTGCATGAACAGGCGTCCGCTTTTTGCGCAACGGCATACGGGCAGTTGAAAAAACAGCCCACCATGGCTTTTGCCACAAGCGGCCCCGGCGCAACCAATTTGATTACGGGTATTTGTGACGCATGGTTTGATTCCGCGCCGGCTATTTTCATCACAGGACAGGTCAACACATACGAGGGCAAAGGCACCCTTTCCGTGCGACAAAAAGGGTTTCAAGAGACCGACATTGTTGCCATTGTCTCCTCTGTAACGAAATTTGCCAAACAAATCTGCACGGCGGAAGAAATTCCCGCGGCACTCGAAACTGCGTATACGATTGCTTGCAGCGGCAGACCCGGACCTGTGCTGTTGGATATTCCCATGAATGTATTTCGCGGTGAAATTGCCGTAAATTCTGCGATGGCAGAAGAAAAAGCCGTTGAAGCGCGCTCTGTACCGCAAGACGGACTGCATCATCTGCTTGCTTTATTGCAAGCGGCAAAGCGTCCGCTCATCATCGCCGGCTGTGGCATTCATCAGGCAGATGCCGAAATTGCCTTTCGTGCATTTGTCGAAAAAAGCGGTATTCCGGTGGTAACCAGTATGCCGGCGGTTGACCTATTGCCGGCGGAACACCCTTGCCGTTTTGGTTTTATCGGCGCTTACGGACAGCGAAGCGCCAATATTTTGGTTGAAAAAAGCGACTGTATTCTCACGCTCGGCGCACGACTGGACAATCGGCAAACCGGCAACGATGTCACTCATTTTGCCACACATGCAAAGCTCATTCGCGTTGATGTCGATGCCGGAGAGCTTGAAAACTGCGTCAAAAAAGACGCCTTGAATCTCTGCTGTGATTTGAAAAATTTGCTGCAAGCGCTGCAAAAAGAACCGTTTGACGCAAAAAAGCAGGACGCATGGCGTACCGTGTGCAGTGAGATTCGCGAGAAAGCAAATTGCGGTGACACTTCCGCACAGCTTGCATTTGTTGCTGCACTGAGCCGGTGGATTGCGTCTGACGCGGTCATCACCACCGATGTGGGGCAAAATCAAGTGTGGGTGGCGCAGGCGTTTGCCGTGAAAGACGGACAGCGGATTTTATTTTCAGCAGGACACGGCGCAATGGGATATTCCCTGCCCGCCGCCATCGGCGCTTGCTGTGTCACGCACAAACCGGTTTATTGCTTCACGGGTGACGGCGGTTTGCAGATGAATTTGCAGGAGCTTGAATTGATACGCAGAGAGCAGCTTCCCGTAAAAATTATCGTGTTCAACAACCATTCGCTCGGCATGATACGCCACTTTCAAGAACTGTATTTCGACAGCCATTTTTCGATGACAACCGCGAACAGCGGCTATTCCTGTCCTGATTTTACGGCGATTGCGCAGGCATACCAAATTGCGGCACTGCGCTGTGAATCCGTTGAAAACAACGATGCTCTGCGTGTTTTGTTGCAGAACGACAAGCCTTGTCTCGTTGAACTTTTCACGGGGGACATTACCTATGTCACACCAAAAAGCGTTTACAATAAGCCGCTATCCCAACAGGAGCCGCCGATGGACGCCGCACTTTTCAACGAACTGATGTCGTTATAAGGGAGAATCATCATGGATAAATTGCCTTGCCATACGGCGGTGATTACCGGCGGCACAGGTGCAATCGGCATGGCACTGCTGCGCCTTTTGCGTGAAAAAAAATGTACGGTATACGTCATGCTGCGCGCGGATTCTCCGCGCGCAAACCGCATTGTCGAGGACGATTTCGTTCATATTGTGCCATGTGATTTACAAAATATTGCGCTGCTGCCGGAAAAAATTGCGCAAAAGGCAGATGTGTTTTATCATTTTGCGTGGGAAAACACCGTGGGTGCCGGACGCAATGATGTGGACAGCCAAATGCGCAATATTGCGTACACACTGGATGCGGTTCACGCGGCAAAAGCGCTTGGCTGTCACACCTTTATCGGCGCGGGCAGTCAGGCGGAATACGGCGTTTGCGATGCGCCGCTGCGTCCCGAAACACCCGCCTTTCCCCTCACCGGCTATGGCATTGCAAAGCTCTGTGCCGGACAAATGAGCCGCCTTGCCTGCGCGCAGCAAAATCTGCGGCACATCTGGGCGCGTGTTGTGAGCGTCTACGGACCGTATGACGGCGGCGGCACACTCGTGAGCAGTATTTTAAGCGCCCTGCTTGCGGGCGATGTCCCCGCCTGTACCGCCGGTGAACAGCTTTGGGATTATCTGTATGCGGCGGACGCCGCCGACGCGTTTTACCGCATGGGCATGTACGGAAAAGACGGACAGGTTTATGTGCTTGGCAGCGGCATTTCTGCGCCGCTCAAAGAATACATTTTGCAAATGCGCGACGCGGTCAATCCGGCGCTTGCGGTTGCGCTTGGGAAAATTCCGTATCCGCCGCATGCGATGATGCGCTTGCAGGCGGATATTACCGCGCTGACGCGTGACACCGGTTTTGTGCCGAAAACGGATTTCAGCAGCGGCATTCGCACCACTTTAAACTGGATGAAGGAAGTGTAACGATGGCAAAAAAAGCGAAAATCTCCATCATGATTCCCTGCTATAACGAGGAAGAAAACGTGCGACCGATATACGCCGCGGTGAAAGCCGTGCTGACGCAAAAACTGCCGCAGTATGCCTATGAAATTCTATTCATTGACAATAAATCCACCGATAAAACCCGTGTGATTTTAACGGAAATTTGTGCGGAAGATGCAGACGTAAAAGCCATTTTCAACATGAAGAATTTTGGTCAGTTCAGCAGTCCGTACTATGGTTTGTGCCAAACAACCGGCGACTGCACCATTTTAATCTGCGCCGATTTTCAAGACCCCGTCGATATGATTGTGCAATTTGTGGCGGAATGGGAAAAAGGCGCCAAAGTTGTCTGCGCCATCAAAACCACCAGCAAAGAAAACGGCATGATGTATTTTTTGCGTTCTCTCTATTACAAAACCATCAAAAGAATGAGTGATGTAGAGCAAATTGAACATTTTACCGGATTCGGACTGTATGACAAAAGCTTTTTGGACGTGCTGCGTACGCTTGATGACCCCACACCGTTTTTGCGCGGCATTGTTGCGGAATATGCGCCCGACCATAAAGAAATTTACTATGAACAGCAAGAACGGCGCGCCGGAAAAACGCACAACAACTGGTATAGTCTCTATGACGCGGCGATGCTTTCTTTTACCAGTTACACCAAAATAGGACTGCGCATCGCAACAATTTTCGGTTTCATCATCAGCGGCGTTTCATTTCTTGTGGCGCTGAGTTATCTTGTGATGAAATTGATTTATTGGGACAGATTCATTGCCGGCGCTGCGCCGATGCTGATTGGCGTTTTTCTTATGGGCGGCATTCAACTCTTTTTTATCGGTTTAATCGGTGAATATATTTTGAATATGAACACACGCATTCTCAATCGCCCGCTCGTAATTGAGGAAAAACGTCTTAATTTTGAACAGCCGACATCCGGCACGGACGCGGCGGAAAATGCCGCAAAACCATCTTAAAAAAATTTTCGCGCACACTCGACAGTGAAATACCGTATCGGTATTGTACGAGATGGTATATTCGCGATTGAGGAAGAAAAAATATGAAACGTATGAACAATTTAGGCGCTGACCCCATTTTTCCGCTCGTGCTGCGCCTTGCCATTCCCACCATGCTTGCACAGCTTGTCAGCGTACTTTACAGCATTGTTGACCGCATGTATATCGGCGCGGGTGTCGGCGATTTGGCACTTGCCGGTGTCGGCGTGTGCGGGCCGATTGTTACGCTGCTCGGCTCCTTTGCATCTCTTGTGGGACTTGGCGGTTCGCCGCAGATGGCAATGCGCATGGGCGAGGGAGAGCATCGGGAAGCAGAACGTATTTTATCCAACAGCTTTTTGATGCTGATTGTACTTTCAGGCGTACTTACGACTGTTTTTCTTTTGATGAAAAATCATCTGCTGATGTGGTTCGGCGCAAGCGCGGCAACTTTTCCGTTTGCAAACACCTATCTCACCATCATTGCACTCGGCACTTTTTTTGCACTACTTGCGGGCGGCATGAACAGTTTTCTCATCTGTCAGGGTTTTCCCGGACTTGGCATGGCAACCGTAATGATTGGCGCCGTACTGAACATTGTGCTTGACCCTGTTTTTATTTTTGTACTGCATCTCGGCGTTGCCGGTGCAGCGATTGCCACCGTGTTTTCGCAAATGGTGTCGTGCATTTTTGTGCTTTGTGCGCTGCGGCATCACAGTATGCCCGTGCAACTGCACTGGAGCGGTTTTTCAAAAAAAATTATGGCGCGCATTGCGATGTTCGGACTGTCTCCTTTTTTGATTATTGCATCTGACAGCGTTCTTTTTATTCTGCTCAACACGATGTTGCAGCGTTATGGCGGTCCGGGCGAAGGCGATATTCTTGTCACCTGTGCCACCATTGTGCAAAGCTATTATCTGCTCATTTGTATGCCGCTCGGCGGCATCACTGCCGGCAGTCAGCCGATTGTCAGCTTTAATTATGGCGCGGCAAAACCCAAACGCATCGTTCTTGCCATCAAGGTTGTGACCGGTTTATGCCTTGTTTTTTGCAGCTTGATGATGGTGGTTACCTATGCGTTTTCGCCGCTTTTTGTACGTTTATTTACTGCAAATGCCGCCATTGCGCCGCGCGCTGTGCATTTTATCAAAATATACACGCTGATGATTGTTCCGCTTGCCGTTCAATATGCGCTCGTAGACGAAACCACGGCAATGGGGCATCTGCGCCTGTCGCTGTTTTGTTCCATGTTCCGCAAAAGTTTGTTTTTTGCGGCAGTTATTTTACTGCCCCTGTTTTTCGGGGCCGAAGCAATCTTCTTTTCCGAACCGATTGTCGATTTGGTGGCGGCTTTGCTCACGGGATTCCTCTTTTTGCGCACGATTCCGCCGCGATTGCAAGAGCGTATGCGCACGGCGCTGTAAAATCTCAACAATAAAATCCGCTGCTGCACAGACGATGGTTTTGACCATTTTGCCTGCACAGCAGCGGATTTTTTTATCGTTTAAGCGCCGCATATGCGTCACTGCGCGCATAATAAAAGATATATTGCTGCAACACTCCGGCGTATCCCTGATATTGCGCGAGTGGAAATACACCGCCGTATTCGGCGTCTATCATGCGGTTAATCCATACGTCCTGCGGAAAAGAAGCAATGCGATGAAAACCGAACAGCAGCACACAATTTGCCACTTTCGGCCCGACGCCCGACACGCTTTGCAGCAAATTATACAGCGAAACATCATCTAATTTTTCCGCTTTTTCCAAATCAAGCGCATGGCTTTCCACCATGACGGCGGCGGCGCGCACATAATTTGCGCGATAACCGAGCGCACAGGCGCGCAGGCTTTCAAGGCTTTGTGCCGCAAGCGCTTTTGCCGTCGGAAAAGCAAATGCGCAATCCCCTTTTTGCGAAATCGGCGCGCCGAATTGCGTACAAAGTGTCTCGACACATTTTTTGATTGCCGGAATATTTTTGCGCTGTGAAATGATAAAAGTAATCAGCATTTCAAACGCGTCCTGCTGTAAAATGCGAATGCCGCTCCCGTATGCTGCCGCATTTTGCAAAAAAATATCCTGCGGTGCAATGCTTTTGATGAAACGGTCATAATCGGTGTTCAAATCAAAATACGGCTTCCATATCTCGTCAAAATCTGCCGCGTCACAGTCAAATTCATATTGATTTTCGGCTGTTTCGGTGATGCGCAATATCTTTCCTTTTGCAATCAGCATATGGGCATCTGCCGCTGTGCGGTTGAGCCGAAAACACTGCCCGCTATCCGCAATCATCGCAATATCCAAATGATTCATTTTTACGCGTACCATAACACATCCCCCGTCTGCAATATTTACATTATAGTGCCGAATCGGCAAAAGAGCAATTGCCTTGCAAATAAACAGGTGCTTTGTTAAGAAAATGTCATGCGGCATCTTGCTTTCGTGTGCAAAAATGTTTATAATAAGAGATAGTATGTACGGACGATGTCCCGCGTATTTGACAGGTAAAAGGAAAGGAAGTATTCTCATGAGTTCACTTGGTAAAAAAACAGTTGAAGATATTGACGTAAAAGGCAAAAATGTACTCGTACGTTGCGACTTTAACGTTCCGATGAAAGACGGCGTTATCACAAACGATAATCGTATCGTTGCCGCACTTCCCACCATCAAAAAATTGATTGCAAACGGCGGTCGCGTTATTCTTTGCAGTCATCTCGGCAAACCCAAAAACGGCCCTGAAGAAAAATTCAGCCTTGCACCGGTTGCCGTGCGTCTTGGCGAATTACTCGGCAAAAAAGTCACTTTTGCAAACGACGACAATGTGGTCGGCGAAAATGCCAAAGCCGCTGTCGCCGCCATGCAGGACGGCGATGTCGTTTTGCTGCAAAACACACGTTTCCGCAAAGAAGAAACCAAAAACGAGCCGGCTTTCAGCAAAGAGCTTGCCGGTCTTGCCACTGTTTATGTCGATGATGCGTTTGGTTCTGCACATCGCGCTCACTGCTCCACGGTCGGTGTAACCGAATTTATCAAAGACACCGCTGTCGGCTATTTGATGGGCAAAGAAATTGAATATCTCGGCAATGCGGTCAACGCGCCCGTGCGTCCGTTTGTTGCCATTCTCGGCGGCGCAAAAGTTGCCGATAAATTGAACGTCATTGAAAATCTGCTGAACAAAGTAGACACGCTCATCATCGGCGGCGGCATGGCGTATACCTTCCTCAAGGCGCAGGGTTGCGAAGTAGGCAACAGCCTTGTGGACAACGAAAAAATTGATTACTGCGGCGAAATGCTCAAACAGGCAAAGGCAAAGGGCGTCAGCCTTTTACTGCCCGTAGACACCGCCGTGTGCGCCTCGTTCCCTGACCCCATCGACGGCGAAATTGCCGTCGATTATGTGGATTCCAATAAAATCCCTGCCGACAAAATGGGACTTGACATCGGCCCCAAAACACAGGAGATTTTTGCAAAAGCCATTCACGAAGCCAAAACCGTGGTTTGGAACGGCCCGATGGGTGTGTTTGAAAATCCGGTGCTTGCCGCCGGCACAAAAGCCGTTGCCAAAGCAATGGCCGAAACAGATGCCACCACCGTTATTGGCGGCGGCGACTCGGCAGCGGCTGTCATGCAGCTTGGCTATGCCGATAAAATGACCCATATTTCGACAGGCGGCGGCGCTTCTCTTGAATATCTTGAGGGCAAAGTTTTGCCGGGCATTGACTGCATCGCAAAATCTTAATGGACAAAACAGGGGTGGCTTTCTGCCCGCTCCTGTTTTTTTTGAATTGATAGAATTGAGGACTGAATTATGAATAAAGCAACACGCAAAGCCGTTATCGCCGGCAACTGGAAAATGAACAAAACAGCAACCGAAACTGCCGCTCTGCTCACCGAAATGAAAGAAGCCGTCAAAGGCGCAAACTGTGACGTTGTGATTTGCGCACCGTTTACAAGCCTTGTTTCCGCCATTGAAACCTGCAAAGGCAGCAATATTGCCATTGGCGCGGAGAATGTTCACTTTGAAAAAAGCGGCGCATTCACGGGCGAAATTTCAGCGGACATGCTCGTTGACCTCGGCGTAAAATACGTTATTACAGGTCACAGCGAACGCCGTCAGTATTTTGCCGAAACCGACGAAACGGTCAACAAACGCACCAAAGCAGCGCTTGCCGCCGGTTTGACGGTTATTGTCTGCGTGGGCGAAAGCCTTGCACAGCGCGAACAGGGCGTCACGGAAGAACTCGTGCGTCTGCAAACCAAAATTGCACTTGGCGGCGTGAGTGCAGACGAAATGAAACGCATCATCATTGCTTATGAGCCGGTTTGGGCGATTGGCACAGGCCGCACCGCAACCTCTGAGCAAGCACAGGAAGTTTGCAAAGCCATCCGCACCGTTGTTGGCGAATTGTATGGCAATGCCGTTGCCGAGGCAACCACCGTGCAGTACG
>JAVWRA010000066.1:0-10336 GCA_036635095.1 Ruthenibacterium sp. | reverse complement strand
TGTGGGGTGAAATTCGTCTGTCAAACCGTTCCAAACGGGGACACCGGCGTATGCCGCAAGCGTTTCGACAAGCTCTTGGCTGTAGCCGCGATATTCAATGCCGTCATACATGCGGCCGAGAACGCGGGCGGTGTCGGGAATGCTTTCTTTTTTGCCCATCTGGCTGGAACCGGGGTCGAGATAAGTAACGCCCATGCCAAGATCCATGCCGCCCACTTCAAAGGAGCAGCGTGTGCGTGTGGAGGTTTTTTCAAACAGCAATACGATGTTTTTGCCTTTGAGATATTCATGCGGAATGCCTGCGCGTTTCATATCCTTGAAGTTTTTGGAAAGGTCGAGCAAATAGCGAATTTCTGCCGATGAGAAATCGAGTAATTTGAGGTAGCTTCTGCCGCTGATATTGACTGACATAGTAAAATCTCCTTTTTGTTGTTGGTGATTTGAATGGTGGATAACGAGTGAATTTTGCGACCCTGTACCCGCAAGATTCAAGCTGTCACAGATTTCCTGTTTTTATCCGCCGCATCTGTATTTTGCGCGGCTGATAAATCTTTGTCATGCTGTTTGACTCTATCTTACCACGCACAGCCGATGCACGGCGGACAGAGTTCATTTTTGTTCTTGTACTCTTGCGGATTCATTTTGCATCAGAATTACAAAAAAATCAAGTCAAACAGAGCAATTTTCCAAGTGCTTTGGCGAAAGTGTTGAAAAACAAGACGCGATTTCAAACATTCTGCCAATGGATATGATTCGATTTTGTACCAATAAAAACACGCTATTTGTCTTTTTTCAAAAGCACATAGTATAAAAACATCGTAATATCGCTATTAAATTCGTGCGTAAAAAGGCGTAAAATTGAGAATCAACACTTTTACCGCAAAAAAACACTTGATTTTGTAAAAAGCAAAAAAACACCTGCCGGAAAATCCGGCAGGTGTTTTGCATTACCATTATTTACTTGTTTTGGCAGCCGCAGCTTCCAGTTTGTCACGGTCATACAGTTCCGGTTTCGAGAAGAAATCGTCTTTGATTTCTTTTACTTCGCCGGACAGCATCACAAGACCGATCATGTTCGGAATAACCACGAGCATCAGCAAAAAGTCAAGCACGGTGTACAAGCTTGCCAAATTGCCCACTGCGCCATAGATGATTGCCGCAAGGCATACGTAGCGCATCACGCGTGAGAATTTAAGACCGAACAATGCTTCGGCGTTTTTCTCGCAGTAGAAAACGATAACGAGAATGGTGGAAAGTACAAAGAGGAGCAGGCAGACGGAGAGAATGACGCCGCCAAACGCGCCGAATGTGTTGGTAAAAGCAAAGGCGGGCATGGCTTCCGGTTTGAGACCGTCCATTTTCCATGCGCCTGTTGTGATAACGGTCAATGCGGTCAGGGTGCAGATGCAGATGGTGTCCACGAACACTTCAAATACGCCCCAGAGACCTTGGCGTGCCGGATGGTCGGTGACGGCGGCAGAGTGTGCATACGGTGCAGAACCCATGCCGGCTTCATTGGAGTAAGAGCCGCGCGCCATGCCCCAACGAATGGAGTTGGCAATCACAGAACCGGTAAAGCCGCCGACGGCTGCCTGTGTGGTGAACGCGCCTTTGAAAATCAGCATAAATGCTTCGGGAACCGCTGTGATGTTTGCGCCGATGATGATGAGCGCACAAGCGGTGAATGCAAGTGCCATCAACGGCACCATTTTTTCGGTGACTGCGCCGATGCGCTTGATGCCGCCGCACACGACAAGCGCCGTGATGGCAAGCACAAAAATTGCCGTGACAAGCTTCGGAATACCGACTGACTCGGCGGTGGTGCAGACGGAAAGGCTCTGCACGGAGATGGACGGAACAATTTCAAGCATGAAGAAAAAGGCGCACATAAAGGCAAACACTTTGCCCACAGGCCCTTTAATGCCTTTTTTCAAGTAATAAGCCGGACCGCCGACAAATTCGCCCACGGCGTTTTGTTCGCGGTATTTGATGCCGAGTGCCACTTCAGAGAATTTGGTTGCGGAGCCGATTAACGCGGTAATCCACATCCAAAATACGGCGCCGGGGCCGCCGAGTGCAATGGCTGTCGGTACGCCGACGATATTTGCGGCGCCAATGGACGACGCAAGTGCAGAGCAAGCCGCTTGGAACGGGGAAACCGTTCCCTCGCCCTCACTCTTTTTGAAAATCTTGCCAAATGTCTGGCTCATAATGTAACCGAATTTGCCAAACTGGAAAAAACCGAGCCGCACGGTGAGAATCACGCCGCCGCCGACTAAAATAACCAACATGGGAATGCCCCAAACAAAGTTGGTCAAATTGGTGAGAGCGGTTGTAATCGCGGTAAAAATTGCGTTCATAATTGCCTCCCTAATTGATAGCAAAAGCACCATCTTCGGCGCCTTTGCAAATACTTGCGTTTTCGAAGTTACAGCACGACAAAAGCACAAGAAAAAAGGGGGGGATTGCGGGTGCATCGGTACCTATGTGACGGCGGCGAAAATGCGCTTCCATTTACAGGGTGAAAACGCACAAAAAATATCCCGTACCGTCACGCGTTTTGTGCAACTTCGTTTATTATACGTGGCTTTATCGAAAAAGTCAAGGCTCTTTTCTGCTTGCTTATCTTGTGTATATAAGGTATTATAAAGATAACAAAGATAAAAAATAAACAATCATTTTGCAAAAAGGAGACCCGAATGCCTGAATTGATTCAAATGCAAACACCGTTTCGCTCAAACTGGGACAAAAGCAAACTGTGCAGTTTTGATATGGAAGTGATTGACGCGCCGACACAGCCGCTCATTCATCAAGAGGCGCGGTTTTTGTTTGTCAACAAAGGCGAGGGCGTGATTGTGGTGCAAGGCAAGCCGTATCCGCTGCGCGCCGGCACCTTGCTTGCGATTTTGCCGTGGGAAATCAGCGAGGTCGTTGAGGTGACTTCTCCGCTGCAATATTATCTGCTGATTTATCATTTTGACACCCTCTGTCAGCTCATGAAAACTTTTTACAACAACAACAACGAGCCGATTCAGCTGGTGAATCATTTTGCCCGTGCCGCCGCCGTGTATTGCGACGGCGAACAAGCGCGGAAAGTGAGCGGCATTTTTCATGAGCTGCGCGATGAAATCGGCGCGGAAAGTGCGCCGCAGTCTGCACCGTCACAACAGCCGCTCAGCGGCGTTTCTATCACAAACCATCTGGTGGAGCTGATTGTCTTGTTTGTGCGTTTGGGCAAACAGGACGTCTCGCTTGAGGAAGTGCAAGGCAGCGAACGCGCCAACGAGGAGATTTTTTACTATATTTACACGCATTTGAACGGCAAAATTTCGCTGAAAATGCTCTCGCAGGTTTTTTATCGCAGCGAAAGCGCCATCAGCCGTTACATCAAGCAAATGACCGGACTTTCTCTGACCAGTCTCTGCCACGAAATGCGCATTTGCAAAGCGGCAAATTATCTGCTGCACACCGATTTGACGCTCGAGGAACTGGCGGAAATTTTAGGATACGCCGATGCTTCGCATATTTCGAAAGTGTTTTCGGCGCGCATCGGTATGAAAATCAGTGAATATCGCAAAACATACCAAAAAGTAACCGATATTTGCAAGGTGAAAGAGACCAAAAAAGCCTATGTCTTGGTGTCGTATATTTATGCCAATCACGCCGAGGAATTGACGGCGCAAAGCGTCTGCGCACACATGGACATCAGCGCGGCGGAACTCAACCGCACTTTGCTGTATCAGGTGGAGAAAAACTTTGAAGATTTTCTCCATTACACGCGCATCAACCACGCCTGCCGCCTGTTGCTCACCACAAACGAAAGCATCCTCACCATCGCGGTGGAGGTCGGCTACAACAACACAAAAACGTTTACACGCAACTTTTTGAAGTGGAAAGTTTGTATGCCTGCCGACTTTCGCAGACGCGTACATTTGCAGCACGGCGTCTTTGCCGAACCTGCCGACTGAGTGCGTTTTGCCCGCCGTTTTGTTTGACTTTATGTGTAATTTGCGTTATAATTCAATATCATATCCGGAAAGGAGCTGCCGCAAATGTTTCATTTTTATGAAGCCGAAAATGAAAATCAATTCAAATGGAGTTCTATCGGCAATATCGATGCAGGACGAAAAAATTTAGGCTGCGACTTGCCGGTCGCGGTTTACCGTTTGTTTGAATATACCATCAAGGACGAGTTGGTGCGCCGTTACGGTAAAGACGCGATGATTGCTGTTTTTCGCGGTGCGGGCGAGCTTGCCGGCGCGGAATTTGCAAAAAACATGCTCGATTTATCTCTGCCGCTGAACGATTTTGTGGCACGTTTGCAGCATGTTCTCGAAACAAGCAAAATCGGCATCTTGCGCATTGAAGAATTTAACCCCGAAACCGGTTTTGCCATTCTGACCGTCAGCGAGGATTTGGACTGCTCCGGTCTGCCGATTACCGGCGAAACCGTCTGCAATTATGACGAGGGGTTTTTGGCGGGCGTGTTGAAAACATATACAAAAAAGGACTATGTTGTGACGGAAATTGATTGTTGGGCAACCGGTTCACGCGTGTGCAGGTTTGAAGCTTGCGTACAGCACGAACGGAAGGACTGAGCATGAAAGAACAAGATATAGACCTTTTGCTCGCACAAATCAGAGCCATCATTCTCAATCAGCCGATTTCCGATGACATGAAAACGCATACGGAAACATTGACCGATTTGCAGGAAGCGATTTCTTATCTTGCCGATTGCCTGTCTGAAGCGGACGCCTTTCTCCGGCATTTAGCCGCCGGAAATTTGGATGTGAAAACGCCGAACCGACATAATTTTTTGGCGTCCAATCTCAAGGAATTGCATGCCGGACTGCGCCATCTCACATGGCAGGCAAACCAAGTGGCAAACGGCGATTATCGGCAGAAAGTAAGCTTTCTGGGTGAGTTTTCCGATTCATTTAACAAGATGGTGCGGCAACTCGAGGAGCGTGAAAACGCTTTGAAACAGCAGACTGATGCGCTGACACATTCGATGAATTTGCTCGTTGCGGTTATGGACGGCCTGGACGACCTTGTGATTGTGTGCGAAAAAGAGACAAAAGCGGTTTTATACACCAATCAAGCGGCGCAAGAACGCTTTTATAACCTAGAAACCGGTTTGCATGTTTGCGGCTGTGTGCGCTGTGATTTGCTTGATTATCTGCTTTCACAAACATTTGCAGATGTCGAAAGACAGTTTGAATTTGTCTGTCCGCAGAGCAGACGCGTGTTGAATGTCAAGACTTATTTCATTCAATGGAGCGAAAAAACAGCGTTTGTACATTTTATTTCAGATATTACCGGCGCAAATGCGCAAAAGGCACAGCTTGAAACCATGGCGTTTAAAGACGAGCTGACAGGGCTGTATAATCGGCGTTACGGCATTCAAAAACTGAACGAACTGGTCAATGCACGTGCGCAATTTGCGGTCTGCATGATTGACCTTGACCAGCTCAAAAAAGTCAACGATAAACTCGGCCATACGGCAGGCGATGAATATATCACCACGGTCACGCAGGAAATGATGCGGATGAAGTGTGATAATTGCAGCCTGTTCCGCGTTGGCGGTGACGAATTTGTGATGATAAAAGAGGGCGGCTGTGAGCGCGAAATGCGTAAAGCCGCCGCAGAGCTTGAACGGCGCATCTCTGCTTTTCAGCGCAACTATACGCTTTCCATCAGTTGCGGAATTTTGGAAGTTCCTGCCAATTCCGATTTGACGGTGGAAGACATCATGGCAGGTGTGGACGAAAAAATGTATGTCGTGAAAAACGAAAAAAAGCAACGCAAAGCCGCCGCCTATCAAACGAATTAAAGCCTTGCGAAAAATACCGTCGAATCGATTATTTCGGTTCGGCGGCTTTTGCAAAACAACCGTAATATGCGATATGCGGCGTTTGTTTCTTTTGAAAAATCGACGAAAAACCACCATGAAACGGGGGGAACACGATGATTTTACTGCATGGCAAAGGCGTGTCAGACGGCATGGCAACCGGAAAAATTTGTTTTTACAAAACAGCGCCGTGTGCCGTTTCACGCACCAAAATTACAGACACGCAGGCAGAGCTTGCCCGTTATTTTGCAGCAAAAGACACGGCAAAAAAGCAACTCAAGCAACTGGAAACCGCGGCACTCACACATTTTGGCGCGGACAGCGCCGCTCTGTTTGAAACCCATGCCATGATGCTCGACGACATCGATTTTGTGGCGGCTGTCACGCAGAAAATCGAGAACGAACACTGGAATGCGGAGACGGCAATTTCGGACGCCGCCGATGCGCTCAGCGCCGTATTTGCCCAGCTTGACGATGCCTATATGCGCGCGCGCGCCGCAGATATTTTGGATATTACCGCGCGTTTGCTTGGTGTTTTGAGCGGAGAACAAAAATGTTTTTATACCGCTACGCCCGTGATTTTAGCGGCAGATGACCTTTCTCCGTCCGAGACGGTGCAGCTTGATGTGCATAAAATTCTCGGTTTTGTCACACGCGGCGGCAGCGAAAATGCACACACGGCTATTTTGGCGCGCACGATGGGCATTCCGGCGGTCATCGGCATCGGCGATGCGCTTTTAGAGGCATATGATGGGCAAATCGGACGCATTGACGGAAAAAACGGAACACTGCTGCTTGCGCCGAGTGCCGCAGAGCAACTTGCGTTTTCCGCCGCCGACGCAAAAGCCGATGCACAAAAAAAAGAGCTTGACGCCTTAATCGGTCTGCCAAACTGCACCGCAAACGGCAAAACACTTGCGCTATATTGCAATATCGGCAGTCCCGCACAAGCGGCGGACGCCGCGGCGTGTGATGCCGCCGGCATCGGCTTGTTTCGCACCGAATTTCTCTATCTTGCCGCCACCGATTATCCGAGCGAGGATGCACAAACGGCAGCATACCGCGCGGTGCTTGAAACAATGGCGGGAAAGCGCGTCACCCTGCGCACCATGGACATCGGCGCAGATAAAACCGCCGCTTATTTTCACTTGCCGCAGGAGGAAAATCCGGCACTCGGCTTGCGCGCCATTCGGCTTTGTCTTGCACGACCGTCACTTCGTTTAACGCAGCTTCGCGCTATTTATCGCGCATCCGTCAGCGGTAATGCCGCAATTATGTTTCCGATGATTACCGCCCCGTGGGAAGTGCAGGCGCTCAAAGAGCTTTGCGCCACCGCGCGGCAGCAGCTTGCGGCGCAAGAAATTCCCTTTGCCGAAAACGTGCCAATCGGCATCATGTTGGAGACGCCCGCCGCCGTACTGCTTGCAAACGAGCTTGCCGGCATGGTGGATTTTTTCTCGGTCGGCACCAACGATTTAACACAGTACACCCTTGCGGTTGACCGTCAAAACAGCGAATTGTCGCGCTTTTATGACCCACATCATCCGGCAGTTCTGCGCCTGCTTGCCATGGCGGCAGACGCGGCACACGCGGCGCATATTCCCATTTGCATTTGCGGCGAGCTTGCCTGTGACGCAAGCCTTTTGCCGCTGTTTTTAGAAATCGGCATCGATGCGCTCTCGGTTTCGCCCTCAAAATTGTTGCCGCTGCGCAAAGCGTTGCGCGCATTATAAAATCACAAAAGCACCGTATCAGCGTTAATTTATGCTGATACGGTGCTTTTTTTTGCCGCAAGATGCCTTGCCAAAAACGCGTGTGCAATGCCACGCGTTCCACAGGCGTTTTACCGCCTGTTTTTATTCCGATTCCGCTACACTTTTTTCCGGTTCATCGATATTTTTTTGCAGTTCCTCACGCTTTCTCTGATAGAGAAGTGCCAGCGCACTGCGGTTGAACGGACGCAGTATCTGATTTTGCCGCCGCGACAGCACCAAAATTCTTTCGTCATGTCCGCGCACACCATGCCGCCACAGTCTGCCTATCTTTTGTGATAGATGCAACACTTTGCGTCGTATCCTTTTTTTTATTTTTATTGATTCCACCCCCTATACTCGGTTTGTCTTACTTTCCATCATAAACCAACGCGCTATCGCACGGTTTTTTTGGCAATTTCAATCAGCGTTTTCAACGCGGGCGATAAGTATTTATTGCGATGATAAATCAATTTCACATTGCGCATTGCACAAACGTCACGCACCGGCAGTACATATAAATCACCGCTTTTGACCTCGCGCTCCACCATGCGCCGCGATAATATGGCAAGCGCCTTGCCGTTCATCACCGCGTTTTTGATGGCTTCCGTATTGGTGCAATTCCATTTTTGGCACAGCGTGATTCCATTTTCTGCCAAAATCTGTTCATATTGATTGCGCGTTGCACTGCCATCTTCCCGTGCGATATATCCCGTGCCGTCCAGTTCTGCAAGCGTCACGCTCTGTGCGCCGTACAAGGGGTGCAGGCGACCCACAAGCAGCACCAACTCGTCTTGACACAGAGCAATCTGCGCAAGCTCAGCACTCTCCACACGCCCCTCTACAATGCCAACATCAAGCCGGCTATCGAGCAAACGGCTCTCCACAAGCGCCGTGTTGTTCACAAGCACACGCAGCTCTATTCCGCTTTTTTCTGCCGCCCGCACAAGCGGTGCAAGCAGACAGGTGCCGACCGAAACACTCGCGCCGATTCTGATTTTTTCACTCGTGCCGGCGTTTTTCAGCGTGGCGTCGAGCGAGTCAAACGCATCCACCACATGCCGTGCCGCCGACAGCAAATCTGCACCGGTCTCCGTCAAATATAGCTTTTGATTCAGCCTGTCAAACAGACGGATATTGTATTGCTTCTCAATTTCCTGTACTGCTTGGCTTACGGACGGCTGCGAAAGGAACAGTTTTTTCGCCGCAACATTCATTTTTCCGCACTCGGCAACCGCAATGAATATTTTTAATTGCTGCATGGTCATGATAAATCCTCCGCAATACATCACTTTTTATTAGTATAACAGAAATGCAAAAAAAACACAAAGAGATGCAATTTTGTAAAAAGTATGCTATTCTGATAGTATACAAATTGTGATACGAACGCTTTTGCGTGAGAAATCACGCCAAGTGATTCGTTGTGTTGCGGCACATGCTGAAAAGCCTCCGTGCATGGCGAGGTTTTTTCATCATTATATTGCGTGAAAACGCAGGGAGGTTTTTCATATGGACGGAAAAATCCGCGCGAATTTGAAACCCGGCATGACGGTTGACATTGTGCTGAAAGCCGACCAGCGCACCGCAAAACGCACGCGCGGCGTCATACAGCGGCTGCTCACAAACAGCGCCACGCATCCGCACGGCATTAAGGTGATGCTCACAAGCGGCGAAGTTGGCCGTGTGCAGGCGATTGTTGCGCCAAAGGAGAACGTATGAAAAAATTGCAGTATAATTCGCCCGTGATTTTGTCGTTTTTCTTTTTGTCATTGGCATCTCTGCTGCTCGGCGCGCTGAGCGGCGGCTGGACGACCGAGACATTCTTCACAGTGTACCGTTCGTCAATGTTCAGTCCGCTTTTTTATCTGCGGCTGTTCGGTCATGTGTTGGGTCACGCCAATATTGAACATTTCATGGGAAATATGGTGCTTTTGCTTGTTGTCGGCCCGCCTATGGAAGAAAAATACGGCAGCCGAACGCTGTTTGCAGCCATTGGACTCACGGCGCTGATTTCAGGCATTTTGCAATGTGCCTTTTTTCCGCACAGCGCTTTGCTTGGCGCAAGCGGTATTGTGTTTATGCTGATTATGCTCTCCTCGCTCTCCGGCATGGAATCGGGTAAAATCCCGCTGACATTGATTCTGGTGGCGGTTTTATATCTCGGTCAGGAAGTGTATGCCGCCATTTTCGTCCAAGATACTGTGGCGAATTTCATGCACCTCGTCGGTGGCGCCTGCGGCACAGGCTTTGGACTTATGTGGGGAAATCGGCGACGATAAAACGGAAAAAGACAAGGGCGGCACCTGCAAAAAATGCAGGTGCCGCCTTTTTATATCTTTATGCAATTCACGTTGTCAAAAAACGAAGTTTTTTGGCTACCGGTCTGCGTGTATTCTTTTTTAACCGTTTCGTTCTGTGCTTTCTTCTCCTATTCATGCAGGACTTATTCTGGACTAGTGACATCTAGCCGCAATTGTCTTATCAATGATTGCTTTTCCCTCAGAATCGGCATTTTCGTAGTCACAGTCCTCTTTGATTATTTCTTCCATTGTCATCTTGCTGCGGCGAGCGGCTTCGGGGTCTACTTTATCCATGAATGCTAATCGGTCTTCCTGTGTCCAGGCATCCATAACTTCCTTGGGAGGGTATTCTATGCGTTCACCTTTATGGGGTCCTGACCTGATAGTGGCGTAGGAATACCCCTCGCCGGTCTCGGGCATATCTTGGCTTTTAT
>JAVWRA010000065.1:0-10396 GCA_036635095.1 Ruthenibacterium sp. | reverse complement strand
TGGTATAATTGCCGTCCACAATGAAGTTTGAATCGCCGAAAACGACAACTTTCGAGGAAATCGGCTGTTTTGCCGTTTTGTTTTTTTCTGCCGCAAAACCGAGAACAATCGGCCCTGCGATATCGGTATTCGTTTTATTGCCGCTTTTCAGCGTCATGTCATTTCTTGCCCATGCTTTTTCAGAGCTTAAAAGAAGCACTTCACGCTTGATTGCCTGCTCGTCATATTCCGCCGCGCCAAGGCCTCTTGCCATCGGCAGCACCACCATGCGCTCCGATTCGCCGATTGCCGCGGTGATTTCATGCGAGCTGAAGCGCGGTATCAAATATAAATCACTCGCTGCCATGTAGTATTTTGAATCTTCTTCTTTGACATAATTGTTGCTGATATCAATGCCGTAGCCGTTTACCAATTGATTGACATTGTCCAGAATATTCTCGTTGGTCGTCATAAACGGGTCTACCAGCAGCATCAACTTGCCGCCGCCGTCCAAAAACTTTTGCAGCATCGCTTTTTCGTCAAGCGAAATATCTTCCGTCGGCGACGCCATCACAAGAATGGAGGCGTCCTGCGGAATGCCTTCTTGCAGCAGAACAAGCGATTTTGCTTCGTATGCGTTGCGTTTCAGCTCCGACACCGCCTGTGTGAGGTTTTTGCCGGCTGAAATTTCTCCGTGTCCCGCCGTAAAATAAACCGTTGGCAGCTTTTCTGCCGCGACATAGCGGATTGCACCCGTGATTTCGCGCTCTCCGTAAAAATAAGTACCGCTCTGCGAGCTTTCAAATAAGTCGCTGCTGTTGATGACTTTCACGCGCTCGCCGCACGTCACGATAATAGAGCCGTTATACACCGCCAAAATATCGCCCAGTGGGTACGCCGCCAGTTTGGAGGGGTCTTGTTCGGCGTCCAGATATTCCACTGCGATGTTCGGCGCCTTGCTTTTGTATTCCTTTAAAAGGTTGACCACCATGGCTTCTTCGTTGCCCGTGGGATACACCGCCGCAATGCGGATTTTTTGGTTTGCGTCTTGCACCTGCCGCAGCACGTTTTCGGATTCCTCCGTGAGTGTGAAAATTTTCTGCTCGGTCAAATCCAGTTTAAAATTACTTGCAAACGCCGTCAAAACGGTGAGCGTCACAAACGCAATCAAAAGCACAAGCACTATCACCGAACTTGCTATGAATTTATTCTTTTTTTCTTTGATTTTCGATGATGATTTCATGTATTTTCCTATCTGAACCGCCGCAGTTCAATATTTTTAACCGCAAGCACCAAGCTGATTGCCGTGACACCGATGTAATACAAAACAGGGCCGGGCGTCAATACGCCGAGTGTAAATGCGTCGTACTGTTTTGTAATTGCCAGTGCGGACAAGAGCGGTGTGATGATGGGAACGGACAATGATTTTGTGAAAGAAAGCAGCATCACCATCAAAAACAAAACACCGAAAGACGAAATGGCGGCAGTGATTTGGTTGTCGGCAAACGACGATGTAAACGTACAAATCGCAATCATGCTGACACCCAGCAAGAAAAAGCCGACATAAGACACGGTAATCGAGGCGGCATCCGCATAGCCATAAACGGCAATAATGCCGACATACACCAGTGTTACAAGCAGCGCTGCCGCAAAAAGCGCACATGCCGCAAAAAATTTTCCGAGTACAATATCCCAAACGGACAGGTGTGAAGTGAGCAGATAATCTTCTGTTCCGTTTTTTCTTTCCTCCGCAAACATGCGCATGGTGAGAATCGGAAAGATGATAAATGTAAAGTTTTTCATCAAGTCAAACATGCCCGCAAGTCCGCTGTTTCCGCCGAGCAGATTGTACAGCGTAAACATAATGCCTGACAAAACCAGATAAATGCCGACAAAAACATACCCGAACGGCGTGTCAAAATAGGTGTTCATTTCTTTTTTAAAAATAGCACGCATCTTAGGTGTTCCTCTCGTCTTTGGCTTGCGGATTTTGCAAATTTTCATTGGTAAGACGTAAAAATATCTGTTCCAGTGACACTTTTGACTTGCTGATTTCCATGATGTCGATTCCGCTTTCCACCAGTGCTTTTGCCGTTTTGCCGCGCAGTGCGTCACTGTCATTGCCAAGCACATAATAGGTGTTTTCACCCGCGGTTTCGTCCTGCGCTTTTACAATGCCGGTGATTTCGGGAATGTCTTTCAGCGCATCCTGCAGCGTTTGCGCACATGCCGTGGTTCTCAGCACAAATCTGCCGCTGTCGGTTTCGCCTTTGCGCAGGTTTTCCATTGTATCCGCCGCGGCAAGGCGCCCTTTGTTGATGATGATAACCTTATCGCAAATTTGTGTGATTTCCGCCAAAATGTGCGAACTGATGATAATGGTATGGTCTTTGCTGAGTTTTAACAGCAAATCACGCACATCCGTAATCTGCCGCGGGTCAAGCCCCGATGTCGGCTCGTCTAAAATAATGATTTTCGGCATTCCCAAAAGCGTCTGCGCAAGTCCGACTCTCTGTTTATAGCCTTTTGATAAATTGCCGATGATTCTATCTTTTACAGGCACAATGCTTGTCAGCTCCATCACACGCTGAACCTCGCTTTTGATGTCGCTTTTCTTCACATTTTTGATGGCTGCCGAAAACGCCAGCGACGCCTCTACTTCCATATCAAAGTAGAGCGGCGGGTTTTCAGGCATAAAACCAATCGTGCCGATGATTTCTTTGTAATGGTCGAGCAAATCTTGCCCGTCAATTTCGATGGTTCCCGCTGTGGGCATTTGATAGCCCGCAAGCATTTTCATAATTGTTGATTTACCTGCTCCGTTTGGTCCCAAAAGTCCCACCATATCACCGTCGGCAATATGAAACGAGATGTCTTGCACACCAATTTTGCTGCCATAATATTTCGTGAGACCTTTTACATCAATCATCTGTACCCTCCGGAGCAGGATTTAAATCATACCGAAAATTCTTTTACAATTGCCGCCTGTCTTGCGAAATCGTCTTTCAAGGAAGCATATAATGACTTGTAGGTTTTATAATATTCATTATATTTTTTCACGTTTTCCGCAATCGGCTCTGTGACACTGGTGATTTTCAAGATGGCATTGCAGCCTTCTTCGATGGTTTTGAATGTGCCTGCCGCAACTGCCGCCAAAATAGCCGCACCCGCCGCGGGGCCTTCTTCCATGTTCATTGTAATGACGTTTGCGTTGTAGATATCCGCCTGCATCTGGCGCCACAGCGTACTTTTTGCGCCGCCGCCGGAAGCGCGCACTTCCGTTACTTCAAGCCCGCTTTCGCGGAAAATTTCAATGGTGTCGCGCAATGAAAAGGTAACGCCCTCCATCACGCTGCGGCACATTTCATGAATGCCGTGCCGCTGTGAAAGTCCGAACCATACGGCTCTTGCGTTCTCGTCGTTGTTCGGGGTTTTGTCTCCGTTCAAATACGGCAGAAAAACGAGTCCCTCACTGCCGACTGCCGCCTGTGCAGCCAAATTGGTCATGTAATCGTAAATATCGGTGCCGTCTGCGGCACATTTGGCTTTTTGTTCGGCAAAGATATTGTCGCGCAGCCATTTGAATGACGCGCCGCTTGTTAAGCTGAGACCCAAAAAGCACCATTTGTCGGGAACGGCGTGGCACATGCTGAATGTGGCACACTGTTTTTCAACCACAAACGGCTTGTCGGAGCAACCGAACACAACGCCGGAAGTGCCGATGGACGAGCCGATGACGCCGCTTTTTACAACGCCCGTGCCGATGCCGCAAGCCGGCTGATCGCCCGCGCCCGCAGCCACCGCAATGCCTGCCGTCATGCCCCAACGCTCTGCGATATCCGCTTTGAGCCGACCGACAACTTCTGCCGATTCGGCAAGACGCTCCGGCAAAATCTCTTTCGGAATGCCGATGCTGTTCAGCATTTTATCCGACCAGCAACGCCCCGGTACATCCATCAGGAAGGTCAAGGAAGCATCGCTCACTTCTGTTGCAATTTCGCCCGTCATCATATAGCGGATGAAATCTTTTGTGAACAGCACTTTATATGTTTTTGCAAATTCTTCCGGACGATTTTTTTTCAGCCACAGCAGTTTCGGCGCCCAATAGCTGTTCAGGCAATAGCTTGCCGTGATGCCGAGCATTTCTTTTTCAGAAAGCATTGCGCTGATTTCTTTTACTTCCTCTACCGCGCGCTGATCAAGCCATATCATGCAGTTGCCGATGGGTTTGCCCTCTTTGTCTATCATGACATTGCCCTGCATCTGTCCCGAAAAACCGATGCCCACAATCTCTTTGCCGCAGCCGCTTTGTGCAACGGCAGCTTTTACGGCGCCGTCGCAGGCATTCCACCAGTCCATCGGGTCTTGTTCTGCCCAGCCCGGTTCCGGATTGATTACATCACATTCTTGATATCCCGTGCCGCGTATGGCACCTGTTTCGTCAATGATAATTGCCTTGATGCCGCTTGTGCCGGCATCGATTCCCATAAAGCAGTCCAATCCTGTAGCCTCCTATCCTAAGCCTGTATTACAGGCAAAGTTTAAACATGTCTGCAATCATTTCTTCGTTATAGCCAAACGCTTCTTCTTCGCCCCATGCGCGTGCTGTTTTCAGCGCGTCAGGTGCCATTTTGCTGATTGCGTCAGCATCGGTAATGCCTGCCTCGGCAAGCGTGCAAGGTGTGCCGATTTTTCTGAACCACGCCTCGATTGCCGCAATGCCCGCCTGTGCCGCAATCATGTCGTCGTCAGAACGAACGCCGAATACTTCTCGTGCAAACTGTGCGTATTTTTGGGTTCTTTCCGCAAGATAATAACGCATGGTCGCAAGAATTGTAATGGACATTGCCGCGCCGTGCGGTGTGTTGTAGAAGTTGGAAAGCGAATGGCCGAGAATATGAATATTGGAGTTCGGCAAGCCCATGCCGCAATCGTAGAAGCCGCACCATGCGAACGATGCCTGCCACATCATGACTGCGCGCGCATCGTGATCCTGCGGGTCTGCCATGATTTTATCCATGCACTGCATGATGGAGCGAATGCCGCCCTCGCAGAAATGGTCTTGATACGGGGCAAATTCAAGTGTATGGCCCAGATAATGCTCCAGCAGATGGGAGACGATATCCGCCGCAGAATAAGCCGTTTGACGCAGCGGAATGGTGTAGGTCAGTTCCGGATCCAGAATGGACACGCGCGGTTTCATGATGGGATTTGCAAAACCGTCTTTTCTGTGCAAGGTTTCGTTTGTGATAACGGCGGTGCCGTTGAGTTCAGACGATGTAGCAGGAATGGTCACAACCGTAATCACCGGCAGTGTCGCTTTGATTTGCGCTTTGCCTGTAACAAAATCCCACGGTTCTCCGTCATAAAGTGCTGAAATGCCGATGTATTTTGCAGCGTCCATTGCGCTGCCGCCGCCCAGTGCAATCAGCACGTCGGGTTTTTCTTTTTTGGCAAGCGCAATGCCCTCTGCCGCATGTTCGGCTGTCGGGTTGCTTTTTACGCCAAAGAAATCAATCAGTTCAACGCCCGCTTCTTTGCAGCTTTTGGCGACTTTCTCATAAAAACCGACTTTTTTAACAAAGTCCTCGTCATACGTTACCAGCATCGCCTTTTTACCGAAAGCAGCCGCCTCTTTACCTACTTTGGACACCTCGCCTGCGCCGAACACAATTTTGGTCGGGACTGAAAATTCAAATGAATACATCCTGTTTTCCTCCTTATAATAATGGTTTTTATCGAATGCTGTAAAAATTGTCTGCTTTTCCCGCAATGTCGTTTCTTGCAACGAACATGCCGCCGGCACCGGGGTTTTCTTTCAATTGTTCTGCCGTATAACAATATTTTGAAGTGGCAAGATATAAATCTTTCATATCCTCGCCGCCAAAACCGGTGCAACACGCATATTCAACCGGCAGCGCAATGGTTTTGATGCGCTGATATTCCGGCGACCACACCGACACTTGTTTCGTCCAGTGACAAACATAAAGATTGTCCTCGCTGTCAATGCTCATGCCGTCCGGCATGCCGAGTTCGCCAAAGCGAATGGCAACGCTGCCGGCGCCTGTCGGTCCTTTTGCGAGGTCATACGGATACACCATCAAACATTCATTGTATGTATCGACAACAAACATTTTTGTATTGTCCTTATTCCACACAATGGCGTTGTATTGGTTGATTTCTTTTTCAATGGTTTTCACGCTGCCGTCGGTGTCTATCATATAAAAACCGCCGAGCATGTCCGGCTTATAATCGGGTGTGCCGTATTTTTTGGAAACGCTGCTCATCAACACGCGCCCTGCGGCATCTACTCTTGTGTCGTTGAAACGGTTTTCGTCACGCCCCGGCTCCGGATTCACCAGAAACTTGACTTCTCCGCTTTCTTTGTTCAGCAGATGCAGGCCGTTTTCAAGCGAACATAAAATGATATTCGGATCGGAAGTAGGAATTGCCGCGCCAATCATTTTGCCGGTTGGATATGCTTTGTCTTTTTTGTCAGCAGGCGTAAACGCATGTACATCGCCGCTGAACAAATCCGTCCAATACAGGCAAGAAAGCCGTTTGTCCCACACCGGTGTTTCAATCAGTTCCAAATTCGAATCAATGATAAGATTGAATTTCATGTTTCATCCCCCCATTTGTAGTTCTTCGATACTTTCATAGTAATGTAAATGTTACGTTTTTTCAATAGAGCCTTGGCATTAAACTGCACAGATGTTCATTTTGTTGTGTTTTAGCATAATAAGTATTGCTTTTGACGCTTGAATTAAGGAACTATTGCATAGTTATTTCTCTTTCTTTTGTGCAAAGTCACTATTTTTTGTTTTTTGCACTTTCGCGCGCGTATGCGGCACAAAAAAGCGCGGCATCAAAAGGGGAAATCCTTTTTGATGCCGCGTAAAAATTTGTTTGCAAAGCAATTTATGTCTCAATCAGCTTGATTACGTCTGCAATGCTGCAATCTTTTTCTGTTGCGATGCGGGCAAGGTCGTCAAATTCATATTTTGTTTTTGTCACGTCATATCCTGTGGACTGTTTTTGCCGCACCGTGCCGACGGGCGTATCAACCGCCGTGACACTGCGGTTGAGCGTATAGCGGCGGCTGATGTTTTCGCGCACACCGAGTGTGCTTGTGTGCTTGAACAGCAGGCGCATTATTTTTTCCGTTTCGGATTCTTGACACATGGCGCAAATTAAAACGCCCGGGCGGCATTTTTTCATGCCGATGGGTATGGTGTACACATCAAGCGCACCGGCGTTCAACAATTGCTGCATGGCAAAGCCGATGGCTTCCGCCGTCATATCGTCCACATTACAGCTCAACTCGCACACCGTGTTGCCGTCTGCGGCGGTATCGCCGAGCAGTGCGCGCACACAGTTTGCGGCTTCAAAATCTTTTTTGCCCATGCCGTAGCCGATGCTTTTGGTTGTCATCACAGGCATATCGCCGAAACGCGTGGCAAAATGCTGCAACAGCGCCGCGCCTGTCGGGGTGCAAAGTTCGCCCTTGACGCTGCCGCCATAAATGGGCGCATTTCGCAAAATATAGGCGGTTGCGGGCGCCGGCACCGGCAAAACGCCATGCGCACATCGCACCTGCCCGCAGCCCACATGCACCGGCGAAACCACCACTTGTTCCGGCGCAATTTTTGCCATCAAAAGGCAGACCGTCGTGATGTCGGCAATGGCGTCCATCGTGCCAACCTCGTGAAAATGAATCTCCGTCACGGGAACGCCGTGCGCTTCGCTTTCTGCCTGTGCAATCAATTGATATACTGCCAAAACATCTTCCTGCACCTTTTGCGGCAGGTGCAAATGCTCGACCATATGCACAATTTCGTGCATTCCGCTGTGGTGATGCTCCTGCTCATGATGATGTTCATGTTTATGCTCATGCTCATGCTCATGATGATGCCCATGCTCATGCGCGTCTGCTTCTTCCTCTGCGCCGTCAACGGTCACGCAAAGATGCGTCCCCACAATGCCGCACTTGACCGCCTGCTCCTTTTGAATTTGCACATGCGGAATGCCAAGGCTGTTTATCTCCGCCAAAAACGCGTCCGGCTGTGGCATCAGCTCCAGCAGCGCCGCGCCCAACATATCACCGGCAGCGCCCATGCCGCAGTCTAAATACAGTGTTTTCATTTTTTCTCCTCCATATGATTGATCATACTTGCCAGATAACCGGCGCCGAAACCGTTGTCAATATTCACAACAGACACGCCACTGGAACAGGAGTTGAGCATCGACAAAAGCGCAGACAAGCCGCCGAATGCCGCGCCGTAACCGATGCTTGTCGGCACCGCAATCACGGGGCAATCCGCAAGACCGCCAATCACACTGGCCAGTGCGCCCTCCATGCCCGCAATGGCGACAATCACGCTTGCGCCCATGATATCGTCCAGATGTGCAAGCAGGCGGTGTAATCCCGCAACGCCCACATCGTACAGCCTTGTCACATCGTTGCCCAGTACTTCTGCGGTCAATGCCGCTTCCTCCGCCACGGGGATATCGCTTGTGCCGCCTGTTGCAACAACAATTTTGCCGATGCCGCTCGGTTTCGGCAGACTGCCGATGATGCCGATTTTTGCGTCGGCGTGATAGTCCATTGCATGGACGGCGGCAATTTTTGCGGCGGCATCTTCCGCAAGGCGTGTGATTAAAATAGTCGCCTGTCCGTTTTTTTGCATGGTATCGACAATGCCAATCATCTGCTCCGGTGTTTTTCCGGCGCCGTAAATCACTTCTGCCGCACCTTGCCGCAGTGCGCGGTGCAAATCAACTTTTGCAAAACCGATGTCCTCAAACGGTGCCGTTTTGAGCTTGAGTACAGCGCTTTCCACCGTCATTGCGCCGCTTTGCACCTGTTCCAGTATTTGCTTGATGGATTGACTCATTTTCGTGCCTCCAAATCTAATAATATAGTAGAATAATACTTTTTAAGCGCGCCCGTCACGGCGTCTTTCTGCGTCAGCAATTGTGCAAACTGCGCCGCCGGCAACTGAATTTGCGCACATTTTCCAAGCATGCGCACACGAAAATCCGAAAAGCCGAGCGACAGCAGCGCATCTTCCGCCTGTTCCGTCTGCGCCAGTTTTTCTTTGGTAATGGCGTCTCCTGTGGGGATTCTGGTTGCAAGACAGGCATAGGCAGGCTTGTTCCATGTGAAAAGGGCGGCATCTTTGGAGCGCCGCCGAATTTCATCTTTGTCAAGCCCGCACTCCCGCAGCGGCGAGCGCACACAAAGCTCCCGCAGCGCCCGCATACCGGGGCGGTCGCCTGCATCATCTGACGCATTTGTGCCGTCAATGAGCGTTTGGTAGCCGTCTGCCGATGCGTGTGCGGCAATTGTGTTGAAAATAACTTTTTTGCAGTGATAACACCTGTCTGCCGGATTGTCGGCAATGGCAGGAATTGCCAGCACATCTGCCGGTATGATTTTCATTTCGGCATGCAAATTTTCCGCCAGTTTTTTTGCGTCATTCAGTTCAAACTGCGGCTGAAAATCGGATTTCACATAGTAGGCACACACGGTTGCGCCACATTGTTTTGCCATGTAAAGCAGATAGGCGGAATCCACACCGCCGGAAAACGCAAGCGCAACTTTCGGATGCGCGTGAAAAAAATCTGACAGCTCCATTGCAATCCCTCCCGTTTTTCGCAAATGCGCAAAAAACATCCACAATAAAAAAAGGCATACGGCTCCCTTTTTCAGAAAACCGCATACCTTCAAAGTACACGCATCTTGCACAGCCATGTTCTGTTCTCGCATGAAACACTGCTGTGTTTCTCAATCGATTTCATACCGATTCTATTTCATTGTACCGCAAAAAACAAATCTGTCAAGATACGGCTTTTTACCTGCTTTTCGCCTTATTGGGCGATGTTTTATGAAAATATCCGGCTAACCCTTGACATTACCGCCTTTTTTCGGTATTATATTTAAGCGCCCTGTTTTTGTAGCGCCGCGCATATAGGGGTATAGCTCAGTTGGTAGAGCAGCGGTCTCCAAAACCGCGTGCCGAGGGTTCAAGTCCTTCTGCCCCTGCCATTGTGGCCCGGTAGTTCAGTTGGTTAGAACGCTAGCCTGTCACGCTAGAGGTCGTCAGTTCGAGCCTGATCTGGGTCGCCACTTGCCTCTGTAGCTCAGTCGGTAGAGCAGGGGACTGAAAATCCCCGTGTCGTTGGTTCGATTCCGACCGGAGGCACCAATTACTCCTATTTACATAGGAAAATAAAGAGTCACAATCCGTGTATCTACTCGGTTTGTGGCTCTTTTTGGGCTATATGCTAAATGAACTATTGGGCTATTGCTGTGGCTCTTTGCTAAATAGGTTTTTTGGCTCTTTGCCGAATGTTGGAGTGGTCACCCACAAAAGATAGCAAATTCATTCATTTGTTTTTTAGCATACCTAAC
>JAVWRA010000064.1:0-11008 GCA_036635095.1 Ruthenibacterium sp. | reverse complement strand
TTAGTAATTTTGTATAATCAAAATTTGTGTTTTATTGCGTATTGCACAATCTTTCTTTTTTAACTGTTTTTGTGCCTATAAGGACTTGACATTCCCGGCTCACATGAAAAAAATCATGCGAGCCGCTTTGATGATGCAAACGTCAATCGTCCACATCAAGCGCTTCAAGCCCTTTTTTTGCGGTCGGTTTGGTATCGCCGTGCTTCACAAAAAGCATGGTGACAAAGCTTGCCGCCACAAAGAATGCCGCATACGGAAACAGCGTGCGATAGCCGACATGCCCCATCAAAAATCCCGATACAACAGGCGTAATCACCTGTGCGGTCATCGAAACCGTGTAGTAATATCCGGTGTATTTGCCAACATCGCTCTCGCGCGAAAGCTCCACCACCATGGGGTAGCTGTTCACGTTGATAAACGCCCAGCCGATGCCCGCCAGTGCAAAAAACAGATATAAAAACGGCGTGACGCGGTAAAAGAAAATGCCCGCAAAAAATCCGGTGCCAAGACAAAAAATGCCGATTAAAATGGTGCGCTTGCGTCCGAGTTTGCCCGCGATGATGCCCACGGGAATATACGAAACAATCGCCGCCGCCGTGCATACCATCAGCACCATGGCAAAGTTGCCCTGCAACTCCTGCATGGCATAACGACTGAATGCGGAAGTCACCGCGTTATATCCCATAAACCATAAAAATACGCTCACTAAAATAAACACAAGACTGCGAAAAACCGGCTTTGGCATTTTGCCGTGTGCATCGGTTTTATGGTCGTCTTCGCTGTCAGCAATCCCCATTGCGGCACTTTCCGATTCCATCAAGGCAACGCAAACAGGCTCTTTAATTTTCCAAAATAAAAGGGCAATGCACACTGCCATCACAATGCCGAGTACCACAAAAACGGGCATATAATTCGGTTTGTAGGATTGACCGGTCTTTGCACCGGGCAAAAAAATCTGTATGGCTACGAGCATCAGCATGCCGCCCACGGCACCCATCAAGTTGATGACTGCGTTGCCTTTGCTGCGCAGCGGTTTCGGCGTCACGTCCGGCATCAAGGCAACCGCGGGACTGCGATAGGTTGCCATCGCAATCAAAACAAGCCCCAATCCGATGAAAAACAAAACGATGTTGGAAGATTTTTCCGCAATGGGCAAAAGCAGCAGACACAAAAGTGCGCCGAGGGTGCCGCCGAGAATATACGGCATACGCCGCCCGATTTTGCTGCGTGTCGCGTCGCTCAGCTTTCCAAACAGCGGCAGCATAAACAGCGCCAATACGTTATCCATTGCCATCACAACGCCAATTAAGGTGTCGTCTACTTCAAATGTGTGCTTCAAAATCAGCGGAATTACATTGTCATACACCATCCAAAATGCGCAGATGGATAGAAAAGCAAGTCCCACATAAATGGTGCGTTTGTTGTTCAGCTTCATGAAAACCTCCGTTATAAAACCCCTTGCGGGGCGATTGACTGTACTGATGCACAATAGCAATGTGAAATCATATTGTTATTGTAGCATGCCGCGCGAATCTTTGCTATCAAAATAAATAAATAAATTTAAAAAATTTATCTTATAAAATGCGACAAAAAAATCAAAAAACTGGATTTTTTTCGCATAAAGATGTATAATAATATAGATTGTATAAGACAGTAATTCTGCAACGAAGAAGCAAGAGATAAAAGGACTTACGGCTATGATAAATGTTTTGCTCAGCGGCACACGTATGGTGGCTGCCAAACAGAAAAAAACACGCGGCGGCGCAGTATTGCAGCCGCTGTTTGCGATGCCCGTCGGCGTTGACAAAAGCGATTATGCCGCGATTGCACTGCAATTGAAAGAAAAATTAAAGGCGCTTTCCGTGAAAGAAAAACGCCTGCGCATCATTATGGGCGAAGATGTTGTGTTCAAAGAGTTTACGCATCAGCCTGTCGGTGAAAAAGTGCTGAACGGATTTGCACAAATCGAGGCAAAAACGGTGCTGCGCACGGATGCCGTCCAATATTCGGTTGCCTGCATGAATTATGGCGGGCATAAAAATGAGGCAGAGGAAGAAACTGCCATGCTGTTTGCAACGCCGTTTGAGCGGTTGCAAAAACTACAGGACGGGTTTGCGTCTGCCGGTTTTTACATAGACAGTGTCCACACGGTTTTCTCCGCATATACCGCCATGCTGCGCTGCGTTTTGCCCGTTGTTCTGCCGGATTTAACAGGCGGTGCCATTGATTTCGGCTATGAGGATACGCTCATCAACCTCTATGAGCATGGCGAACTTGTCAGCCAGCGCCGTTTGCCGGGGCTGCTTTCCTGTCTTGCGCCGGTCGTCAAAGAGGAAACCGGCTGTGACGATGCCGCCGTGGCGGAAAAACTTGCCGAAAATAAATTCAGCGACGCATACGCCGAAAAAGCAAATGAAGCGCTCACCAATTATTCTTACGATATTTTGCGCACACTGCGTGTGCTGAGCGCACCGCTGCATATTGCGCCGGAACAATTTTTCCTCTCCGGCGAGGCGTGTCGCGACAAAGTGTTTTTGAAACTCGTGATGGAGAATTTGAGCCTGCCGTGTACGCGGGCAGACCATGTTACAGAGCAAATGGCACCGTTTCTTGCGCCGGAGGGGTCGCTTGCAGGTGCGCTTGTGCTTGCGGGCGCGCAATATGACACGCTCAATCTGCTTGCCGGTATGCGGCAGAAGAAAACCGGTTCCATCATCAGCGCCGGCACCTGCGCGGTGTTGACGGGCGTTGTGGTTCTCGGCATTCTGGCGCCGCAGGCGGCAATGCTTATCAAAAAATCTACATTACAGATAACACAAACGCGATACAACGCGCTTTCTTCGGTGCAAAATGCACTGGATGAACTTGCCGCAACGCAGGATCGCGTCACGCAGATTGATGCAAAAAACGAGGCGCTTTGTGCATATCAATCCAATACAGGCACGGTTTTGGCGCGCACACTTGCACTGTTTGGCAAAGGACTTACCATTCAGGATATTTCTTTTGACGCGACTGACGGGGCATATCAAACAACGTTTGTCGCCTATGACATGCGCTATTTTCTTGACCTGAAAGATAAAATTTATGCCGATGAATCGTATTATTTGAACTTGAATCTTTCTGTTTTGCAGCAGCAGAACGGAACCTATGCCGGCACCCTTCATTTTGTGCCGGCGGATTATCATGCGCTGCCGGTGATTGCAGAAGAAGCGCCGGCAGAGGACGCTGCCCCCGCCGCGTCAGAAGCGCAGACGCCAACAGACGCCGCAGAGTCGTTGCTGGGAGGAAATTAAGATGGAAAACAAAAAACGATTCACAGGTTATACGCTGTATCTGTTAGTGGTTTTGGTGGGCGTTATCGTGTATCTGACCATGTTTTTTCCGAATCAGAAACGCGAGATGGACGCGCTTGATGCTGAATATCAAAACCTGCAAATGCAAATTCAAATGCTTGCGCCGCATGAAACAGAAGTGGCGGAATTGCAGCAGCAAATCAAGGAAGCCGATACACGGTTCATGGCAGATGAAACGCTCAAACAGCCGGTTCAACTTGCCAATCTGCTGTGTGACGCGGCACACGCCGGCAACGTGACGGTGCAGAGCATTGACGTCACCGCTTCTGAAGCAGGTGAAACAGTGCCGCTGCAAGGCGGCTTTACGGGAAAAGAATATACGGCACAAATGAGCGTGGGCGTTGCACCGGGCGGTACACCGGCAGATTTTTTAGCCGCGCTTGAAAGCAATTCCGGCGCCGGTTTTTACGTACAAAACTTTCAATATACGCCCTCAAAGCGCACACCGGAGCAAGGTGTCGATCCGCTTGCCGAGGCTGCCGCCGAAGCCGAGGCAGCCATGGAAGCAGAGCAGAAAGTCGCTGAAAAAACCGCCGAAAGAACGGCTTACAACGAAAAACGCCGCGCGGCAGATAAAGCCGTACAAGATGCGCGCATCAAAGCGGCGGTTGCCGCCGCAAGCAATAATCCGGCAGACGCGGTGGATGCACAGATTGCCGCAGATTATGCCTCAAAACTCAAGGCGGAGCTTGCTGATTTTGCCGGCAGTACGCCGTCGGCACTCAAAGACACTTCCGCGCCGATTGAAGAGATGGATTTGTTTTTGGTGAATATTACATACTACACCATGGAGAAGTAGGCATGAAAGTATTGTCTATTTTCAGTGCGTTCGCCTGTGGAATTTTGTCCGCTTTTGCATTTCGGCTGCTGCCGGAAAAATGGCTTTGCGACTATGGCGAAACGCCTTGCGCGTGTCATGCGCCGCAGTGCCGCCGTTTGCCGGTATGGCAGATGGTGTTGTTTGGCATCGTGTGTGCGCTGTGCAGTGCCGGCGCCATGCAGAAGCTGCAAGGTGTGTTTGCACCGTTTCTTTTTGCAATGCTTACAGGTGTTTTGCTGCTTGCGGCGCTGTGTGATTTGCGTTATACCATTTTGCCGGACGAATTGTTGCTGCTTGGCGCGGTTCTTGGCATTCTGCTGTATTTCGGCGGCGCACTGCGCACCATGCAGCCGATGTGGTATCTGCCGTTTGTCGGCGCGTCGCTCGGCTTTTTCGGTCTTTGGGGTGTGCTTACGCTTGCTGCAAAGCTGTATCATACCGATGCCATCGGTTTTGGCGATGTCAAATTGCTTGCATTGCTGGGTTTTCTCTGCGGTCCCGCAGGACTGGGTGTAGCGGTACTGCTCGCTGTTTTCAGCGCGGCAATCGTCTGCATTCCGCTGCTGATTTTCAAAAAGAAAAGCCGCACGGACGCGTTTCCGTTCGGCCCGTTTCTGGTGGGCGGCGCGCTTTGTACGCTTTGCGCGTGGCAGGCATGGCACAGTGCAATCGCGCTGTATCTCGGTTTATTTTCATCAAATTAGGAGGATGCGGTTTTGAACTTTTTTAATGCGAAACTCGGTGAAATTCTCATCAATGCAAATGTCATTACGCAGGAACAACTGCACGAAGCGCTTGCCGCACAAAAGCAAACGCGGTTGCGTCTCGGCTCGCAGTTGATAGCCAGCGGTATTTTGACCGAAAGTCAGCTTTGCAATGCGCTGCAACAGCAGATGCACCTCAAATATATTGATTTAGAGGGATTGGCTATTTCGCCGGAGGTTGCCGGAACAATTCCCGAAGCGATGGCGCGCGCCGCCAATATGCTGCCGTACGAAAAAGAGGGCGGTGTGCTGCGGCTTGCCGTTTCCGACCCGCTCGACGATTCCTCCGTGCGTGATATTGAAATTTATACCGGTCTTTCCGCGGAGATTGCCATTTGCGAAAAAAGCCGTATCTCCGAGAAAATCCACGAGGTTTACACCAACCAAAAGGTGTTTGAAGCCGCGCGGACGCTCTCGACCGCACAGGAAGAAATTCCGGTTGAAACCACCAATATTCCCGACGAAGAACAGCCGATGGTTCGCTTTGTCAACAATATGTTTGAGCAGGCAATCATCTTAAAAGCCAGTGATATCCACATTGAACCCGGCCCGAAAAACATGCTGGTGCGTTTTCGTGTGGACGGCAAATTGATTGATTTTATCACCACCGGCAACGAAATTTTCCCCTCCGTTTGCAGCCGTATCAAATTCATCGGCGGTATGTCGATTGCCGAAAAACGCATCCCGCAGGACGGGCGCGCAACCTACCGTTCCGGCAACCATAATATCGATTTGCGTCTGTCCACGCTGCCGGGTATTTTTGGCGAAAAAATCGTCATTCGTATCACGACATCGCTCACATTCACGCTCAAAAAAGAAAGTCTCGGCTTTTCACAGCACAATTTGGTGTTGCTTGACAAGCTCATTCATAAACCGTATGGCATTCTGCTTGTCACGGGGCCGACAGGCAGCGGAAAATCCACCACATTGTATGCCGCTATTTCCGAAATCAGACGCAGCGACATCAATATTGTCACGGTGGAAAACCCTGTGGAAATGGTGGTGCCGGGCGTGACGCAGGTCAACATCAATCCCGCACAGGGGCTTACATTCCCCGCTGTTTTGCGCAGTGTGTTGCGGCAAGACCCCGACGTTGTCATGATTGGTGAAATTCGCGACGGTGAAACCGCCGAAATCGCCACCAGTATGTCGATTACCGGTCACTTTGTACTGTCCACGCTGCACACGTATGACGCGCCAAGCGCCATTGTGCGGCTCATCGACATGGGTACACAGCCGTTTATGGTTGCGTCCAGTGTCATCGGCGTCATCAGTCAGCGTCTTGTGCGCAAGCTTTGCCCAAGCTGCAAGCAGGCATATGAAGCTTCTGCGGAAGAAAAACACGCTTTGCATGTCAATCCTGCCGAAAAACTGACGCTTTATCGTCCTACAGGCTGCCCGCATTGTGTGGGGACAGGCTTTTCGGGACGAACCGCCATTGCTGAAATCATGCCGATTAACAACCGCATACGCGCGTCCATCAACGCCTCGCAGTCAAGTGATATGCTGCGCGCCATCGCGATAGATGAGGGTATGATTCCGATTGCCGACGATGCCCGCACGATGGTGCTGCGCGGTGAAACTGCGTATGATGAGGCGGCACAATTGGTTGATTTTGATTAAAGAACACAGCAACGATAAAAAGAGAGGAGATTAGGCATGACATATCAGTATGTTGCCGTAGATGCGGCAGGCAAACGTGCGAAAGGCGAACTGGATGCCACAGGCGAAACAGACGCAATCGCACAGTTGCGCGCACGGCGTCTTGTGCCGACTTCTCTTTCGGCGGGCAAAAAAGCGTTTGGTATGATTGCGCTTGATGAGGGCAAAAATATCTGGAATATGGATTTTGCCCCCAAAGATCCGCATGTGATGAAATTCAAGCGTAAAAAAATGATTCTCATTTTCAATCAAATGGCAATCATGCTGCGCGCCGGCGTCAACCTCAGCCTTTTGCTTGAGGTTATGGAAGAAAACGAGCCGCATAAGGGCTTTGCACGCGTTTTGCATGAGCTGCACAGCGACATGCTTTCGGGCGTCAGCTTGTCTGCGTCGATGGAAAAATTTGCCTGTTTTGACGCCGTCACCACAAATCTGGTGCGCGCGGGTGAAGCGGACGGTCATTTGGAACGCAGTTTTGCACAAATTGCCACAGTATATGAAAAACAAGATGCGCTTATTGGCAAAGTGCGCAGTGCCATGATTTATCCGGTGATTCTGATTGTGCTGGTATTGGTGGTGCTTGCAATCATCAATACTGTCGTGTTACCGAGCTTTTATACGATGTTTGAAGCGATGGGAACGGGCGTTCCGGCAATTACGATGGCGGTGATGGCGGTGTCGAATTTCACCACACGGTGGTGGTGGCTGATTGCGCTCGTCATTGTCGGGTTGGTGGCGCTGTATCGGTTTACCCGCAAAAAAAGCCATGCGTTCTGCATGAAAGTGGACCGCGCAAAACTGTATCTTCCGCTTGTGGGCAAGTTGATGAAAAACGTACAAATTGCGCGATTCTCGCGTATTTTATCCACCATGCTGTATTCCGGACAGGATTTTCTCTCCGCACTTGCCATCAGTCGCGCCGTCCTCACCAATCAATACCTCATCAATGGACTCGAACAAGTGGCAGACGAAGTGCGCGTGGGCAATCCGGTATCTGCCTCCATGGACAAACAAGGCTTTTTTGATCCGGTATTCATCAGTATGCTGCGCGCGGGCGAGGAGAGCGGCTCGCTGAGCGAAACGCTCGGTAAAATGGCAGATTTATACGAAACCGAGACCGATGAAAGCACCAAGCGGCTGACAACCGCCATGGAGCCGCTGATGACAATTGTCATTGCCGTCATTGTGGGTTTTGTGGTGGTAGCGGTTGCTGTGCCAATGTTCAGCATGTTTGATTTGGTCGGCACAATTTAAACGGTGCCGCCGAGAAAGGAGCGCACATGAAAAGCAAAAAAGGCTTTACTTTAATTGAACTGATTTGTGCGCTCGTCATTGTTTCCGTGGCGCTTTTATTTGGCTTACAGCTTTTTACCGTGGGCGCAAAAGGGTATGGACGCAGCGCGGTGTTGGATGCCGATACCGCAAAAATTGTGCGTTACTTTGAAACGAATGGCACGTTGCCGGTCAACGATGCAAAAACACAAGTTACGCGCACACTGACAGACGGCGCGATTAAAATCACGTTGAGTGGGAATAAAGTTGTCACAATTGGATTGCCGCAGGAAATGGAAACGGTTGAAATTCAGAATGAAAAAACAAGAACAAGCCTTTCAACGTTTAAATTGGCGAAAGGTTGAGTGAAAATCCGAAAGGAGCCGTCATGAACAAAGCAAATAAGCGTGGTATCACGCTGGTGGAATTGATTTGCGTTTTGGCTGTCGTTGCCATTCTCGGCGCGATTGTTGGCGGCTTTATGACATCTGCGGGTGCGCAATATGAAAATGCGGCGCTGCATACACGCGCAAAAAACGCCATCGCAACCATACAAACAATGCTTGAAACCGATTTGCGCCTTGCCGACAAAGCTGTTCTCAGCACCGAAAGAACAACGCCGTCACCCGGCACCAAAAAGGTTTTTTATTCCAATCCGAACAATGGCAGAATTTATACGAGTGATGGAAAAGAGGACCATGCGGTTGATTATTTGAGTTCCATGCCGGAGCTTTACAAAAATTTGATGTATGAAATCAAATTCGGCAGTGACAAGGGCAGTCTTGTGACAACGCTCACCGCCTATTCTATCAAGGACGGCAAATTCGATAAAAAGATACACTCCGTTACGTGGACGATGAATTTTTTGAACACAACACTCGAATCAAGCGGCGCCGACAGTGTGGCACTTTGGTATATGCCGGCGACATAGCAAAATGATGCAGCAAAGGAGAACGCAATGAAACAGCCTTGCAAAAAGCATAAAAAGCGCGGCAGCATGTTGATTGTTGCGCTATTTTTGTTGATATTCATTTTGGTGATGGGCGGGGCGCTTGTGATGTGGGGCATGTCGAATGTGCAAACCAGCGTCAATAGCCGCGATGTAACGCAGGCATATTATTCCGCAAAATCGCTGACAGATACACTCGTGCAGGAATTGATGAATTTGACCGACCAAGGCATACAGCTTGACGGTGAAATTCGGGCGCTCAAGCCGAAAGGCAAGGCTTTTACCGCCACGTATGACGCATCTCCCATCGGCAGTGATACGCTTACGGTTGGCGAATTGCCGGCAGAAAAAGCCACGCTCGTCATCAAATGCACAGCCGATGACGGCGGCAAACGCGATGAAGCAGGCAGAATGATAGACGGCGTTCAGCAAATTACGATTGCGACCACCTGTACCTATGCGGGTTTTACGCGCACGGTCACGCGCGCCATGTCGGCAGAGCATCGTCCGCCGGCAAACGGCGTTGCAGGGCTGACCATCGGACTCAACGGAAAAGCAAGCAATGAGGACTGCAATTTGTATAGCTACGATATTTTCGGCGATGTCATGATTGATAACGCAAAAAATGTCAGAATAGCGGACAGTAATATCACGGGTGATGTCAAAATATCCGCTTCTTATCAGGTGCGTTTTACGACGCTGCTGACATCGAAAGCTTATTTTCACGATAAGACAAAAACGGTGAATTTGTATGCGCCGAACAGGGTTTTTATTGCCGGTCACATGAAAGCGGACGGTGCGATGAACCTCTACACGCCAAAGGTGTATGACAATAATATGGATAAAACGGCAGTTTATACAAAGCTGGACTATCCGAGCAAACCGCCGAAATTTGAAACGTACACATTGGTTGCGCCGGAAGAACCGAGCAAAAAGATTCCCGCAATCGCGGATTTGAGCGAAAGAATTTGGACGCAAAGCGTCACGGCAACCAAAGGCGGAACCGTAAACAACTTAATCGTTGAAACGCAGGGAAAAGACATTGCAATCATCGCGCCGGACATCACCTTTACAGGGACGCTCACTTGCACAGGCGGCGGCTCGGTTACGTTTTATGCCAATAACGACATGGTGGTGTCAGAGATAACCTTAACACGCGGCGCAAATACGCGGGTCAGTTTTGTGTCGGTGCATGGCAATATTACGGTCAATATCAATCCGCCGCAGCAGGGCGGGTATGAGCATAAGGCGAACTTTTTGTGTCCGGAAGGCAACTTGAATATCAACAGTGACCGAAAGGGTTATGCACTGCACGGTACAATTTGGTGCAAAAACTTGGTGAAAGAAGAAGAATACAATCGGTTCAAGCTCAACACAACGCCCACGCCGACAGATTGGTGGGGCGACACCGCCGGTTTGACGAAAGCCGTTGACAGCAGCGGCAGTGGCGGGGCAAATGGTTTGATTGAATACAAAGCTAAAAAATATCAATAAAAAACTCCGCGCATACCCGCCAAACAGCGGTGTGCGCGGAGTTTTTTTATGGATTTACAGGTCAATAGGCAAAATAATTGCAATAAAATTTATCGGCATCCCACGTATAAATACTGCGCCACGAATCGCCTTTTTTAAATACAGTACCGCCTGAAGCAATAATACTGGTCGGTTTGTCGCTGTATTCAAAATGGGCGATGGTTTTTTCAGATGCCGGAATAAACCGAACGCCGCCCTTGCTGAGAATGCCGGAATCCGGACTGATGCTTGCGGCTTCACATGCCTGCTTCACTTTACACGGGAAAACACGCTTTTTCGCGATATCGTCCATGGTTGCTTCGTTGATTGCCGCATCGGCGCGCTCAATGATGGCGGCGGTGCGAATGGCGCTGTTGAGCGCCTCAATGGAAGCTTTGTCGGCAGCGATATTCGCTTTTTCGATAGAGCCGAACGCAGTTGGCACAGCAATTGCAGCAATTACAGCAACAATTGCGAGAACCACAATCAATTCAATCAGCGTAAATCCTTTTTTGTATTTCATCGTCAAAGCCTCCTAAAATCTGTATCAATATTCCTAGCGTACCCGCATAATTTTCAAATTGCATCTGTAGGGAGCGACGCCCCCGTCGCTCCGCTTGCTGAACAATTCGATTTTCAAATTGCCCCCGTAGGGAACGGTCTTGACCGTTCCGCG
>JAVWRA010000063.1:0-11443 GCA_036635095.1 Ruthenibacterium sp. | reverse complement strand
ATAATATTGCTGTCAAAGCCGCCCATATCGGTGACCGATATACTGTACCGCGAAAAGTCGTACACGATACCTTGTAATAAATCAACATTCTCCTGTCCTTTTGTCACCGTAAGTTCCGGTGCCATATACGCGGCATTTGCATTTACAGTTTCGGCAGCATATACCGTATTTGTCGGAACAGGAAACAATCCCAAAAGCAGTGCCACACACAAAAACTGCGCGCCTAATTTTTTAAAAAAATTACGCATGTCAATCGTTTTCATGTGACCCCTCCTTTTACATGGATATTCAATACTGCCAAATTGAATGATTTTGCATAATATTTATTTCCAGTATTGCACGTCATTGCACGTCCTGTTAATTTTTTACATTGTTTTATCTATTATAGCTTTATCAGAAATAAAAGTCAATGTTTTCTATACTGCTGTTTGAGCGTTTCAGTCTGCATCGCGCGGCGTTTTTCAGCCAAGTCCATAACGCGTTAACCCGCAATGCAAAATGCGCACGGTTCAAATACATCTGCATCTGAATCGTGCGCGTTTTTAATTGAATCTATTTGCTTATTCCGCAGCGGAATCTTCTGTTGCGGGTGCTGCCTGCTCGTCGGAAACTTCGGCAGATGCCTCGGCGTCCGGCGCAGGAATCAGTGCTTTCATGGAAAGGCTGATGCGCTTTTTGTCATAATCGACATCGGTAAGCACAACTTCCACTTCTTGACCGACAGTGAGAACGTCAGAAACCTTCTCTACGCGGTCGTGCGAAATTTCACTGATGTGGACAAGACCGTCAATGCCCGGAATGATGCGCACAAAGGCACCGAATTTCGTGACGGAAACAACCGGCGCTTTGAAAGTGCTGCCAATCGGATATTCCGCTTTGAATTTTTCCCAAGGATTGTCCTCGTCTTTTTTGTAGCCGAGCGAAACTTTTTTGTTTTCGATGTCGAGATCTTTGACATAGACATCAATTTTGTCGCCGACGTTGACAACTTCAGACGGATGTTTGATGCGGTTCCATGCAAGCTCGCTGATATGCACAAGACCGTCTACGCCGCCAATGTCAACAAATGCGCCATAGTTGGTAAGACTTTTGACTGTGCCGATGTATTTTTTACCGACTTCGACATCTTCCCAGAATTTTTCGCGCAAACCGTCAACCTGCTCAGCAAGCACTTCGCGGATTGAACCCACGATATGACGGCCTTCGCACTGTTTGATTTTCATTTTTACGGTTTGTTTCACAAGGGCGGTATAGTCCTCGCCGTGACGCAGAGTAGCCTGCGAACGCGGAATGAACACACGCACATTGTTGACAAGGGCAACCACACCGCCGGAATTGCTTTCGGTGACGTAGCCTTCCATGATTTCGCCGCTGTCGACTGCTGCGGCGACGGCTTCTTTGCCTTTATTTTCATCCAGGCGCTTCTTGGAAAGATAGATGACGCCTTCCTGATCGTTCACTTTGGTAACCACAAGGTCGAGCTCGTCACCTTTCTTGACCAAATCTTCCGCTTTTGCAGAAGGGTCATTGGTGAGTTCTTCAAGCTTGATAAAGCCGGTCTGTTTTGTGCCGATATCTACCTGCACTTCGTTTGGTGACACCGCGGTAACAATGCCCGAAACAACCTTTCCGGCGTAGACGGGTTTCAAAGTCCCTTCTAACATTTCCTCAAAGCTTAATTCCTCTTCACGAATTTCATCGCTCATACTGCTCAGTACCTCCTCAATAATAGACGCAGGCGTGGACGCACCCGCTGTAACGCCAACCGTTTGCACACCGGTAAACCACTTTGGGTTTATTTCCGCCGCCGTTTCAACGGCAACGGCTCTGGTGTAACGTGCGGCAACCGAAACAAGCTTTTGGGTATTCGAAGAATGTCGTCCGCCGATAATGATCATAAAATCACATCTGCGGCTCAACTCCTCCGCTTCCTGCTGCCTCGCCCATGTTGCATTACATATTGTATCAAATATTCGCGCATTTGTATATACTTTTTTGATAAAGTTTGTACATTCCAACCACTTTTTCACTTCAAACGTGGTTTGTGCGACGATAAACGCGGTTTCTATGCCATTTTCTGGAATTAAAATGCTTTTTAGTTCCTCTAAATCTGTAAACGTAAAAACTTTTCCGCACGTATGACCCACAATTCCCTGTACTTCGGGATGTGTTTTGTCGCCGGCAACGAGTAATGTGCAGCCCGCAGTCTCTGCCTGTTTTGCTATTTTATGGATTTTCGCAACAAACGGACAGGTTGCATCGTGGAGAATTGCGCCCGTTGCGGCGAGTGTATCATACATCGCCTGCGGCACACCGTGGCTGCGAATGACAACCTCATATCCTGCCGGTATTGCATCGGCACTGCTCACCGTGACCGCTCCGTGTAACGCCAAATCTGCCACGCATTGCGGATTATGAATCAGCGGACCGAGTGTTGCGATTTGTTTGCCTTGTGCGAGCAAATCATAGGTCATTTTAACTGCCCGATTTACGCCGAAACAAAAGCCGGCTGTTTTTGCCACTATAATTTTCATAAATATTGCCTATTTTCTTCCAGTAATTTTTCAAGTGCCGTTTCAAGCAGCGCTTTGCTTGCACGTAATTTTGCAGCGCTGCGCGGCTCGCCGAGCGTCAGTTTTTCGGCGGGAATCGGCTTGCCGAATATGATGGTGCAACGGCCGAACACTTTCATTTTTCCACCTTTATAAATGATGCGGCACGGAATCATGTCAACGCCTGCCGCCGCTGCCACTACAAAGGCGCCACTTTTCAGCCGTCCCAAATTTCCGTCTTTGCTGCGCGTTCCCTCCGGAAAAATCAAAAGTCCCTGTCCGTTTTTCACGTCTTGCACGGCTTCATCAACCACTTGCGTATCGCCTTTGCCGCGATGGACACAAACAACATTAACATGCCGCCACATCCAGTCGAGAAAAATATTTTTGCCGAACAGCTCCTCTTTGCCGAACACCACCATGCGTTTGCCCCAAAACCGCGCAATAACCACAAAAACCGGATCGATGGCGGAAAGGTGATTCGGTGCAAGCACAAAGCCGCGGTTCTTGATGAGGTTTTCTCTGCCGATAACCTTGATGCGAAACACAATGTGCCAAGCAATCCACGCGAGCGTAATAATGATACAATAAAACATGACCGTATCCTTTCGGCCGACTCTTATTTTGTGCCGTCAGCCTGTAGCTTTTTTTCAATTGCCGAAAGCAGAAGCGCAAAAGCGCCCTCAAAATCCACTTCGGTGGTATCCACAATCACCGCATCTTCTGCTGCTTTGAGCGGCGCAATGGCGCGATGAGTGTCATTATAATCACGCTGTTTTACATCGGCAAGCACGGTATCATACTCTGCTTTCTCGCCTTTTTCAAGCAATTCCAGATAACGGCGCCGCGCACGTTCTTCCGGCGTGGCGGTGAGGAATATTTTGACGTCTGCATAAGGCAGCACCACGGTGCCGATGTCGCGTCCGTCCATTAAAATATTGCTGGTTTTGGTGAAGTTGCGCTGCGTTTCAAGCAAAAATGCGCGCACGGTGGGATATGCCGACACAATCGATGCCGACATGGACACCTGCTCGGTGCGGATTTCGCCGGAAACATCCACATCATTCAAAAACATATGCTGCGCACCATCCACATAGCGCAAATCAAGCTTGATGCGCGGCAGCAGCGCCGTGACCGCTGTTTCGTTTTTGAGGTCAATCCCCTGCTGTAAGGCGAACAATCCAATCGTGCGGTACATGGCGCCGGTATCGACATAAATATAGTGCAGTTTCTCTGCAAGGCGACGTGCTAACGTGGATTTGCCCGCACCTGACGGGCCGTCAATGGCAATTGCAATCATATTGATAAGACTCCTTATTACTGTTGATTTTTATTCGATATGGCTTGCCGCCGCATATGCCGTGGCAAAGGCAATGCCGAGATTGTACCCGCCGGTATAGGCATCGACATCAAGTACCTCACCTGCAAAATAAAGACCGCCGCACAGCTTGCTCTGCATGGTTTTGGGGTCGATTTCCTTGACGTTTACGCCGCCGCTCGTGATGACGGCGTGTTCCAAATCGCCCTTGCTTTTGAGTTCGATGGGAAACGCTTTGAGCAGCGACAAAAGCTTCTGCCGCTCTTCCCGCGTGATTTGATTCACCTTTTTATCGGGTGCAACGCCCCATAATTGCAACATCACGGGTCGCATGGACGCCGGCAGCAGTTTCACAAGGCAGTTGGCGGCATCTGCGGCACTGAGCAGCACAAAATCTTCATCAATGCGCTTTTGCAGTTTTTCGGCGGAAAGTGCCGGCTTTAAATCAATGGTGAGATGATAGGCATATTTTTGCATATCGCGAATATGCGCACTTGCAGACAGGACAAGCGGCCCCGACACACCAAAATGTGTAAACAGCATTTCGCCCTGCTCACTGAAAATCGCTTTATTTCCTTCAAACAGCGTGAGTACAATATTTTTGAGCGATAATCCCATCATCTTTTTGGCGGTATCGCCGCGTTCCACAAGCGAAACAAGGCTTGGTTCAGGCGTGATGATGGTATGCCCCGCCTGTTTTGCAAGCGTGTAGCCATCGCCTGTAGCGCCTGTGACGGGATAAGATACGCCGCCTGTGGCAACGATTACGGCGTCTGTCGGCATCATTTGCCCATTTGACAGCACAACACCCGTGACGCGTTCGTCTTTGATATGAAGCGCATTTGCGGCGGTATGATACGAAAATTTTGCACCGTCCGCATAACGTAAAAGCGCGTTTAAAATATCGGCGGCGCGGTCACTTTGCGGAAAGACACGCCGCCCGCGCTCCGTTTTGAGCGGAACGGCAAGCTTGTTTTCAAACAAATCCATCACGACAGACGGCGGACACGCATTCAGTGCAGAATATAAGAAACGCGGATTGCGGCGGATATTCTTCATAAATTCGTCCGGTGTGCAATTGTTGGTGAGATTGCAGCGACCTTTGCCGGTAATCAGCAACTTTTTGCCCGCCGCGTCCATGTGTTCGATGACGGCGACGCTGTGTCCTGCCGCAAGTGCCGTGCCTGCCGCAAAAAGTCCTGCCGCGCCTGCGCCGATGATTCCTATTTTTGCCATAAATTCTCCTTGCGGGCGAAACCGCTTCAACTGAATAAGTTTTTGGGGTAAAATTGCGTCATTGCTTTGTCTGTGCAATGAATGCCGTCGTAAAAATCGATGCCGGTAAGACCGCAATCGTAGGGATTAAACGAGCCAAACAGCGGAACATCGAGTTTTTTAGCCAACGCTGAAACGACAGTCTGTGTACCGAGAAGCGGCACATAATTGTCGGTTTGTGTACACATATAATCGTAATAATCGGGATGAAACGGTGCAAGCATCAGCGCAACCTGCACACCGTCTGCCTGCAAAGACCGCACAAACACCTCAAGCTGCTGCAAAAGCGGCTCAGACACGCCGCTGAAATTGCGCGCAAATTCCGGTTTTGCCACAATGACATTGGCAGCGCGCGCCGCCGTTTCTTCCGGCAGAATTGTGCGCAGCTTTTCGTTGTAGCAATAGCTGCCGTCTGCGCGGCGCATGTCGGTGACTGTGTAAAAATCCTGCGTAGGCACGGCGTCTCTGTCTGCAATCAGACCGCGTTTGATGTAATCTAAGCTTGTTTGAAAATAGGGAATGGAAAATGCCTGCCCCTTTTTTTCAGCCGCTTGCAGCCACAATTCAAGTTTGCCGGATTTGAGCGGCGACAATCCCTCTCTTTTGCAAAAAGCGGTGTAGCCGTCCGTCATGGCGCGTTTTTCGAGCGTTCCTTCGCTCAAAAACCAACTGTCTACCGTTAAAATGACCCGTTTCGGATTGAAGTTTTTACTCTTGAACAGCTCATAAATCGAGATGCAGTCGCGCAAATCGGCACCGGTGACGCCCGCGCAAAAGGTATTTTCATCGCCGGTCAGCTCTTTGGTAATCTGCATGGCATGACTGGAGCCGAGTACGAGCGTGTCGAGCGGCTGTGTGCGCAGCTCGGCATATATTTTCATGAACGTACGGTCGTCCATATTGCGCAAATTGGTGGCGTTTTCGCCGCTTGCGAGAATGGCGGCAACCTTTTGTTCATAGTCACCGCGCAGCACATTGGCAGGATCGGCATACCAGTTCACAAAAACAAGCAGGCAGACAAACGGCAAAAAGCAAAGCGCCGCTTTGCAAAGTTTTTTCATCATGCCCACTCCTTAAAACTGAAAATAAATGAACGACGATTTGCCCAATACACCGAACAGCGCAAGCAACATCAACATTGCATAGTAAAGCGTCATGCGTACAGCCGGTTTTTGCGCGCGCAGATAGGCGCCTGTTTTTTGTTTTGCGACGGCGGCGCGCCATTCGAGAATTTCGGTAAAACCGATGGTAACCAGTAGCAGCAAACTTGTGACACGCCCGATGCCCATGGTTTTGAGCGTGGCAATCACGCCTGCCGGTGCCGTGAGCGCCGAAACCCAACCGGTAAACAAATGCGTGTAGACATAAAGTGCATCCGCCATGTTTTCAGCGCGAAAAAACACGATACAGCTTGTGAACAGCAAATAGACACAGGTGATTTGCACAATGGCGCGCAGCGTTTTATTGCGGTACAGCGGATTTTTTTCTGCCAATTTCGCACGAGATGCGGCACTTGCTCTGCCGATTGCCATGTAAATGCCGTTCAAAAGTCCCCATATGGCAAACGTGAGACCGCTGCCGTGCCAAATGCCGCTGACAAGGAAGATGATGAGAATGTTGCACACCGTGCGAAAAGCGCCTTTGCGGCTGCCGCCGAGCGGAAAATAAAGATATTCCCGAAACCAACTTGTGAGACTGATGTGCCAGCGCCGCCATAAATCGCTATAGCTGTGCGCGGCAAACGGACGTGTGAAGTTTTCCATCACGTCCATGCAAAGCATCTGTGCCGCGCCGATGGCGATGTCGGAATAGCCTGAAAAATCGCAATAGAGTTGGTAGGAATATAAAAGTGCCGCAAGCAGCAGATACGGACCCGTGTATTTTGTGACATCGACAAAAACGGCATCAACCATACCGGCGATGGTGTTGGCGACCACAAATTTTTTGAAAAAGCCCCAAAGCATCCGCGACGCGCCTTTGCAGAAAGTTTCGTACACAAACGGACGCGCACCGTCAAACTGCGGCAAAAGGTTGCGTCCGCGTTCAATCGGGCCGGAAGCAACGAGCGGAAAAAAGCTGATAAACGCCGCATAACGAATGAAGTTCACTTCTGCCGTCTGTTTTTCGCGGTAGATATCAATGAGGTATGCGAGGACGGTAAAGGTGTAAAAACTGATGCCGAGCGGCGCTAATAACCCTGTATCCGGCAGAAAAACCGGCAGACCAAGACTTTGGCAAAGGCGCATCAGCGTTTTACCGAACGCGTCATAATACTTGAAAAAGCAGAGATTCCCGAGAAAAACAACAAGCGACGTCGCCAAAATCGCTTTGCGTCTGCTTTGTGTTTTTGCCGCCGCAAGCAAACGTGCCGCACTGTAGCTGAGCAGAATTGCCGCAAAAAGCATCACAAGATAGCCAAATCCCGTGGCGGCATAAAAAACAATGCTTGCACAAAGAATTGTTGCATTTTTATAGCGTGACGGCACAGCGTAATAAACGCAGAGTGTCACAAAGAACAGCGCAAAAAATGAAACGGACTGAAAAGCCATAGCCGCCTCCCTGCATAATAATATGGTAACATTATATCGTTTTTCGGCTTCAACTGCAACTGTTGAGTGTCCTTGCCAGTGCAATCAATGCCGGATAGGTGTTGAGCCGCGGTTCTTTGATGACGGTTTCCAGCAACTGCGCAAAAATCCAGTTTGTGCGGCGGCTGTAGATATGCTCCGCGCGCAATTCTGCCGCCGTGACGGCAAGCTGTGTTGTATGGTACGGCTCTTTGCTCTTGCAAAGCTGTGCATAAAGCGGAATGCTTTGCTGCCACGCGGGATTGAGCTGTGCAAACGCAGTGGCGGCAACCGTAAAATCAAACAGCGGCAAACAGGACAGCAGCTTTTTCAGCGCCGTCATTGTTGTCGGCACAGGCGATGCAAACGCCGTTTCATACGCGCATAAAAGCTTTGTGCGTTTTGGCGGAAAGCTGAGCCGCGCACCGACAAGCGTGATATTCGCCTTGCAAAGATGCAGAAAACCCCACCAACGCGTTGCCACCGTGGCAGGCAGACCGGCAAGCACATGCAGACACGGCGCATCGCCCTTGATGCCAAACCGCACAAAACCGCCTGCCGTGACAAGCGGCGCCAATGTCTCGGGATGTTCGGACAATAAAATCGCCTGTATGGTATCGCACACCTGCTTTGCCGGCAATGCGGCAATCCGTGGTGCCGATGTGTTGGCAGCCTCAAAAACAGACCATTCCACCGTAGCATTGAGACTGGCAGCAGCGGTATAAAGTGCCAAAATATGTAAGGGATTGTGCGCAAAAAACGCTTTCGGCTCCGTCTGACAGCCAAGCACATAGCCGCAGCCTGTGTCTTTGACCGTCAAGCCTGCGTTTTCAATGATTTTTTCCACCGCGCGCGTCAATTGCATGTCCGTCTCTCCTTTTTATAAACTGCACGCCACATCGCGTAGCGTGCGTATGTAATTGCGCGTCGCGTAGCGTGCGTATGTGATTATTATATCATAATCTCGCTTTGAACGCACTCTTTTATAAAAAAGCAGAAAGCTGTTTATTTTATGACGCAAACGCGGTATAATCATAACATGATTATGAATTACAGAGGAGTGAGCATGAATGAACGCATTTGACAGCAATTTACTGGACGGGAAAACCAAACTGCATTTTGTGGGCATTGGCGGCAGCGGCATGTTTCCGCTGGTGCAAATTTTGCATGAGGTCGGCTATGAAATTACGGGGTCAGACGTTGGCGAGGGCGATATCATTGAGCGTGAACGCAAACTGGGGATTCCTGTGACAATCGGACACAAAGCCGAAAACGTGCATGGCGCGGAGCTTGTGATTTACACCGCCGCCATTATGAAAGGCAATCCCGAAGTGGAAGAAGCGCAAAAATGCGGCATTCCCGCCGTGGAACGCAGTATATTACTGGGTTATGTCTCCAACACCTATCCGCATCCCATCTGCATTGCCGGCACACACGGAAAAACCTCCGCCACCGCCATGACAACGCAGATTATGGTGATGGCAAACAAAGACCCCGCCGCGGTGATTGGCGGCAAACTGCCGCTCATTGACGGTTACGGACGCTATGGTGCCGGACATGAAATTATCGTGGAAGCGTGTGAATATTCGAACACGTTTTTGCATCTTGTACCGCACACTTCCGTGATTTTGAATGTGGACGCAGACCATCTTGAATTTTTCAAAACGATGGACAATTTGAAAGAATCGTTTCGCCGTTTTTGTCTTTTGACCGAAAACACGATTATTGCCAACATTGACGATGCCAACACCGTACAGGTTGTCGGTGATGTTGACCGCATAGTGCGCACCTTTGGCATCGATTCGCCCGCTGACTTCCGCGCAACGCATATTACGGAATATCGTCCGTCGTTTTTTGCGTTTGATGTGGAGGAACTCGGACATAAAAAGGCGCGAATTGAACTGTCTGCGCCGGGATATCACAATATTTACAACGCACTGGCGGCATATGTCTGCGCCAGTCTCAGCGGCTGTACACCGGAAGAATGCAGCGCCGGTTTGAACGCTTTTAAAGGCGCGGGACGTCGGTTTGAGTTTTTGGGTGACGTGAACGGTGTGACGATTGCCGACGATTATGCACATCATCCGACAGAGCTTGCCGCAACCTTGACCGCTGCCAAAAAGATGGATTACAACCATGTTTGGGCGGTGTTCCAGCCGTTCACCTACACACGCACACAGATGCTGCTCGATGATTTTGCCCGCGTTTTACAGATTGCCGATCATGTTGTGATGACGGAAATTATGGGCAGTCGTGAGCGCGCCGAAGACTACACCATCCGCACCAAAGATTTGGCGGCAAAAATACCGAACAGCGTGTGGTTTGACACATTCGACGAGGTAGTGGAACATGTATTGCAAAACGCCGAGGAGGGTGACCTTGTGATTACGCTCGGCTGCGGCGATATTTATAAAGCTGCAAAAAAGATGATTGCATACCAAAAATAATGTTTTTATGACACTGCACAAACAACAGCCGCCCAAAAAGGGCGGCTGTTGTTTGTTATAGGCCGCTCAACCCGAAACTGATTTCGAGCATACGGTCACAGAATTTTTATGGCATGCCGACATTTCCAAGTCCCAAAGCACAGGCAAGCAGATAGAACAAAAGGAGGTGTATCGGGTAAAACAGATAGAAAAACCATTTGACATTGCTTCCTTTTTTTCCGTTGTAAAGGTATATCGGCAGTAAAGAGGCAAATGTAGGCACTTCCTTCCACCACTGAAGGCACATCACCGCACAGCTTGCACACACCGACAGCATTCTCTTGTCGCGCAGAAGATAGAGTGCAACAATCGACAATACGGCAAACCAGTTGTAGTCCGTACACAGCAGTGTGGCTACACCTGCGCCAAGCCCTGTACACAGCAGCTCGCACAATATTCGCCATGCAATGTGCCATTCCTTTTTTTCCTCTACCATGCGAATGCCCGCAAGGGTTAAAACTCCCAAAAACAAAGTGAAGTAGACATTTTGATAGCGCAAACAAAAAAAATTTCCCGATAAGGCTAAGTTGAACGGCACTTCTGAAATCAGTGCAAACAGGAACAATCTGCCCAAGTATTTTTTGAGGTTGTGGGTATGCAGAAATCCCTGCACCAGTAAAAAGCAGAAGATAGGCAATGCTATTCTCCCGACTGCCCTCAGAATTTCATAAGTGTAATACAAGCCGGTATTGGCTTGTATAAATAGTTGCATTTCATTCCGCGCTGCCGCTTCCATGATGCCCCGCTGCATCAGCACCCGCACCAGCACTACCCCACCGATATGGTCCACTAGCATACTGAATACTGCGATGAGCTTTAGGGTACTTCCCGAAATCCCTTTTAAATGCAGTTTTTGTCTGTTGGGATTCTCTATCGCTTCTGTTTTCTGCACGATGCACCTCCAATATTCTTTTCATCTTAATACCATTATAATCGGTCGCATTACATATATCAATAGATTACATCTAATATCGTAGCGCGACACATAAAAAACAGCGCAGCAGATTCACTGCTACGCTATTTGCTCTCACTTTGAACCCGCTGCACCAAAATGGGCGGCTGTTGTTTGTTATAGACTGCTCAACCCGAAACTGATTTCGAGCGCTTCATTGACTTTTTGCTGCATACCGGTGTCGATTTGACCGGCACGTTCCCGCAGACGGTGTTTGTCGAGTCTGCGGATTTGTTCAAGCAGCACCACACTGTCACGCACAAGACCGCCCTCACCCGCTTTGATGCCGATAT
>JAVWRA010000062.1:0-11596 GCA_036635095.1 Ruthenibacterium sp. | reverse complement strand
TGCACCTCGATGTGCTTGCCGCATTCCGCGAAGCCGGTCGTGACGCCGTTATCGTTGGCGGACGCTATGGTCTGGGCAGCAAAGACACACCGCCCTCCAGCGTGTTTGCCGTGTATGACGAACTGAAAAAAGACGCGCCGAAAGAACGCTTCACCCTCGGCATCAACGACGATGTCACCCATCTGTCGCTCACCGAAAAACCGGCACCGAACACCGCCGCAGAAGGCACAAAAGAGTGCAAATTCTGGGGTCTTGGCGGCGACGGCACCGTTGGCGCAAACAAAAACAGCACCAAAATTATCGGTGACCATACCGATAAATATATTCAGGCTTATTTCCAATATGACTCCAAAAAAACCGGCGGCATCACGGTCAGCCATCTGCGCTTCGGCGACAAACCCATCCGTGCGCCGTATTATATCAACAAAGCAGACTTCGTTGCCTGCCACAACCCGTCTTATGTCATCAAAGGCTACAAAATGGTCAACGATGTCAAACCGGGCGGCGTGTTTATGATTAACTGCCAGTGGGATCTTGAAAAGCTGAACGAGCATATGCCGGCGGAAGCAAAACGCTATATCGCCAACAATAACGTGCAGCTTTACACCATCAACGCCATTGACAAAGCCATCGAAATCGGTCTTGGCAAACGCACCAACACCATTTTGCAATCCGCTTTCTTCGCGCTTGCCGGTGTACTTCCGAAAGAGGACGCCCTCAAGTTCATGAAAGAAGCCGCCTATAAATCCTTTGCGAAAAAGGGCGATGCGATTGTCGAAATGAACTATAAAGCCATTGATGCCGGCTTTGACGCCTATGTGAAAATCGACGTTCCGGCTGACTGGAAAGACGCCAAAGACGCAAACGATGACGTGCAGCTTGCCGGCAATGCCGCCACAGTCGCACAAATCAAAAACATTCAGTTCCCCGTCAACACCATGAACGGCGACAGCCTGCCTGTTTCCGCGTTTGAAAATTATGTCGACGGTCAATGGGAGCAAGGCGCTTCCGCTTACGAAAAACGCGGCGTTGCCGTGTCGGTTCCGACATGGAATCCCGATACCTGCATTCAGTGCAACCAGTGTTCTTATGTTTGCCCGCACGCAACCATTCGTCCGTTCGCACTGTCGGCTGACGAAATGAAAAACGCGCCCGCAAGCCTCAAATCTGCACAGATGAACGGCAAAGGCTGTGAAGAATTGCGCTTCACAATGTCGATTTCTCCGCTTGACTGCATGGGTTGCGGTCTGTGCGCCGGCGTTTGCCCGACCAAAGACAAAGGCACCCTCAAAATGGTGGCACAGGAGGACGAGCTTGCACAACAAGATGCGTTCGATTACACCGTGGCAACCGTCACGAAAAAAGACGGCATGATGGCAGAAACCACCGTCAAGGGCAGCCAGTTCAACCAGCCGCTGCTTGAGTTCTCCGGCTCGTGCGCAGGCTGTGCAGAAACCTCGTATGCACGTCTTGTCACACAGCTTTTCGGCGAACGTATGTTTATTTCCAACGCCACAGGCTGCTCGTCCATCTGGGGCGGCACCGCGGCAATTTCGCCGTACACCTTCAACCGCGAGAGCGGTCACGGTCCGGCATGGTCCAACAGCTTGTTTGAAGACAACGCAGAGCATGGCTTCGGCATGTATCTCGGTCAGAAAACCATTCGCGAAAACCTCATTGCACAGCTCACAACGTGTGCGGCAGATGAACACGCAGACGCCGCCACGAAAGAAGCCATTGCAAACTATCTTGCAACCGCCGAGGACGGCAAAGCCAACACACCGGCAACCGATAAACTCGTTGCAGAGCTTTCAAAACACGTTGACGAGTGCGATACCTGCAAATATATCGTTGCCAACAAGCAATATCTTGCCAAAAAATCCGTATGGGTATTCGGCGGCGACGGCTGGGCATATGATATCGGTTTTGGCGGTCTTGACCATGTGCTTGCTTCCGGCGAGGACATCAATGTGTTCGTATTCGACACCGAGGTCTACTCCAACACCGGCGGACAAGCTTCCAAAGCAAGCCAAATGGGTCAGGTAGCACAGTTTGCGGCGGCCGGCAAATCCATCGGCAAAAAGAGCCTGTCTGAAATTGCCATGAGCTATGGCTACGTCTATGTGGCACATATCGCCATGGGCGCAAACCAGGCGCAAACCATCAAAGCCATTTCCGAGGCGGAAGCCTATCACGGCCCGTCCCTCATCATCGGCTACGCACCTTGCGAAATGCACGGCATCAAGGGCGGCATGGCAAATTGCCAGTCCGAGATGAAACGCGCAGTAGATGCCGGTTATTGGCATTTGTATCGCTTTGACCCGCGCATGAAAGCGGAAGGCAAAAATCCGTTCATGCTCGACAGCAAAGCGCCGACTGCCGACTACAAAGAATTTATCGAGAGCGAAACCCGTTACAGCCGCCTCGAGCGCAGCTTCCCGGAGCGCGCAAGCCTGCTGTTCAACGAAGCTTCCGACAAAGCAAAAGACCGTTATGAGCATCTCACCAAATTGGTGGACCTGTACAAGTAATTACGGTAAAATAAACGCAGGGACGAATGAAAATTCGTCCCTGCGTTTTTTGTTTGCCGAAAAGCTTTGCGTTACATCACCAGTTTTAAAATGCGCTCATATTCTGTGTGAATCTCGCGGTATGCCGCGACAACCGGATCTCTTGCCATGTCGGTCGCGCGCATAATCGCGTCAAAATCATGCGCGACAAGGGCGCAAATTTGTGCGTCCAATTTGCCCGCTTTTGCCAGTTCGCCGACAAGCTCCAAGGTTTTTTCTTTCGGAAACGGTTCCTTATAACTGCGGCGACTGCCCAGCGCACTCACAATATCCGCCACGGCAACAATCCGCTGCGGCACACTCAGCACATCACCGAACAGTCCATGTGCATAGCCAGTGCCGTCCAGTTTTTCGTGATGGCGAATCGCAATTTGCATAATTTCGTCATCGACACGACCTTTCAGCAATTGCTCGGTATATACAACGTGTGTGCGCATAATTTTCATATCGTCCGGCGACAGTCTGCCCGGATATTCCAAAATGGAAAGCGGAATCGCCACTTTGCCGAGATCGTGCAGCAAGGCGCCCAGTTCAATTGTTTTTTGCGTATATTCAGACAAATGACAGCGCTTTGCAAGCTCCAAACTGATGGCGGTGGTATTGATGGTGTGCGTCACCGTATGTTCACTGCGAAAATCGACCGAATATACCAACATTTGCAGATATTGCACCGCCTCTTGCGGGGTGACGGAAAGTTTTGCCGCATAATGATAGGCAAACTGATACGGCGCATCGCCGGCAATCAACTGCGCAAAATGCCGCGTTTTGTTGACTTTCAAAAACAGCGCCACCAAATCCGGCGCAAAACGTCCGGCATCTGCCAAAAGCCGCTCCTCGATTTGCGCATCCGTTGCGCCGGACATCAGGCACAAATCCACCCTGTCGGCAAGCGCCAAAATCGCGGCATAGCGGATATCCGGCATGGCGGTGTTTTGCAACATGTCATAGCGCTGATGATGATATAAAATCGGCAGAGCGCGTTCGTGCAGCGGCGTGAGATTTTTCAAAAACAAATAGCCGTAAATGGAATGATTCCAGATGTTTTGATTTTCAAAAACAACCATCTGGTCAATTTCTTCGGTTTTATATGCGCCGATATCGTGAAATTCACACAGCAAAAAAAGCGTGTCCATGTCGATATCCTGCAAAGAAGCATCGGCAAGCACCAGCTCGTGCGCCAAAAGCGCCACGCGCTCGCCGTGCGTCACAAGGCGCGTATCTATCAAATTAAGCGTTGCTGCAATCATTTGCACAATATTTTCTTGCTTGATGGCTACGGAATCCGTGTGATTCATGAAAACCTCCCCAAAAACAAATTTCCCTTTCTATCGTACACTCTTTTACGGAAAAAACAAGTGCTTTATCACGGAAAATGCGCCGCACAGCCATTGCTTAAATTGTGAAAAGCGGCTATAATAATACGTACTGACAAATTCGTATATCGGAGGCATTTCATGAATATTCTAATTGTTGGCTGCGGACGCGTTGGCGTGCAATTGGTACGGGCGCTGGAAACTTTGGGTCACGACGTTTCGGTGGTGGACGAAAATCCGGCGCTTTTGGCGCGGTTGACCGAACTTAGTCCGCCGTTTACCGGCATGGCGGTGCGCGGCGTTGCTATTGACGTTGATGTTTTGCGCAGCGCGGGCATTGAAGCGTGTGACGCGGTTGCCGCGGTGACGCAAGACGATAATATCAATGTGATGGTGGCGCAAATGGCAAAAGAAGTGTTCCACGTTGACAATGTCATTGCCCGTGTGACCGACCCGAGCGCCAAAGAAATTTTCAGCGAGCAGTTTGGTCTGCGCACCATTTGCAGCACCAATCTGACGACGCAGGCGTTTGTGGCGGGACTTTTGCACGAGGAGGAAAACGAAAAGCAATGTGTGCTTTTCGGCTCTACCACCGTGAATTTTTCAATGCTGCCGGTCACGGAAAAACAACTTGGAATGCGGCTTGACTCCGTTTGTGCGCCGCGCCCGGGGCTTGTTCCGTTTGCGGTTTGGCGCAGCATGGATATTGTGGAACTGGACAATAAACAAAGCCCGATTTTACAAACGGGCGATAAAATAGTGTTTGCCGCAGTCGCTGACTAGCGCGCGGCAGGAGGAGAAAAAATGCGAGTCTGTATTGTAGGCGGCGGTAAGCTGGGCTATTATCTGGCGAAAACATTGCGGGAACACGGGCATGTGCCTGTGCTTGTGGAAGAAGACGAGGCGACGTGCAGCCAAATTGCCGACAGCCTTGAAATGACGGTGATTCACGGCGACGGCACCAAACCGGAAGTGCTTGAGAGCGTCAATTTAGAGGAATGTCAGGCGCTTGTTGCCGTGACGGGGCGCGACGAAAATAATCTGGTGGCATGTCAACTGGCAAAACAGGTGTTTCATGTCAAAAAAACCGTGGCGCGTGTCAACAATCCGAAAAACGCATCGGTGCTTAAAATGCTGGGCGTTGATATTGCCGTATCCAGTACGGACAATATTGCACGGCTGATTGAACGTGAGGTGGAAACCGCCGCCATTCGTCAATTATTGAGCCTTGCCGGCGGCACCACTGCGCTGACGGAAATCAGCATACCGGAAAAATTCAGCTATGACGGGCAAACCTTGGCGCAGCTCACCATTCCGGAAGATGTCGTGGTGATTTCGGTCACACGCGGCAATGAATTTATCATTCCGCGCGGCTCCACTCAAATTTGCATCGGCGATAAAGTGTTGCTGCTTGCCAAAAATGACGCATTCCCCGTATTGGCAAAAGCTTGGAAATTACGCGATATTAAGTAGTTTTAAGCAAAAGGAGGCGCCTATGGAATTTGCGGTTTCACGCCGCGGCGGTGCGGTGATCGGACTGTGGGCAGTTTTGCTTTGCGCCCTTGTGTGCGCACCGTTTTGGCACAGCGCATTTTTGCCGACGCTTGCGGTGTTTCTCGGCGGCAGTATGCTTCTTTTTTTGATGGCGGCAGTGCATTTTTCTGCTTGTAAAGTGCGGTGCGGCGCCCATCATCTTACGATGCGACGCGGTATTTTATACACAGTAACGCGGCGCATTCCGTTGCGTTTCATCACCGGCTGCCAAATTTTGCGCTCGCCGCTGCAGCGCCTGACGGGAACCTGCATTTTATTGCTCTTTGCAAGCGGCAGCACCACCTTGATTGCCGGCGCGAATTTTGCGGATGCCGAGCGGCTTTCCGCTTTTTTGGCGCACGGCAGAGGCACAGTTTGACGCCCGACGTGCCGCAAACGCGGCATCGATTTCATATTATTTTTACGCTGCGCTATCTGCGCTACGGCTTGGTGCTTTGCCTTGTGCCGATGGTGCAGGCGCTGTTTGCGTGGGATTGGCAGGCGCTGATATTTGCACTGTGGCAAGATACCGCCATTTTGCTTTTTTCTGGCGGTGCCGCGCTTTTTTTATGGCTTGTTACCTCTTATGATTTTGCACCGGACGGCATTGTGATTCAGCAGGGTGTTTTGGTGCAGAGCCGCCGCTTTTTTGCGGCAGACAGCGTTGCTGCGCTTGAAATCAGCCGTCCGCTGTATTGTCGTCTGCTGGGTGCAAGCATTTTAAAGCTGTATTTTAAAACGCAGGCAGCTCCGCACACATATCAGCTTTATCTGCCAAAAAAAGCCGCGCAGCACACTGCCGAAACGCTTTTGCCGGTGCGCGCAGACAGTTCTGTTTTTGCACCGACCGGTTTTGAAAAAATGGCGTTTGTGATGCTCAGCGCCAATGTGCTGACGAGCGTGTTGTTTATCAGCATGGGATTTAGACGTGTCAGCGAAATTTTTGGGCAGAATCTGCAAAATATTGCGTTTGAAAATTTTTCAAAGCTCACCGCGCTTGCGTCACATTTTTTACCGGCGGGTCTTGCGTTTGTCACGGCGGCGCTCTTTGTGGTGTTGAGCTTTACCTTTTTATATGCGCTGCTGCACACGGCGGGCTTCACAGTTTGCCGCAACGGCGGTGTCATCATCATGCACGGCGGTCTTATCACAAAAATTGAACGCCGCATCGCTGTATTAAGTGTGTCCGCCTGTGATGTACGCGTGACGCCCGTGGCGCGGCTTTTGCGGCGTTATCCTGTATATATCTCTGCCGGCAGCTTTCACGGCGGCGATATTCCTCTTTTGGTATTCAAAAAAAATGCGCCGCAAATGATGACGGCGCTGCTCGCGAATTTTACGCCGCCATCGCAAAATTTATGCGAACCGTCGCGCAAAAGCATTCCGCAGTATCTCTGGAAACCGGCGGTTTGTCTGGCGCTGTCTTTGGCGGTTTACGGTGTCGCGCTCACGACCATGCCACAACTTTTGCCGATGCTTGCCGTGCCGGTTTTGCTGAGTTTTGCGGCGCTTGCGCAGTCTTTGGAAGGCTTTTTGAAAGAGGGCGTCTGCAAAAACGAAAACCGCACATTGAGCCTTTGTTTTACGCGCTTTTTTACGCGGCACGAAGTTTGCGTATTTGCGGCGGACACAAGCTACACACTTGTGGCGCATTCGCTGTCCATCAGCGCGGGGCGATGTGATTTTTATGTGCATCTGCCATGCCGATTGCGCTATCATGTGCGCGGCATTTTGCGCTATGTGGCAGATGATATCCCCTTTATTCTGTGAGACACCGCAAACAACGAAAGGAAAAAACATGTATCGTGCGCTTATTTTTGATTTGGACGGCACTTTGCTCAACACCTTGGAAGACCTTGCAAATGCCGGCAATCACACCTTGCAGGTGCTGCGGTTTGCGCCGCATTTGACCGAGGAGTACAAACAGATGGTCGGCAACGGCATTCCGAAACTGGTGGAACGCTTTTTGCCGCCGCAGGCACGCGGTGCGGCAACACAGGCGCTTGCACTGCAATTATTCACCACCTATTACAGCGCGCATAAGCAAGATAAAACGGCGCCCTATGCCGGCATCACAAGCCTTTTGCGCAGTCTGCGTGAAAAAAACATTCTACTGGGCGTTGTTTCAAACAAAGAGGATACACTGGCAAACGCCGTGATTGCGCATTATTTTCCGCATGTTTTTGACGCGGTTGCGGGGCAAATTTCCGGCACGGCGCCAAAGCCGAATCCGGCGCGCGTATATGAAATTGCGGATAAATTCGGCATAGCACCGCGTGAGATACTGTATGCGGGCGATAGCGATGTCGATATTTTCACCGCCAAAAATGCGGGCATGGACAGTTGCGGCGTATTGTGGGGCTTTCGCGGGGAAGCGGAACTGCGTGAAGCCGGCGCAACGCATATTGCCAAAACGCCGGCGGATATTTTGGCGCTGTTCACTGTAAATTCCGCATGGCAGGGCGATGCGCACAATTGTTTTTACCGCGCCGATATGCAATAAAAAAATCCACCGACAGTGCAAACCGCCGGTGGATTTTTTGTTTTGCTTTATGCGCCGACAAGCGGCAGCAATGCGTAAATAACGCTGCCGACAACACCGGTGCCGAAAATAATCGTGATGGCGCTGAGCTTATATTTGCGCAGCAGAAACAGTGCGCCGACAAACAAAAGCGCTTCCACCCAGCGAAAATCAGACAGAACAATCGCGGTTTTCGGTGCGTTGAACAAGCCGAGCAGTAAAATCGAGGCGCCCGCACAGGCAATCAACGCCACAACCGCCGGACGCAGCGCCGACAAAACCGTCTGCACACCGCTGAAACTGCGGTATTTATAATAAAAATAAGCGAGTGCAAGGCAGATGATAAACGAGGGGATAATGCAGCCGACGGTGCAGATAATTGCCCCCGGAACGCCTGCAAGCCGTGTGCCGACAAAGGTGGCGGAGTTGATGGAAATGGGGCCGGGCGTCATTTCGGCTATCGTGATGAGGTCGGTAAATTCGGCGAGCGTCATCAGATGGTGTACATCCACAATCTGCGATTGAATCAGCGGAATTGCCGCATAGCCGCCGCCGACACTGAACAAGCCGACTTGGATAAAACTGAAGAATAATTTAAAAATCAGCGGCATCATCGCACCTCATTTTCATTGGATTGTTTTTTATGGCGCAGCAAACCGACGAACAAATCGGCAAATCCGACACCGAGACAGGTTAAAATAACAAGCATGGCGCTGACATTAAAGATGTAAGCGGCGATAAAAGCGCCAATCATCAGCGCGATGTAGAGAACGCGTTTTGTGCCGATGACGTTTTTGGCAAGGTTGATGACGACATCAAAAATAACCGCCGCAACACCGGCGCGCATGACTTGCAGCGCCGTTGCAATGACCGCATTTTCGCGAAATTGCTGATAGAACACGGAAATCAGCGAAATAATCACCATCGGCGGCAAAATAGTGCCGAACACGGCAACAAACGAACCGACAATACCATACATGCGGTAGCCTAAAATAACAGACGCATTGACAGGAATCGGCCCCGGTGAGGACTGTGCAATGGCGGTGATGTCAAGCATCTCGTTTTCGTCAAACCAACCGAGTTCTTCCACAAACTTCTTTTTCATCAGTGAAACAATCACAAAACCGCCGCCGAACGTAAACGCGCTCAGCATAAAGGTGGCCTTGAACAACTGCCATAAGATTTTCGGGGTACGTGCAGGCTGTGTCATAGGAGTCTCCTTTGTTTTTTCATTACTCTTATCATACGCGCACTTACATGATTTGTAAATTAAATATATTTTATAAAACCTATCGATAAAACCTATTATATGCTTTCAAATCAGCGTCTATCATGTATAATAGAAGTATCTGTTTGAAGGAGGAATTTTCTTGAAATTAACGCGTGAAAAACTTGAAAAACTGGCATTGGATTTGCTTTACGACATAAGCGGCAGCATTTTGTTTGCGCTGGGCATTTACACCTTTGCCAAAAGCGCCGCTTTTGCGCCGGGCGGCGTCAGCGGTCTTGCCCTTGTGATTAACTATATTTCGGGACTGCCCATCGGCGTGATGTCGCTGCTGCTCAATGTGCCGATTATTTTAATCAGCTATAAAGTGGTGGGCAAGGCGTTTTTGTTCAAAAGCCTGCGCACCATGATTATTTCCACCTTTTTTATGGACGTTGTGTTTCCGCATATTCCGCTGTATACCGGCGACCGATTTTTGGCGGCGCTGTTCACGGGGCTTTTTGTGGGCGCGGGACTGGCGATTATTTATGTGCGCGGCAGTTCAACGGGCGGCGCCGATTTTTTAATCATTGCGCTCAACAAGCTTTTTCCGCATCTCTCTGTCGGCACGATTACGCTGTTCACCGATGGCGTTGTGATTTTGCTCGGCGGACTTGTGTTCGGCGATATCGACGCCATGCTGTATGGTGCGGTGTCAACGGTTGTTTCCAGCATTGTGATGGATAAAATCATGTATGGCAACGACGGCGGCAAGATGATGATTATTATTTCAAATTACGCAACGGACATTGCAAAACAAATTGATGCGCTTGCCGAGCGCGGCTCAACGCTTGTACACGCCGTCGGCACCTATTCCGGCGAAGAACGGCTGATGCTTTACTGTGTGTGCAGCAAGCGGCAGGCGTTTCGCATTAAAAACGCCGCACACGACATCGACCCGCTTGCGTTTATGATTTTAACAGACGCCACAGAAGTGTACGGCGAAGGCTTTTTGGAAAAAGAAACGTAATACAAAGAATTTAAAAAAGAACGATGTTTACACAAGAAAAGCGAAAATAGGACTTGTGAAACACAAGATATAGTGGTAAAATAATTTTGGACGCAAAAAATGAATTGTTTACGGAATGCTTGCACCAAGTGCAAAATCATCTTATCGGTCCACTGCTTTGTAGGGTAAGATGTTCACATTCCGATGGATTAAAGCCGATGCAAAGCGGCGGAATGGATGATTTTTATGGCAATTACTGACATCGGAGAAAACGCACTGCGTGTGCTTGAAAAACGGTATTTGGCAAAAGATGCAAACGGCAAAAACAAAGAGGATGTGGCGGGGCTTTTTCATCGTGTTGCCGCCGCGATTTCCGCCGCTGACGCACGATATGATGAACATGCCAATCTCAGCGCCACAACTGCCGCTTTTTACGAGTTGATGACGTCGCTGCGCTTTTTGCCCAACAGTCCGACATTGATGAACGCGGGGCGGCCGCTCGGTCAGCTTTCCGCCTGTTTTGTGCTGCCCATTGAGGATAGCATGGAGGCGATTTTCGAGACCGTTAAAAACGCGGCTCTCATTCATAAAAGTGGCGGTGGCACGGGATTTTCGTTCTCGCGTCTGCGCCAAAACGGTGCGCCGGTCAACTCCACGGGCGGCGTTGCAAGCGGGCCTGTCAGTTTTATGCGTGTGTTCAATATGGCGACGGAAGCCGTCAAACAAGGCGGCACACGCCGCGGCGCAAACATGGGCATTTTGCGTGTGGATCATCCCGATATTCTTGAATTTATCAACTGCAAAAAAGTGAACGGCGACATCACCAATTTTAATATTTCCGTTGGCATCACCGAAGATTTTATGAACGCGGTGGAACGCGGCGATGATTATGATTTGATTGACCCTAAAACCAAATGCGCCGTCGGCAAGCTGAATGCCAAAGAAATGTACAACGAAATTGTTGATGCGGCATGGCGGAACGGCGAGCCGGGCATCATTTTTCTCGACCGCTTAAATCGCGACAATGTTGTGCCGGGACAGGGCGAAATCGAAAGCACAAATCCCTGCGGCGAACAGCCGCTTTTACCATACGAAAGCTGCAATCTCGGCAGCATCAATCTTGTAAAAATGCTCGTAAAAACCGAGGGCAGCTATTCCATCGATTACGATTTATTGCGCACCACGGTGCATGAAGCTGTGCATTTTCTCGATAATGTGATTGATATTAACAATTATCCGCTTGACAAAATCAGTCAGGTCACGCGTGCCACGCGCAAAATCGGACTGGGCGTCATGGGTTTTGCCGATATGCTTTTGTATCTCGGTGTGCCGTATAATTCTGACCAAGGCGTTGAGCTTGCAGAAAATTTGATGGCGTTTATCAAGGCCGAGGGACACGCCGCATCGGTCGCACTCGCGGAAGCGCGCGGTGCTTTTCCGCGG
>JAVWRA010000061.1:0-11618 GCA_036635095.1 Ruthenibacterium sp. | reverse complement strand
CAGAGAACAAGCACCATCGTAATGCAATAACTGCATGTTAAAATTGCTGCTGCCGGTCCTTTTGCAAAGCAGACAAGTACAAAACTGCACAAAAACGCCCCTAAAAAGCGCAGATTGACATTGAACTTCTGCCGTGCCATGTGTAAAAACAGTGTGGTGAAAATTGAAATAAAAATGAGTGCCGTTCCCTGCGCATTGATATTGGTGATGAGATGCAGAAAATTTGTATTGCCGAAAATGCTCACGCCTGTATCAAACGCGCCGAGCATACTGGCGCAATTGAACAAAAACAGTGACGCAACAAACAACAAAGATTTGTTTTGATTGCCATGATAAAAATAAATACCCAGCGCATACAAAGAGCAAATCAGCGCCGCAAGCACTGCGGGTGCGGCATAAAAAGCAATGATATTGTACGCCGAAAGTCCGCTGACGGCGGCAAATGCACCCCAAATCAATTCCGTCAGATAATGATACGACAGCCGCACCATCGAAAAGCGGATATCCTGCGGCGGAAATGCAATTTGAAACGACTGCGCATTGCCGATATTCCAGAATAAATCTTGATTGAGCGCAATTGCGCCCGCCGTGAGAGGATGCGCATTTTTCACGCAGACGGCAAAGCCGAACAGCATCAGCAAGACGCTGAACAGCACAAGTCTGCACAAAAATCCACCGTCCGAAAGCGTCTTTTTCACTTGTGTTTTCAGCGCAAAAATGCGTCCCGCAAACACAAATTGGCAGAGCGATAACAGCGGCGGCAAAAAGCGCAGCACAAGCGGCAAATGCAGCCGTGTGCAGATACAAAACAGCACTGCAAAAAAGCCTGTGCCAAACAGAATGGCAAGCAGCGTTTCAAACTGCGGCATTTGCCGCGTAAGACCGCTGATACGGGCAATCAGTTTGCCCGGAAAATAAAGATACAGCGCAACGCAGATGCCAAACCAAAATAATTCCGTCAAACTGCCGCCTGAAAAACGCACAAGCGCCAAATAGCAAAGAACGCACAGTGTACTGACGGTCAGTTTGCTGCGCAAAAAATTATTTTTCAGTTTGGCGAATAACACGCGTTCCATCTTCATGCTCCTTTTTGCCATGATAAAGAAACCGCCGCCAAGTTTTTTTGGCGGCGGTGTTGCCTACTTAAAAAAACGATTGAGCAGCGCAATGGAAACACTGATAAGTCCCATCACGATAAAAATACCGCACATGCCCATCAGCATAACGCTGAGTGATTGAAGCACCAAATCCATATTTATTCTCCTATCTTGCAATGAGGTTGAGAATCAAACCGCCGGCAATTACACTGGCAATTTGACCGCCGACATTGACGCCCGCCGCGTGCATGAGCAAAAAGTTTTGCGGGTCTTCTTTGATTCCCATTTTGTGAATCACACGGCTGCTCATCGGAAACGCCGAAATACCGCAGGCGCCAATCATGGGATTGATTTTCTTTTTCGTGAACAGATTGAGGAACTTTGCAAACAAAACGCCGCCGATGGTGTCGAACACAAACGCGAACAAGCCAAGCCCCATAATGAGCAGCGTACCCCATGTGAGAAATTCGTCTGCCTGCATTTTGGTGGCAACTGTGATGCCGAGGAAAATCGTAATCAAATTGGCAAGCACGTTTTGTGCCGTTTCTGACAGACTGTTCAGCACACCGCACTCACGCAACAAGTTGCCAAACATCAAAAAGCCGACAAGCGCAACACTGCGCGGCGCAATCAAGCCGGCAATCACCGTCACCACAATCGGGAACAAAATGCGCACCGTGCGGCTGACTTCTTTCGCTTCATACGGCATCCGAATGAGGCGCTCTTTTTTGGTGGTAATCATGCGGATAACCGGCGGCTGAATAATCGGCACCAGTGCCATATACGAATACGCCGCCACCAGAATTGCACCGATATATTTGGTGCCGTAGTAATTGGCGAGAAAAATCGCCGTCGGGCCGTCTGCCGCGCCGATAATGGCGACACTGGCAGCGTCTTGCAAGCTGAATAAACCCGGCCAAATAGCATTGACGCCGCAGGCAAGTGTCAAGGTGAAAAAGATGCCAAACTGCGCCGCTGCGCCAAATAAAAGCAATTTCGGATTCGTGAGCAGCGGGCCGAAGTCAATCATTGCGCCGATACCGATAAAGAGCAAAAGCGGGAATAATTCATTGGCAATACCGGCGCGAAAAAGTTCGCTCAGTGCGCCATGTTCAACCACGCCCTCATAGATTTGGTCAATTGCGCCCGAGAGCGGCAAGTTGACAAGAATTGCGCCAAAACCCATCGGCAAGAGCAAACTCGGCTCCATATCTTTTTTGATGGCGAGATAAATCAGTCCTCCGCCAATCGCCCACATCGCAATCATTTTAATGACTTGCGCCGGCTCGAGTGACAGCAAGCTGCCAAACATGGAATTTACAAAATTCAGCAAAATATCCATTCAGTCTTTCTCCATTTCAAATTCATTACCGCGGCAACCGCCGATATGCCGCGTTTCATGCGCAATTACAGCGGCGGCAGCACATGTGCATTGCACCATGCAAGCACATCGGCATATACTTCATCGCGATTGATTTCATTGAGCATTTCATGTCGACCGCTTTCATACAGCTTCATGCTGACGTCAACGCCGCCTGCTTTTTGCAGCATATCATGCACGATTGCAACGCCTTTTCCATAATCCCCCACCGGATCTTTGTCACCGGATAAGAGCAGAATCGGCATTTTTACGTTCACTTTATTTGCCCACTCCTGTGTGCTGACCGCCTGCAACGTACACATCATTTCATGAAATGCGCTCACGGTGAAAATATAGGTGCATTTCGGGTCCTGCGCATATGTTTTCACGATGGTTTCATCGCGTGAAATCCAGTCATACTGCGTGTTTGGGTGTTCAATTTGTTTGAGATATGCGCCAAACGCCAAATTGTTGATGAATTTCGAGCGATACTGTCCGCCTCTCAATTTTTCAATTACGCCTGTGAGAAAAACGCCGATTTTTCCAAGCGGATTCGGACCGCCCGTGCCGCTGAGAATCAGTCCCTGCAAGGTTTCCGGATACGTGATTGCATACATGCGCGCAAAAAAGCTGCCCATACTATGCCCGAGTAAAATAAGCGGCAGACCCGGATATTCTTTACACACAAGGCTGTTCATGCGGTGCAAATCCTGTAAAACATATTTGCGACCGTCTGATTTTGCAAAATATCCGTCAATGCCGCCCTCGCCGCTGCTGGTTTCTCCATGCCCGAGATGGTCATTTCCGCACACGACAAACCCGTTTTGCGCCATAAAGCCGGCAAACGCATCATAGCGTCCGATATACTCGCACATGCCGTGTGAAATTTGCAAAATACAGCGCGGCTTCACTTGCGGACAAGTATAATAAAAAGCCGCAATGGTATCCGTGCCGTTTGCAGATTTATACTTGATGGCGTTTTTCTGAACTTCCAACACTGCTCAACTCCTCTTCTTCCATCACAATACGCATCAATTCTTCGTAGCCATGAATCGTATGATTGGGTTTCGCTGCATCTTCCGGCATCGCCGCATCTTCAAAATTACACCAACAGGTCGCAAGTCCCGCGTTTTTTCCGCCTGCGATATCTGCTTTGAGCGAGTCGCCGACAACAAGCACTTTATCGCGCTTTTCAATGCCCAGCGTGTTTAGGGCAACATCAAATATTTTACGCGCCGGTTTTGCCGCACCGACTTTACTTGAAATAAACACGGCGTCAAAATATTTGTCGAGTCCGGACTGCACAAGGCGGTTGGTTTGCACACGTTCAATTCCGTTTGACACAACGGCGAGCGTTGCCACCTCGGCAAGGTCGCGCAGCGCGTCCTCGGCACCGTCAAACACATCCGCGCGTGCAGACAGTTTTGTGAGATAATAGTCATTCATCTGCACGGCATCGCCCTGCATGGAAAATTGGCTCAACAACTTTTCAAAGCGCTGAACCACCAATTTTTCCTGACGAATTTCGCCTTTTTCAAGCGCTGCCCACAGTGATTGATTGATACTGCGATACGCAAGCACAGCAGCCTCAATATCTGTAAACGCATAGTGCGCAAGAGCCTCGCGAATGGCTGTTTCCTCCGACGCGTGGAAATCAAGCAACGTGCCATCTATATCAAACAGCAAACAGTTATAAAAAGCCAATCGGTACACACTCCTTATTTTTTTCATATACAATGTATATTATCCACTATTTTTGCGATTTCGTCAACCGTCCCGCGTGTGTTTTTTCTTTTTTCTTGATTCGAAGCTTCTTTTATGCTACTGTAGTAGTATGAGCGGAGGCGACGAATATGAAACGGCAGGAATCTTCGGAAAATTATCTTGAAACTATTTTGGTGCTGACGCAGCGACTCGGCTGTGCTGCCGTGCGCTCCATTGACATTGCGAGCGAAATGGGTTTCACCAAACCGAGCGTCAGCGTTGCCATGAAGCATCTGCGTGAAAAAGGGCTGATTACGATGGGCGCTGACGGTGCCATCAAGCTGACGCAAAGCGGCACAAAAATTGCCACCTGCGTGTATGAACGCCACACTGTTTTAACGGAAATGCTGCTTGCCATCGGCGTGAGCGATGCCGTTGCAAAAGAGGACGCCTGCCGTGTTGAGCATGATATCAGCGATGAAACTTTCGCCTGCATCAAGGCACAGCTTGCCCGAAAGCAGCCTTTTCCGACAACTTAATTGAATCCCCTCATGCAGGAACAAGATTTTGTTCCTGCATTTTTTAACGTTCTTTTTTACGATGCAGCCACGCGCGCACAACCGCTTTTAATCCCGCCTGTCCGTTGCATACGTCGAGCATTGCCTCACCCATTTTCCAGTTCACCGCGCCAAAGGTATTCATGGCAACATTTTTAAACGGCAATTCGCGCACGGAACAGGCGCGTACCTTTTTGTTGACGGCTTCGTTTGTTGAAAAATGCAAATGCTTGTCGGCAATAGCGGCAGCAATTCGTGCCACAAATTGCGCAAAACGTGATGCACTCATTTCGCCGAGTGTGGTGTGCATCGTGTAGGCGCCTTTTTGCACGGCTTCGTTGTGCTGCGGCACACGCGTGTGAAGGCTGTAAAACATTGCATCGTCAAATGTATTGTCTGTGAATGCGCCGTAAGCACCAAGCCGGCTTTGTTTGGGCGGAACGGCAAGATTTTCGCCGGCAACCTGTAATTCTGCCGTCAAAAGACGGTTGCGACTATTTGCGGCAATGCTCACCGTATAGCTGCCACGTTCCACGGCAAAACGCGATAAATGCGGCGCATAAAACGCAAATTCCGCATACGGAACGCAAAGCGTCACCTCTTTGCTTTCGCCTGCGGCAAGAGTTACACGCGCAAATGCTTTCAGCTCCTGCAACGGCTGATGCGCCGCCGAACCGTTGTGCGTCACATAAAGCTGCACAATTTCATCTGCGGCAACACTGCCGCTATTCGACAGCGTAAAAGTTGCGCTGAGCGTTTCGTCTTTTTCCAAAACCGTGGCAGACAGGCGCAAATCACTGTATGCAAAATGCGTGTATGACAAGCCGTAACCGAACGGAAACAGCACCTCACGTGCCGCTTTGTCATAATAGCGATAGCCTACATAAATACTTTCATTGTAGGTAACGGCGCAAGGGCCCATCGGATAATGTGCGGCACACGGCGTATCCGCAAGCGCACACGGCCATGTGTCGGCAAGCTTGCCGGACGGACTTGCCGCGCCATACAGAAGCTGATAGGCGCCTTCGCCGAATCCCTCGCCGCCAAGTGCCAAATACAAAAGTGCTTTCACCTGCGGCAGCCATGGCATTTCAACCGGACTGCCCGCTGTCAGCACAATGATTAAGTGCGGTGTTACCGCACGGAGTGTTTCCATCAAATGCAGTTGGTTTTGCGGCAGCGACAACGTTTGACGGTCATATCCTTCTGTTTCGTAAATATCGGTCAAGCCGACAAACAACACGGTTTTTTCGGCATCGCGCGCAAACTGAACGGCAACGGATTCCATGTTTTCGTCCACAATATCGTCGGCAAGCGAATATCCCGGCGCATAGATGAAATCTGCCACATGATGTGCCGTAAACGCCGTTTTGAAATCCACTTTCTGTTGTGCGTTCACAATGCTGCTGCCGCATCCTTGAAAGCGCCCGTCTGCACCTGCCATCGCACCGATAAAGGCAACCCGTTCCTGCCGTTTCAGCGGCAACGCACCGTCGTTTTTCAGCAGCACTGCCGATTGCACCAGTGCTTTTACCGCAAGCGCATGATGCTGTGCTTGGTCATACGCTGCATTTTGTGATTCTATTTGTGTTTTTTGAATGAGTTTCAGCACATTGCGACACGCGCGATTGAGAACGGTTTCGTCGAGTGCGCCGCTTTCCACGGCATCGCGAATCGCCTTGTCAAAGCAGCCGGAATACGGCATTTCCAAATCAAGCCCTGCCTCCAACCCCGAAAGCCTGTTTGACACCGCGCCCCAATCGCTCATCACAAGTCCGTCAAAACCCCAGTCTTTGCGCAAAATATCGGTCAGCAATTCTTTGTTTTCACTCGAATAAACACCGTTGACACGATTATAACTGCACATCACTGTAGACGGCTTTCCCTCTTTGACGGCAATTTCAAAGGGGCGCAGATAGATTTCATGCAGTGCGCGCGGGTCAACTTCTGCCGTAATGCTCATGCGCAGCGTCTCTTGATTGTTGACGGCAAAATGCTTGAGGCTTGCGCCGACACCCTCATTTTCGATGCCGCGAATCATGGCGGCACCAAGTTTTCCCGCAAGCAGCGGGTCTTCGGAATAATATTCAAAATTGCGTCCACACAGCGGACTGCGCTTGATGTTGACACCGGGGCCGAGCAAAACCGACACGCCGTTTGCCTTGCATTCCTCGGCAATTGCCTTGCCCACCGCGCTGACAAGCTCCGGATTCCATGCACAGGCAAGTGTTGTTTCCGGCGGAAAACAAGTCGCTTTTACGCTGAATCCACCGTTTTGTTTGGCATGTTTTTTATCCTCTTTGCGTAAACCGTGCGGACCGTCTGCCATGAAAATCGATTCCGCTTTGCCCTCAATTTTCTGTGTCTGCCATGCGTCCATTCCGCTGACAAGCATTGCTTTTTCCGCCGTTGTCAGGCTCTGCAAGGTTGCTTCCACGTCCTCAACGCGCATTGTTTTCACTTCCTATTTTTTAATTTTATCCCAATAAGCTTTTGCCGCCTGCTCATTTTTATTTTCACCGTATGTGTAGTAGGTGGTGTTTTTGAGTGCGTCCGGCAGGTATTGCTGTTTGACCCAGTGGTTTTCAAAATCGTGCGGATACAAATAATTTTGACCTTTCTGCGCATTGTCCGCACCATCAAAATGTTTGTTTTGCAATTGTCGCGGCACTTCCCCTGTTTTTCCGCGTTGCAAATCTGCAATTGCCGCATTGATGGCGTTGTGTGCGGAGTTGCTTTTTGGCGATGTTGCGAGCAATACTGCCGCATCTGCCAATGGCAACCGCGCCTCGGGCAAGCCGAGTTGCAATGCACTGTCTACACACGCTTTCACAATCGGAATCGCCATCGGATAGGCAAGCCCCACATCTTCCGCCGCAATCACAAGCAACCGCCGACATGCCGACAGCAAGTCGCCGCCCTCTAAAATGCGCGCAAGATAATGCACCGCGGCGTCCGGATCTGACCCGCGAATGCTTTTTTGCAGTGCCGAAATGGAATCATAATGTGCATCGTCGCTTTTGTCATAATGCTGGCTGGAACGCTGCGCCACCTGCTGCACCATGGCAAGCGTCAATGTTTTTGCGCCGTCCTGCGCCTTTGCGGCGGCAACGGCAAATTCAAGACTGCCGAGTGCTTTGCGCATATCGCCGCCGCAGGCTGTGGAAAGCAGTGTCAGCGCCGCCGGTTCCGCCTCGATTTTGATGCAGTCCTGCTGTTCGATTTTCACAAGTGCGTTGTGTAAACCCTGCAAAATATCCGCCGGTGTGAGTGCTTTAAATTCAAACACCGTCGCGCGGGAAAGCAGTGCATTATAAATGTAAAAATACGGATTTTCCGTGGTAGACGCAATCAGCGTCACCGAGCCGTCCTCAATACATTCCAGCAAACTTTGCTGCTGCTTCTTATTCAGATATTGAATTTCATCGAGATACAGCAGAATGCCGTTTTGACTTTGCAGTGTTCCGATTTCGCTCAAAACGGTTTTGATGTCCGCCGTGCCGGCACTTGTTCCGTTCAGTCGGTGCAGACGCATTCCGCTCCCCTGTGCAATAATACGTGCTACCGTTGTTTTTCCGACACCGGACGGGCCGTAAAAAATCATATTGGGAATCCGTCCGCTCTCCACCGTTTTGCGGAACACTTGATTTTCGCCGAGCAAATGCTGTTGACCGCACACTTCGCCGAGTGTTTGCGGTCGAAGCCTGTCGGCAAGAGGCTGAAACATATTTTTTCTCCTATTCTAAAAAAGATCCACGGATTGCACGAGCATCTCTGTACGCCAGTCGTCTATTTTGCGTGCGGCGTATTTGTTGTCAAGAAAATAATCAAACGCATACACAAGGCTTCTGTCCCAGAAATTCCATTCGTGTACTCCGTTCCATTCCATGCGAAGATACTGTGCAAGGGGCAATTCTCGGCACACGGCATGCAGTGCGTCGTTCTGCGCTTTGATTTGATACGGCACAATATCCTGCAAACCGTTTGTCAGTAAAATTTTCGGCTGCTGCTGCGGCGGCAATGCGGCAATTTTTTGCACAAGGCACAGAAGATTGTCCTCCGGCTTCAGCGTCAAATCCTGTCCCAATACCGGAATAAAACTGCTTGCCACATCGCTGTCTTTTGCGGCATTGAGCATCATGCCCACATCTACAGCACCTGAAAACGAGGCGCACCCCGCATATAAATCCGGTCGGCTCATGGCGAGATACAATGCGCCATAACCGCCCATTGAAAGCCCCGCAATATAGTTTTTTTCACGTTCACGCGGCAGATGAAATATTTTTCCGAGTGCTTTCGGCATTTCTTCGGTCACAAACGTTTTCCATGCGCCGCCATATGCCATATCGTGATAGAACGAATTTCCGCACGAGGGTGCAATCAGCACAAATCCGTTGTCGTTGGCATACCGCGAGGCGGCAGTCATTTCCATCCAGTCGGCGCCGCAACCGGCATGACCGTGTAAAAGCGTCAAAACGCCGTTCACGGTATTGCCGACAGCAGCAGGCAAATCGGTCGGAAAATAAAGTTTAACATTCACCTTGGTATCAAGCACTTGGCTTGCGATTGCACAATCAATAAAAGCCATCGTAAAACGCTCCTTTTTCTTCTTACTCTATCGTCATATCTTTATTATAACGTAATACGCCCCCGATTTATAGTCAGGGGCGTAAAAAAATTATTCGTAAAGCGGATAACGTGCGGTCAACGCAGCCACTTTTGTGCGCGTTTCTTCTTTTTTGGCTTCAAAGTCAAACACGCAATTTGCGATGCACTCGGCAATCACAGCCATATCTGCCGGCACCATGCCGCGTGTGGTGATGGCGGGTGTGCCGATGCGCAAACCGGACGTGATAAACGGCGACTGCGGGTCATTCGGCACCGTGTTTTTGTTGGCAGTGATGCTCACTTCGTCCAGCCGATGCTCAAGCTCTTTGCCCGTCACATCTGTTCCGCGCAAATCCACTGTCATGAGGTGGTTGTCGGTTCCGCCCGACACCAGTGCAAGATGATGCTCCTGCAAGGCGTTTGCCAATGCCTTTGCATTGTCGACAATCCCCTGCTGATAGGCTTTAAATTCCGGTTTCAGCGCCTCGCCGAAGCACACGGCTTTCGCGGCAATCACATGCTCAAGCGGGCCGCCCTGTGTGCCGGGGAAAATGGATTTATCAATGGCTTTTGCGTATTGTTCTTTGCATAAAATCATGCCGCCGCGCGGGCCGCGCAAGGTTTTATGCGTTGTCGTGGTCACAACATCGGCATACGGCACGGGGTTTGGATGCAAACCTGCCGCCACAAGTCCGGCAATATGCGCCATATCAACCATAAACAATGCGTCTACATCTTTGGCAATTTTCGAAATGCGCTCAAAATCAATCGTGCGCGCATATGCCGATGCACCGGCAACAATCATTTTGGGATGATTTTCTTTTGCTTTTTTCTCTAAATCGGCATAATCAAGATATCCGTTTTCGTCCACACCATATGCCACAAAATGATAGTTTTTGCCGCTCATATTGACAGGGCTGCCATGCGTCAGATGTCCGCCGTTTGACAAATCCATGCCCAACACCGTGTCGCCAAGGTTCAACAGTGCAAAATAAACTGCCAAATTCGCCTGTGCGCCCGTATGCGGCTGTACATTGGCATGTTCTGCACCAAACAGTTTACAGGCACGATCACGCGCGATATTTTCCACAACGTCCACACATTGGCAGCCGCCATAATAGCGGTGTGCCGGATAACCCTCGGCGTATTTATTGGTGAGTACCGTACCCATCGCAGCCATCACTGCGGGTGAAACGATGTTTTCTGATGCAATCAGTTCAATATTGCCCTGCTGACGTTTGAGTTCTTTTTCCATTGCTTCGCCGACTTCAGCGTCATATTTGGCTACAAAGCCAATGGTATCCAGCATTTCTTTGTACATAAGTACCTCCCATAATTGCTATATATTGCGGTTTCCAATCGACATGTTTTATTATATACCAAAATACAGTTGTGTACAATTGTGCTTTGTGCTATATTTAGTAAATAATGTCTGTCATTATTTATTCAGTATTTAAAAAATAGCAAATTCATCAGAAACGGAGTGTTTTTTTGCGTACAAAACAAGATGCCCTCGCGATTGTCAATCGCTTGAAAGCCGAATATCCGCTTGCGGACTGCTCTTTGCGTTATGATGACGCATGGCAGCTTTTGGTTGCCGTGCGTCTTTCGGCACAGTGTACCGATGCACGGGTGAATATTGTAACCGCAACGCTTTTTGAGAAATATCCGACGCTTGCAGCGCTTGCCGCCGCCGGACCGGACGCCATCGAAGCGATTGTGCGTCCGTGCGGACTTGGCAAAAGCAAAGCGCGTGACCTTGCAGGTATGGCAAATATGCTTTTAACCACCTTTGACGGTCATGTGCCGCAGGCGATGGACGCGCTTTTATCGCTGCCGGGTGTCGGACGCAAAAGCGCCAGTTGTTTAAAAATAGCGAGCAGTAAAATTCAACTCCCAAACTGAATTGACTGCTCGCTATGACGGATACAATGCTAACTGATCATGATAACAATAGAAAACCAGTTAAATTTATAATAAAGACTAGAACACTGCATGATGTAAAAGGTACATCTGATTTAGGTGCTAAATTGGACTGAAGACAAAACCGAAATTGTTCGAAACCATTTAAAGTACCTAGAATCAGCGATATAAAATCAGTCATATTATGACTCAAGATCAACTAACGCATGGTGACGAATTCTTCCGCTGAAGTGGGGTGTATGGCGACCGTATCGTCAAAGTCTTTTTTGGTGGCACCCATTTTCAGTGCAACAGCAAAACCTTGCAGGATTTCATCCATTCCATACCCAATGCCATGAATACCAATAATTTTTTCTTCTGTACCAGAAC
>JAVWRA010000060.1:0-11664 GCA_036635095.1 Ruthenibacterium sp. | reverse complement strand
AGAGTTCGATCCTCTCCGTCTCCACCACATAAAATCGCCTGTAAACATTTTGGTTTACAGGCGATTTTGTTTTTTTATTCTATTGTACAAGCGCTGTTTTTTGTGAATTTCGCTGCCAACAGCACGGCGATAATTCCGCCTGTCAGCTTACAGACAAGATAAGCGAAAACCGATTTTTCCGTGCTGACACTCGATACAAATGCAAGCTGACCGCCAAACACAAATGCCCCACTGACCGTGAACGCCGCATTCATCACCTTGCCGCGTACGTCCATTTTCGCATAGAGCGGCAGCATGGAAATGCTGGTGACAAGGCTCATCAAAAGCCCGAGTACGGCATAATCATTGATGCCCAGTTTTCGTGCAGCCGCACCAATCCATTTGCCGCAATGTGCCAGCAAAAGCTGACTTGCCACCATTGCGCCGCACACCACCACCGTGATTTTAAACACAATTGTCAACACTTCCGCAAAAAGAGCGTCCGGTACAAAATGCCACATCGGCACAAAAACACCGGCAGCAACAATGCAGAACAAAACAGCACCCAATACACACACGAGTTTCCCCAGAAGTGTCAATGCGGCGATACAGCCGCGCGGTATTCGGTGCAGTGCGGCACAAAGCACGATGCACAGCAGCAGCACCGGCCACAAATTTTCCCACAAAGTAAGCGGCGGCATCGCAAGCAAAAGTCCGCCTGCCGCAAGTCCCGTCGGCAAAGCAATGATGCCCCATAAAACGCCCTGCATGAAACCCATGATTTCATGTTCACGCAAACTGCCCAGTGAAACAGGCAGCACAAAGCTAATCAAGCCGCCGAGCGTTGATGCGACAAGAACGCCGGTATACTGTCCGATTGGCACACTTGCCGCCATTTGCACGGCAATGGCATAACCGCCCAAATCCGGTGCCAAAAGCGCACCGGCAAGCAGCGACGCATCAAACGGCAGCACCCTGCCGATTGCGGCAATGATTTCCGGATTTTCGCTGAGTGCCGTGACGGCAATACAATAAATGCCTGCCATCGAAAGACACAGCGGTCCCATTGTCGTCAATCCGCGATCAAACGATTCCGCAACGCCAAACCGACCGCCACATATTTTGTCTGCCACGCCCAATAGAGCAAAGCACAGTAAAACCGCTATGATTCCATTCATCGCACACACTCATTTCCATTGCACCATTTTATCAAAAAACATCGCCGGATGCAAGCACAAAAATACGTTTGACTGTTGATGGATAAAACAGTATAATATAATATAACCTTTGAATATTATAAACGACATGGAGGTATTTCTATGTGGACTCGTTCTTTGCTGAAATCAAACGCAAAAATCGTTTTGAGGCATCACTATTGGAGATCTTTTCTCGTGTGTATTGTCGCTAGCTTTTTTCTGAGCAGTGCTGTTACGGTCAGCGGTACCAGCACACAGACAGCTCAGTCGCAAGATCCCATTTATACGCAGCTGTGGGAAGAATACGGCTTTTTATTCCTCGGTTTTACACTCATCGCTTTTGCCGCCGCAGTCGCTTTTTCATTTTTCATTTCCGGTGCTGTTGAAGTCGGTTACAACCGTTATTTTATGGAAAGTCGCGTTGGCAATGCACCGTTTTCTTCTTTGTTTTCCGTGTTCGGGTCGCCCGATTACTGGAATGTCGTCAAGATTATTTTTATGCGCAGTGTGTATATCTTTTTGTGGAGCCTGTTGTTTTTGATTCCCGGCATCATCAAATCGCTCGAATACACGGCAGTTCCCTATATTTTATCTGAAAATCCCGGCATATCTGCCACACGCGCATTTGAACTCAGCCGTCAGATGACCAATGGTGAAAAAGGCGCTATTTTCGTTTTAGCTTTATCGTTTATCGGCTGGATGATGCTCGGCGTACTCGCTTTTGGCATCGGCGTTCTTTTTGTGGAGCCATACATACAGGCGACATATGCGGAGCTGTATGCCGCACTGCGCGCCAAAGCTTTTGCAGCCGGTTTTACCGACGCAAATGAGCTGGGTGATTTTGTGCGCTATTAATATCTTGTAACCCAAAACACCGTATGCGGCGCATCAGCCGTATACGGTGTTTTTGAGTCCGCGAAACGCTCTTGTTTCCACATGCTTTGCGTGGTATGCTTACAGTATCAAATCTTTTAGAAAAGTTGGTGGTTTTCATGTCAACTTTACACACTGCGTTTGTGCCGCAAATGCCGCCTTTGCCCGAATATCCGCGCCCGCAACTGCAACGCGGTGCATGGCAGAATTTAAACGGATTATGGGATTATGCCATCACGGACAGCGATGTTCCGCCCGGCGTTTGGCAAGGCAAAATCCTTGTGCCGTTTGCTGTGGAAAGCGCACTCTCCGGCATACAAAAAAGTGTGATGCCCGGACAGAAATTGTGGTATCGCTGCACCTTTTCCATGCAAAATTTTGACGTGCAAAAGCAGACGATTTTGCAATTCGGCGCAGTGGATTATGCTTGTAAAATTTTCATCAACGGCAAAAAAGCAGGCGCGCATTCCGGCGGATATACGCCGTTCAGCATCAATTTATCCGCGTATATTCAAGAAAAGGACAATGAGTTGCTCGTCTGTGTCACCGACCGCACCGACCATGGTCACCGTCCGCGCGGCAAACAATCGTTACAGCCGAAAGGCATCTGGTACACCGCTGTCACGGGCATTTGGCAGACTGTTTGGGTGGAACAAATTTGCGAAAATCATATTCATGCGCTACGTATTACACCCAGTTTGACCGGCATCACGTTTGAGCCGATTTGCGCCGGTGCGGGCAATGTGATTCTTGAAATATTTGACGGCGACGACATCGTATATGCCGCCACGCTCATGGCAAACAGCGAGGAATCCATCACGTTTGAAACGCCGAGACTTTGGACGCCCGAAACGCCTTTTTTATACCGCGTTGTCGTCACAATGACACATTCCGGACGCATGACTGACCGTGTGGAAAGCTATTTCGGTTTGCGCACATTTTCGCTTGAGCCGGACGACGCCGGTATGCAGCGCATCTGTCTCAACGGCAAACCATACTTCCAAAAAGGACTGCTCGACCAAGGTTATTGGCCGGATGGTTTATACACGGCACCCACGGACGAAGCAATGCGTTCCGACATTGCGTTTGCGAAAAGCCTCGGTTTCAATCTTTTGCGCAAACATGTAAAAGTAGAGCCGGCACGTTGGTATTATCATTGTGACTGCATGGGCATTCTTGTGTGGCAAGACATGCCGAGTACCACCTATCCGGGTGATTTTTTGGCTGCCGTGCTGCCGAATCTTGGCGCGACGCATGTGGACGACCACGATTATAAGCGCTTTCATTGTGAAAGTGAAACCGCACGAAATGCCTTTGTTGCAGAACTGCGCAGCATGATGGATGCGCTGTATTTTGTTACATCCCTGTGTGTTTGGGTTCCGTTTAATGAGGGATGGGGACAATTTGACGCAAAAAGAATCACCGGTCTTGTGCGCAGTATTGACACAACGCGCCTTGTTGATGAAGCGAGCGGTTGGCACGATCAGGGCGGCGGTGATTTGCACAGTATTCACAAATATATTCTGCCCATTCCCGCACAAGAGCCGGAACAGCGCCGCGCGTTTGTCGTGAGCGAATATGGCGGCTACAGCTATCCCTGCACCGCTCATGTCTGGAACGAGAAAAAGAGTTTCGGTTACCGCATGTATCATTCAAAGGCGGCATTGACAAAAGCCTATGTGCAACTGCACGAAAAGCAGGTGCTGCCTTTGCTGAAAAAAGGACTGTGCGCTGTCGTTTACACGCAATTGAGCGACGTGGAAGGCGAAGTGAACGGTTTGCTGACCTACGACCGTAAAATCTGCAAAATTGATGCCGATGCGGTGCGGAAAATGAATTGTTTGCTGACACTGTAATCGAGCGCTTTGCGCAAAGGAAGTGAGTTTTTTATGCAGATTGTGACGCTTTCTGTGCGCGGACTGATTGAATTTGTGCTGCGCAGCGGCAGTATTGACAGTCGGTTTTCCGGAACGGAACGTGCGCTGGAAGGCAGCCGGATTCACCGTAAACTGCAAAAAGCCGCCGGCGAAACTTACACGCCCGAAGTAAGCATGAAAGCCACACGCGTTGTCGATGCTATCGAATATCATTTGGACGGACGCGCCGATGGTGTGATTGCGGAAAAAGGCGGCATTGTGATTGATGAAATCAAGACTACCGACGCACCTGTCGAACGTCTGACGGCTGATTTCAATGCGCTGCACTGGGCGCAGGCGAAATGCTATGCCGCTTTTTACTGTGCCGATTATACGCTGCCTGCCATCACGGTGCAGCTCACCTACTACCAAATTGACACCGATGAAGTGATTCGGCATCGGCGCGTTTTCACGGCAGAAGCGCTCGAACAGTTTCTGTGCGATACGCTGCATCTCTACACGCGATGGGCAAAAATGGCTGCCGCATGGCGCACTTTGCGCAACACTTCTTTGCAGGCGCTTTCTTTTCCGTTCAGCGATTATCGTGCGGGACAATATCGGCTTGCGGGTGCGGTTTATAAGACCATTGTAAGCGGCGGCAGATTGTTTGCCGGTGCGCCTACCGGCATCGGCAAAACCATTTCCACGCTTTTCCCCGCCGTCAAAGCGATGGGCGAGGGATATGGCGCGCATCTTTTTTACCTGACCGCAAAAACCAGCACAAGGCAGGCTGCGGAAGATGCCATTGCCGCTATGCGGGAAAACAGCACGGATTCGCTGCATTTTAAAACAGTCACCCTCACGGCAAAAGATAAAATATGTCCACTCGAAATACGCAACTGCATTCCGGAAGCCTGTCCGTATGCGAACGGATATTATGACCGCCTCAATGATGCTTTGTATGATTTTTTACAGACGCATGACACTTTTGCACAGACAGATTTACTCTGCTATTCCGCTGAAAAAACGCTTTGTCCGTTTGAACTGGGGCTTGATGTTTCGCTGTTTTGCGACTGCATCATCGGTGATTACAACTATCTGTTTGACCCTGTTGTCAGCTTACAGCGTTTCTTTGCACCGCAGGGAAAACGTGAAATTGCACCCGCAGACAGCTTTGTCTTTTTGATTGATGAAGCGCATAATCTTGTAGACCGTGCGCGTGGCATGTACTCGGCTTCTGTTACAAAATCCGCGTTCTACACCCTTAAAAAAGCCTTTGGCAAATCACCGCGCAAGCTTGTGACGGCGCTTGGCAAAATCAACAACGCCTTTGTGGATTTGCGTCATCAATGTGAGGAAGCCGAGACGCGTCAAATGATTTTAGACGATGGTGTGCCTGATATTTCCGTTCTGATTTTGAAATTCACGGCGCTTGCACAGGAATGGCTTGATGAAAACAAAGCGCATACTTTGCAGCCCGATGTCTTGCAACTCTACTTTGAAGCACGATTTTTTTTGCGCATTGCAGAACTGTTTGACACGCATTTCACCGTTCTTGTTTCGCTGTATGGCAACGACGTAACGGTGCAACTTTTGTGTTTGGATGCGGCGCCGTTTTTAGATGCGTCGATGGCACTGGGACGTGCAAGCATTCTTTTCAGCGCAACGCTCTCCCCTGTCGATTATTTTATTACCACACTCGGCGGCGGTGAAAACGCCAAACGCACACAGCTTACAAGTCCGTTTCCGTCTGAAAACTTTTGCCTGCTTTGTGCCGACACCATCAGCACAAAATACAATGACCGCGCCGATACTTTACCGCAGGTTTGCACCATGATTGCGGCTGCCGTCATGGCGAAACGCGGTCACTATATTGTCTTTCTGCCGTCGTATGCCTATCTCAAGCAAATGGCGGAAAGTTTTGCCGCATTGTATCCCGATATTGCACTGACGATACAAACTGCCGGCATGGATGAGGCGGCACGCAGCGCATTTCTGGCACAATTTCACACAAATCATGCGGACACACTCGTTGGATTTTGCGTATTGGGCGGTGTATTTGCGGAGGGAATCGATTTATCCGGCGACCGTTTGATTGGCAGCATTATTGTCGGTGTCGGTCTGCCGCAAATTGGGGCGGAACAAAATGCGCTGCGCGATTACTATGCCAAAACGCTCGGCATGGGCTTTCAATATGCCTATCAATATCCCGGCATGAACAAAGTTTTACAGGCGGCAGGGCGTGTTATCCGCACCGAAACCGACAAAGGCATGGTGCTTCTCATTGACAGCCGCTATGCGTATGGCGAATACAAAGCACTGTTTCCGCCGCACTGGGCGCATTACAAACGTGTTAAAAACGCACAGGAAATTGCAGAAAATCTTCTGGCGTTTTGGACATAAGCATTCAAAATCAAACAGCCTGCCGATTTTAAAACCGACAGGCTGTTTTGTTGTTATGTTCTATTGATTTTATGCCGCAAAATCGAATCCTGCGGCAGTTCAGTGGCACACGGCACACGAAACGCCATTTTCGCATGGGGCGTTGCCTGCACGAGTTCGCTGTTTTCATCCCATATAAATTCCGGCGTAAACACAATGCACTCACCGGCAGGCGTCAAGGCTTCCAGTGTATCGCCAAGCGAAAATTTTCCGCGTTGGGTACAGCTTGCGATACCGTCGTTCCAGTCATCTACAATGCCTATCAGTTCCCAATCACGCACATATTCGCTGCTTTTGGTGCTTTGTGTCGCGCCCTCTTTGCCAAAATAAAAACCGGTTGAATAATGACGATGTGACGTGCGTGTCAACTCGTCTAAAACACGGTCGGGACAAACAAAGTCTGTCGGATTTTCAAGATATGCGTCCACCGCACCGCGGTATGCCGCCGTGGTACTGGCAACATAATAAAACGTTTTGGCGCGTCCTTCTATTTTCAGGCTGTCAATACCCGCCTTTACAATGAAATCGATGAACGGTGCCGTGCATAAATCATCGGCATTTAAAATGTAACTGCCATCCTCATTTTCGCCGATGTCAAAATGCCGGTTCGGACGGTGTTCCTCCGAGAGCTGCCATTTCCATCGGCATGGCTGTGTACATGCGCCACGGTTTGCATCGCGTCCTGTCAGATAATGCGACAGCAGGCAGCGTCCTGAAAAAGACATGCACATGGCACCGTGTACAAAGGCTTCAAGTTCCAAATCCGGCGGTGTATTTTCGCGTATCACCGCAATATCTTCAATGGATAATTCTCGTGCAAGCACCACACGTTTTGCGCCCAAATCGTATGCAGCACTCGCCGCCGCAAAATTCGAAATACCAACCTGCGTTGAAAAATGCACTTCAATTTCCGGTGCAAATTTTTTCACAATCGCCAAAACGCCGAGATCCGCCACAATAAATGCGTCAATTCCCGTTTCACGCACACGACGTACATAGTCCGGCAAATGTGCGATTTCCGCATTGGTTGGGACGCTGTTGAGCGTCAAATAAACACGCGCACCGTTTGCATGTGCAAAATTCACACCTGCCGAGAGCTGTTCTATTGTGAAATTTTTAGATGAAGTACGCATACCAAACGCTTCACCGCCCACATATACGGCGTCTGCACCATAGCGTACCGCAAATCGCAGCCGCTCTAAATCCCCTGCCGGGCTTAATACCTCCGGTTTTTTGAACATGATTTCTCCTTGTGAAAAGCAGGTGCCGTCCGCCACAAAAGCGAACGGCACCTGTTTTGAATATGATTATTTTTTCAGTTCTGCATCAACCGCCCATGCCGCGTCACAGTTTGCGGCATGTTCATCAGCGGTTTTGCCAAAGTAATATTTGCCGGCTAAATCAGTGACAAAGAAATAGTACGGACTGTCTTTGGTGTAGTTGATGGTGTTGACCATCGCGTCAATGCCGGGGTTTGAGATAGGACCTGCGGGCAGACCTTCTTTATGATAGGTGTCATAACTGTCGATGATTTCCTTGGGAATATTTTCCCATCCGCCATAATATTGTGCCACGGTATTGAACAAATAGTTGTTGTCATCAGGGTTTTTGATATAACTGCTGGTGTTGCTTTCAAGCTTTGACACAATCGCATCCGGCTTCAAGCGGTTGAGGAAAACCGCCGCTACATCTGCCTGATGGTCAACGCCGCCGGCTTCTTCCTGCACAATCGACGCAAGCGTCACAAATTCAGACAGCGTAAAACCCATGCTGTCAATCTGCGCATCCATTTCGTCGGTGATTTCGGTGTCGAACTGTCCGTAAATTTTGGCAACCATATTATACACGGTATCATCCTTGAAAAAGTCATATGTGTCGGGGAATAAATATCCCTCGCACTTCATAAACTGGTTCGGATTTTCATCGCGTTTTGCCCAGAATTTAAACTGACTGAAATCACCGGTGTTCGCGGTGTCAAGAAATTCCTCTGCCGTGCAAAGACCGGCTTCTTCCATACGCTGTGCAAACTGCACCGCCGGAATGCCCTCCGGAAACGTCACGCGCACGGTTTCACGGTTTTGATTGGTCGTTTGCAGCGCGGCAATCAACGCCTCATACGACATATCGGAGGAGAGCGTAAATTCACCGTATTGCAGTGTATCCGCCAGTTTTTTCTGCTTGATATACAGACGGAATAATTGTGCGTTTTTAATGATGCCCTCTTGCTGCAACTGCTTGCCGATGGTCAGCGGGCCGGAACCCATTTCCACCAAAACCGTCGATTCTTTGACCGGCTCGCCGCGGTTGCCTTTGATGTCGGTATTTGCCCACATCCACACGCCGCCGATTGCGAGGGCAATCAATATCACAATAACAATCACTGCAATCAAACAGCCATTCGGCCCGCTGCTTTTTCTTCTTCTACTCATCCAATACACCTCGAAAATTATTATTTTCTCTGTAAAGTATTTTCACTTCACAGCATTGTAAACATCTGCATGAATGGCTTCGATGCTGCGCATCACGCCATTTTCACAGCAATCAATCTTTTTCCAGTGGAGTTTTTCGGCACAATACTGCGCCGCTTCTCTGCTTTTTTGCAAATAAGCGACATCCTTTTCATGAATATCTTTTTTCGCTTCGTTGCCATGATACCGCGTGTTCATCAGTGATTGCGATACCGCGGGTGCAACGTCAAGATAAATCACAAGATCCGGTTTTGGAATGCCGATGCGTTGATATTCAAGATCAAACAGCCAGTCTAAATAGGCGTCCCATTCGGCAGGCGCAAGTTTGGAACATTGATGCACTGCATTGGAGGTGGTATAGCGGTCAGACACTACCGTGCCGCCCTGTTTGTAAAAGTCTCCCCAAATGGTTTTGTAGCTCGCGTAACGGTCAACCGAATAAAAACTGGATGCCGCATATGCGTTGACATCCCCCGCCGCAGCGCCAAACGCGCCGCCAAGATACATTTTCACAAGAGCGCTGGAGGGACTGTCGTAATTCGGAAACGTAATTTGCATGACGTTTTCGCCGCTTTTTTGCAATGCTTCATAGAGTAATTTTGTCTGTGTGGCTTTGCCGCTTCCGTCAAGCCCCTCCAGTACAATCAGTTTGCCCATGTTTTCTATTTCTCCTCTTTCAGCACTGCATATTTCGTGCGCATTTCAGCCGCACGACCGCAAGACATTTTGCCCTCGGTGCAGCTTCCGCCCACACATGGCGGTCCGCTGCGCACAAAAAGGCTCGGTGCAACGGCAGATACAAGACGCAGCATTTCATCGGCAAGCGCACGAATTTCCCATTGCGCGCGTGTGCAGCAGCGATGGCGGAAGAAATTATTGAGGCTGCGCGCATTCATGGTGACAATCATTTTGGTGTCGCAGGCATTCGGCAATACAAAACGCGCATCTTCAATGGCAAGTTTTTCAGCCTTGCGTGTCGCCGTTTTTTCATCGAGTCCCTCGCCCATCAAACGGCGAATATGCCCCTCTTTGAGCAATGCGGCAATGCGGCGATAATTTTCGCCCTCGCTCTGCATTGCCTGTGCAAATGCGGCGCTTGCATCGGCATCGTCCGTCACCGCCGGCGGCGTTACGTAGTTGAAGTTTTCAAGCCGCACATAACGCTGACTTTGCACACTGTATGACGCAATGCGGTGTCGCGTAATCTGCGCGAGCAATGTGCGCGAAACGCCCTCGATGGCAAAGGTAAACGACACATGCTCCGTGGGACTTTCGTGTCCCATCGTCGCGAGCATTTCCACAAATTCACTGACTTTTTCGGGTGTTAAACCCGCCAGTAAATCGTCAATGCTTGTATTGGAATAACATAATTTTGCCGCCGCCGCCACGATTTTTTCAGGCTCCGGCGTATAGGTCAGCAAAGCAACTTTCATCGGCATGAAACAGGCTTCCTTTCAAATGTTTGGTTTTTATTCTACCAGTGTGAGCGGTGCATAATTTGCCATTGTCTTTTTAATGCCCGCTGTATCAAATTGAATTTCTACAATTGTGTCCCCTGCTACCGGCGTTACTTTCAAAACTTCACCGTAGCCGAACACCTTATGCTCTACTTTATCGCCTGGTTGAAACGAATGCGCACACGCGGTCGACACACGCTGTGGGCTGACGGCACTTCCGGCGTGAATGGCACTTGTGCCGCGCGCCACAAGTGAGCTTGCGCGTCCTTGCGGCGGAAGCTGACTGTGTACCGCCGCATTGCCTGCCTGCACGGTGGACTGGCTTGTATAGCCGTGCTGTACGTAACTGTTTTGCTGACTTTGATAGCGTTCACGCGTGGATTTTGCCTGAGACGCAGCGGCACTCATTTCTTCTTTTATAAGGCTTGCATCAATTTCTTCAAGAAAACGCGATGGTCGGTTGCGTTTTGTCTGCCCAAACAACATCCGTGTCGTTGCACTGGAAAGGTGTAGTTCTTTTTTCGCGCGTGTGATACCCACATAACAAAGGCGGCGTTCTTCTTCAAGATCCTCCTCGGCATATTTGCTCATCTCGCTCGGAAAAATGCTTTCCTCCATGCCCGCAATGAACACATAATCAAATTCAAGTCCTTTTGCGGCGTGCATTGTCATCATAATCACGACATCTGCATTTTCGTCATAACCGTCAATGTCGTTGATGAGTGCTACTTCTTCCAAAAAGCCGGAAAGCGTTGCCTCAGGGCCGCGCTGGTCAGCATAAGTTTTCACACTGGACACAAGCTGACCGATGTTTTCAAGGCGTGTCTGCCCCTCTTCTTTGTCGGCGTCAATCATTGCTTTGTAACCGGTAATGCTCATGATTTCCCGCGTGAATACATCAAGCGGCATCGTATCATATGCTTCGCACAGACGATTATAAATATGATAAAAGCTGCCAAGGCTACTGATGGCGCGCGCAAGCGACGGATAATCGGGTGCATGTTGTAAAATATCGAGCATACAAACGCCCTCGCTTGCCGCAAGCGCTGTGATATTATCGACTGTTGTTGCGCCGATTTTACGCGCCGGCTCATTGATGATGCGTTTCAGCCGCAAATCGTCCTGTCGGTTTGCCACTATGCTCATGTACGCAAGCATATCTTTGATTTCCTTGCGGTCATAAAAGCGATGCCCGCCCACGATTTTATACGGAATGCCCGCGCGGGCAAAATAGGTTTCAATCGGGCCTGACTGTGCATTCATGCGGTATAAAATCGCGTGGTCACGCAACTTTGCGCCTTTGCGCAAGTCGCGTCCGATGATGGTTGCGATATGGGCGGCTTCGTCAAATTCCGATTCGGCGGCATAATGAATAATGCGCTCGCCGTCATCG
>JAVWRA010000059.1:0-12118 GCA_036635095.1 Ruthenibacterium sp. | reverse complement strand
AAAGTCGTTGACAATCGTTTTTTCCGGCACATAGCCGAAATGCACATGCGCAAAGCACGCCTCGCCATGAATCAAATCGGGCGAGAGCGGGCTTTCGGCATCGGGTATTTCCTCTGCCTCGTCCAAAAAGGCGAACACGCGCTCCGCCGCCGCCGCCGTCTGCTGCAGCACGTTGCTCACGTTGGCAATCTGTTGCAGCGGCTGTGAAAAGTTGCGCACATACTGAATAAACGCTTGAATATCACCCACGCTGATGCTGCCGTTCAGGGTTAAAAATCCGCCCAAAATGCAGATTGCCACATAGCCGACATTGCCGATAAAATTCATCAGCGGCATCATCATATTGCCGAAAAACTGGCTTTTCCATGCCGATTGATAGAGCTTGTCGTTGATGACGCTGAACGCTTCGATGCTGCGCTCCTCGCCGTTGAACGCGCGTACCACCACATGACCGCCATACATTTCCTCCACCTGACCGTTGGCGTCTCCGAGATAGGTTTGCTGTTTGCGAAACAGCGGCTGACTGCGTTTGACAACCTGTGTCATGGCAAGAAAACTCAGCGGCAGCGTACACAGTGCCACGAGTGTCATGACAGGACTGATGGTGAGCATCATCACAAGTACGCCGATGACGGTTGTGACACTTGTCACCATTTGCGACATGCTTTGGTTGAGCGTTTGCGTGACGGTATCGACGTCGTTTGTGATGCGTGAAAGCACCTCGCCGTGCGAAATACGGTCAAAATAGCCAAGCGGCATCCGATTGATTTTTTGGCTGATGTCGCGCCGCATACTGTAGCTGATTTTGGTGGAAATGCCCGTCATAACCCAGCCTTGCAGATACGACAGCGCCGCGCTGAGAACGTAAAGACAGGCGAGGAAAAGAATAATCTGTGCAATGGCGGTAAAATCAATGCCGCCTGTGCCGGTGAGCTGCGCGATAACACCCTCGAATAATTTTGTGGTGGCATTGCCGAGAATTTTAGGGCCGACAATGCTGAAAATGCAGCTTGCCACCGCGCAAACCATCACGGCAATGATGCCCGGCAGATAGCGGCCGAGATAAGCGATAAGCTTTTTCATCGTGCCTTTGAAGTTTTTGGCTTTTTCACCCGGCATCATGCCGCCCGCGCCGCGGTGACCGCCCATTCCTTTTACTTGTGGCATGACAATTCCTCCTTTGACAGTTGACTTTGCGCTATTTCGCGATATGCGGTGCAGTTTTTGAGTAATTCTTCATGTGTACCGATGCCGGCAATATGCCCTTCCTCCAGCACCACAATCTGCTGTGCGTGCATAATGGTGGAAATACGCTGTGCCACAATCAATACAGTGGCGTTTTTGGTGTCGGCACTGAGCGCCGCACGCAGCTTTGCATCGGTTTTAAAATCAAGTGCGCTGAACGTATCGTCAAAAATATAGACCGGCGCTTTTTTGACCAGTGCGCGCGCGATGGAAAGGCGCTGCCGCTGACCGCCGGACACATTGGTGCCGCCTTGACTGATGGCGGTTTCATAGCCGTTATCAAGCGTGTCGATGAACTCGCTTGCCTGTGCCACTGCGGCGGCATGATGCAGCGTGTCCTCGCTTGCGTGTTCTGCGCCGTAACGCAAATTGGAGTTGATATCGCCGCTGAACAGCATTCCTTTTTGCGGCACATACCCGATTTGTGCGCGCAATTCGTGCTGTGTGACATCGCGAATGTCAATGCCGTCCATGGTAATGCTGCCGCCGCTGACATCGTAAAAACGCGGTATCAGGTTAATCAGTGTGCTTTTGCCGCTGCCGGTACTGCCGATAAATGCCGTTGTTTCGCCTTGTTTCGCCGTAAAGGAAATATGTTCAAGCACGTTTTCGTCTACGCCCTCATAGCGGAACGACACATCGTTGAATGCGATTGTTCCGCGGAGGGGCGAAGCAAAATGCTGCGGATTTTCGGGGTCTTTCACCGTGCTTTCGGTGTCCAATACATCGCTGATGCGCTCTGCCGAAACGCTCGCGCGCGGCACCATCACAAACATCATACTGATGAACAAAAAGCTCATGACAACCTGCATGGCATACTGCATAAATGCCATCATATCGCCCACCTGCATATTGCTTGCGGCAATTTGGTGACCGCCCACCCACACAACAAGCAGCGTTACCGCATTCATCAAAAGCATCATCACGGGCATCATGCTCGTCATGGCACGGTTGACAAAAAGCGTGTTTTTTGTGAGTTCGCGGTTGGCGGTATCGAAGCGTTTTTCCTCAAAATCCTGCGTGGCAAACGCACGAATGACCATCATGCCGGATAAATTTTCACGGCTGACAAGGTTCAGATTATCAATCAAAGTCTGCATCTTTTTGAAGCGCGGCATTGCCACGGTAAACAATACCAAAATGACACCCAACATGAAAATAACCGCCATTGCAATAATCCACGCCATCGAAACGCATTTAGAAAGCGCCATCACAAGTCCGCCGATGCCCATAATCGGGGCAAAACACATCATGCGAAAACCCATGGTTAAAAACTGCTGTATCTGCGTGATATCATTGGTGGTGCGTGTAATGAGACTTGCCGTGCTGAATTTGTCCATCTCATTGCTTGTAAACCGCGTGACCTGTGCGAACACATCATGCCGCAAATCACGCGCAACCCCTGCGCCGAGTTTTGACAGGCAATAGCCTGCGCCGATGGCACACAATAAAACAAGCACACAGAGAAAAAGCATTTTAAGCCCTGTTTTCCAGATGTACGCCGTTTGTATTGCGTCGGTATTTGCACCAAGCTCCAGATAAAACCCCTTGACAAACACGGCAGCAGTCTGCGCCGTTGTGCTGTCCGGTGTGGCGGCGGCAAGCGCAATCGCTTCCTGAATCACATCAGGCGGCAATTGCTGCAACATCGGCAAAAGCTGTTCCACTTTGCTCATGTCAATGCTTGCCGTGTCGGCTTGCGCCATCTCCTGCCCGCTTTGCTGCATCAAGTTTTGCATCACCTGCATCATGGCATATGAGGCACGGCCATACACGCCGTCGAGCGCCAAAAGCGTATCCGCATCTGTCGCCGTGTTGACCCATGTATTTTCATTTGCGTTCGGATATTTTTTTTGCAGCGCGGCGACATCGTTTGAATGCGCATAGTTTTGCTCTGCAAGCGCCTTATCTTCTTCCGACATAAAGGTTGTCATCAAGGCAAAACCGCTGTCGCTCACCGCCACCGGTGCCGCCTCGGTAATGCCGCCTTTTTGAATACCGTTGTTGACAATATTGCTCATGACATTGGGCAGTTCAAGCTCAAGCATTGCCTGCCCAAACAAAAGCGCAATGGCAAAAACCAATAAATTCAGATAGGGTTTTAAATAGCGTTTTAAGCGTAGCATCAATCATTCTCCCTTGCTTTTGTACTTGTTGTAATTTCCAGCGCGTCTGCCATTTTTGCAAGCAGACACAAGAGTGTATCCACTTCCTCGTCCGTCAAATGCCCGAGTGCGCCGTCCAGACGCGCGGCAAACGCCGTTTGCGCTTTTTTCATCAGCGCCAATCCCGCGTCTGTCAGCCGCACACCGCTGACGCGGCGATCGGTTTTGTCGGCAACGCGCTCCACAAAGCCGCGATGTTCAAACGCGGTGATACGCTGGCTGATGGCAGGCAGGCTTTGTCCCATCACGGTTGCAAGCGTGGAAAGTGTAATCACACACGGCGTTTCCTCTGCCGACATTGACCGCACAAACGGCGCTTTGCCGCCATGTGCAATCACCATCAATGTGCCGAACTCTGACTTGCTCAAATCGTCACACGGTGCAATATTATGCCATGCTTTGCGTGTGCGGTCCATCTGACGAAACAATTCCAGTGCGCGCTTTGACTGTATTTCCATGCAGAAATCCTCCCTGTCTATTATGCTTAACAAACATAACAATTAAGTTACTTAACTAGTTTATTCTTCTGCAACCTCTTTGTCAATACCGCACAAAAAAATTCACATTTCTTTCATATTCTGCACAAAAAGCCGCGGCATATGCCGCGGCTTTCACGCAAGATTGAAAAATCACTTTTGTGTGTGGGGGAAAAAGCTTGAAAAGGGGGTTCGTCCCCCTTTTCATTTAAAATCAATGCTGTCAAAAAACAGCCGCTTTCGCTTTGCAGCAATGGTATACTGAATCAATCGAGAAAATCGCGCAGCTTTTTGCTGCGGCTCGGATGGCGCAGTTTGCGCAGTGCTTTTGCCTCGATTTGGCGAATGCGTTCACGCGTGACGTTAAACTCTTTGCCCACTTCTTCGAGTGTGCGCGGACGTCCGTCCTCAAGACCGAAACGCAGGCGCAATACTTTTTCCTCGCGCGGCGTCAAGCTTTGCAGCACACCGGCAAGCTGTTCTTTGAGCAAGGTATGACTGGCGGCTTCTGCCGGCACCGGCGCGTCTTCATCGGGGATAAAATCGCCGAGATGGCTGTCTTCTTCTTCGCCAATCGGCGTTTCCAAGCTGACCGGCTCCTGTGCCACACGCATAATCTCGCGTACTTTGTCCACCGGCATTTCAAGTTCCAACGAAATTTCATCCGCAGTCGGCTCATGTCCGTTGCGGTGCAAAAGCTGACTGGATACTTTTTTCACCTTGTTGATGGTCTCTACCATATGCACCGGAATACGAATGGTGCGCGCTTGGTCGGCGATTGCGCGTGTAATCGCCTGCCGAATCCACCACGTTGCATAAGTCGAAAACTTAAAGCCTTTGGTATGGTCAAATTTTTCAACAGCCTTAATCAAGCCGAGATTGCCCTCTTGAATCAAGTCAAGAAACTGCATGCCGCGTCCGACATATCTCTTTGCAATCGACACCACAAGGCGCAGATTGGCTTCCGATAAACGCTGTTTGGCTCTGTCGCCTTCCGGCCCGCCGTTTTGAATTTTAATGGCAAGGTCCACTTCTTCTTCCGAGGAAAGCAGCGGTACGCGTCCGATTTCCTTCAGATACACTTTCACGGGGTCATCAATATTGACACCCTCCGCAGACAGCGCTGTTTGCAGCACATCTACCGTTTCCTCCGTGAGCGTAAATTCTTCAATATCCGCGTCCGGCTCATCTACAATTTCGATATTATTAGAATCAAGCAATTCATAAAGCCGGTCTACCAGCTCTACTTCGAAACCGATTTCTTCCAGTGCATCGTTGATTTCTTTCGTGGTCACTTTCGTATTGCGTTTGCCTGTTTCAATCAGGTTTGCGATAACTGTTTTTTTGTCTGCCATAAAGCGTTTTCTCCCTATTATTTATTTCTATGCTTTTTTATGTTTCAATGTCTGCATATAATCAGCGAGTTCATCCGGCGTTTTATCTGCCGCGCGGGCGCTCTCGGGGGTACTGTTTACGATGCGTTCGAGATAGAGATTGACGTCCTGCTCACTCAAACTGACATCATAGTTTTGTGCCAAAATGCGGCTGATAAGGCTGATGGTTTCCTCCGGCAGCGTTTCACCGATGCCGGCAAGGTCAATGTATTCTTTATGCTGTGCTTTGTCAAGTAATACCGCATACGCCTTTGCCATATCGGCGCTGATAAAGTTTTCCGGCTTCACACGCGCGGCGGCAATGGCAAGATATGCCGGATTTTTAAGGATTGCGCCAATCAACTGCTGCTCTGCAAATGCGACGCCGAGTGCCTTTTGTCCGCCTTGAGAATATGGCACATTGATGCGTCCGCCGGCGCCTTCTTCCAGCAATCTTTTTTCCCTGTCTTTCACATCGCGCTTTTGCCTTGCGCGTACCGCGGCTTCAATTTGGTTCAAAATCGCCGATTTGTTGACGTCGATTTCCTCTGCAATCCGTCCGGCATACACATCGCGTTCCGTGGCGGTTGTTCTGCCCGCAAGCACATTGACAGCCTCTTTGATGTAACCGACGCGTCCGTCCGGCGTGGTGATATCGTATTTTGTTTTCGCACCCGCAAGCGCATATTCAATCGCATTGCTTGAGCCGTTGACGAGCATCGCAAAACGGTCAGCACCAAATTTTTTGATGTATTCATCGGGGTCTTTCGCATCAGGAATCGCCAGCACCGATACTTTAATCGGCGAATTTGACAGCAAACTGATGGCGCGCGCCGTCGCTTTTTGTCCCGCTTCGTCGGAGTCATAACAAAGCACGACTTCATCGGCATATTCCGACAACATTTTCACCTGCTCGGGCGTGAGCGCCGTACCGCACCCTGCAACCGCCGTTGTAAAACCGGCTTGGTGCATCGAAATGGCGTCAAGGTTACCCTCGCATAAAATATATTTGCGTGATGCGCTCTTTTTGGCAAGATTCATCGCAAACAACACACGGCTTTTTTTATATACGATGGTTTCGGGACTGTTTACATATTTGCGCTGCGGTTTTTCACTTGTGAAATCACGTCCGCTGAATGCAATCACATTGCCGCGCAAATCGAAAATCGGAATCATCACGCGATTGCGGAACATATCATACGTGCCGCCTTTGTCGCTGCGGCGAATAATACCGGCGGCGATGAGTTCGTCCTCCGTATAACCGAGTGTTTTTAAATGTTCACGCGCACGGTTAAAGCTGTCCGGCGCATAGCCGAGTCCGAATCGTTTGATGGTCGCGTCCGACAAACCGCGTCCGCGCCAATAAAGCCGTGCCGCTTTGCCCTCGTCTTGGTTGAGACAATCATAAAAAAAACGCGCGGTATCTTTGTTGATGGAGATAATTCGGCTGCGCATTTTTCCGGTTTGGTCGTCCTCGTCCGGCATTGTCATGCCGGCGCGCGCCGCAAGCGTTTTCACGGCTTCTATATAATCCACATTGTTGATTCGTTTGACAAAATTGATGACATCGCCGCCTGCGCCGCATCCGAAACAATAAAACGACTGCGTTTCGGGATACACGACAAAGGATGGCGTTTTTTCATTGTGAAACGGACAAAGTCCTGTGTGTGTGCGTCCGCGATGGCGCAGTTGCACATAATTTTGTACGACATCCACAATGTCGCTGCGCTGTACCAGTTCAAAAATATATTCTTGCGGAATCATCTACAGCGCTCCTTTCCTCTTATGGTTCAGTTCTGCCATTTTTGCGGCACGAAAAGTTCTTCAAATGTACGCGTCGCAAATTCATCGCTCATGCCGGAAATATAATCCGTCACAGCGCGGTCGATGCCCTCATTTTGCGCAATTGTGCAGTAAAACGGCGGCATCTTTTCCGGCTGTCTGCTGAAACTCTCATACAGTTCCGCCAGCAGTCTTTCCACTTTCAGTTCTTCTTTTTTGGCAACCTTGTCCACATAAACCGTTGTGTACATAAAGGTATGCAGCGCTTCATATGCAGCGGCAATTTCCGGTGACATCGACAGCCCCGTCTCGTCGCTGTGCGTCACCAAATCAACAATCAGTGTTGTGATGCGCTGTGATTTTGTGCTGCCGAGCAGCGCGGTAATCTCGCGCGGCAAATCGTCCTCCGTCAGCACTCCGGCAAAAATAGCATCCTCAATATCATGGTTGATATAGGCAATGCGGTCAGCATAACGCACCGCACAACCCTCCTGTGTGCCGGGCCATGTATCTTTGGTGTGGCACAAAATGCCGTTGCGCACTTCCCATGTCAGATTTAAACCCTGTCCGCCTTTTTCAAGCTTTTCCACCACGCGCACACTCTGCACATAATGCTTGAAGCCATTCGGATTGAGCGTATTGAGCGCACGTTCGCCCGCATGGCCAAACGGCGTATGCCCCAAATCATGCCCGAGCGCAATGGCTTCCGCCAAATCTTCATTGAGCCGCAGCGCCCGCACAATCGTGCGCGCAATCTGGCTGACTTCCAGTGTATGGGTCAATCTCGTGCGGTAATGGTCTCCCTCGGGAGATAAAAAAACCTGTGTTTTCTGTTTGAGGCGTCTGAATGACTTGCAGTGAATGATTCTGTCACGATCGCGCTGAAAACAGGCGCGCATCGGACACGGTATTTCCGGTAAAACACGTCCGCGGCTCTCACTGCTGAATGTTGCATACGGCACAAATATTTTGCGCTCATTGGCTTCTGTTTGCTCTCGAACCGTCATCCGAACCACCCTTTCTACATAAATGGCAAAAATTGCTGTTATAAGTTCTATACGACAAAAAAGCTAAAAAACCTTTATTTGAATAAATCTTTTTTAAAAAGGCGCATAAAACGGCGCTTGAAATACAATTTTTTCATTCCCGCGACATAAAGTCCGTATCATTGCCTGCAAAGGCGGCTTGTTTTGCACTTGCAGCACAAACGGCAGCGTCACGGTGTCGGCAAATTCGATTGCATCCGTCTGCACCTGTGCGCCGTTTTCCGCAAGCAGTTTTATCGCCGTTTCATACAGGGGATATTCCACCGTCCACACACCGCGCACACACGCGCTGATGCACACTTTTTTTGCCGCCGCAAGACAGTTTTTTGCCGCTTCGCCATAGGCGCGCACAAGCCCGCCCGTGCCAAGCAAAATGCCGCCAAAATAGCGCACCACCACCACCGTGCAGTCGGTTACCTCGGCACAAACAAGGGCATTCAGCACCGGCAAACCCGCTGTTTTTGCCGGCTCTCCGTCATCGGAGCATCGCTCCCTTGCGCCCTCATGCAGCCGATAGGCAAACACATGATGCCTTGCCGTGCGGTGCTGCGCCTTGATGTCATGCAAAAATGCCATTGCCTGTTCCTCGGTGTCCGTACACGCGGCAAACGCCAGAAACTCCGACTTTTTTTCGACAACGCGCGCCGCCGCATCACCCGCAATGGTTTGGTATTTGTCCATCCGCATCACCTCATCTGCAACAAAAACAAAGGGCGGTTACGAAAACCGCCCTTTGCAAGGTTTGTGTGCTTATTTGCTCATATTGAAACGTTTGTTGAAACGATCAACACGTCCGCCGGTATCTACGAGCTTCTGTTTGCCGGTATAGAAAGGGTGGCACTTGGAGCATACTTCCACGTGAATATCTTTGCGTGTAGAACGAGTTGTGAAAACCTCACCGCATGCGCATGTGACGGTTGCCGTCTCGTATTTCGGATGGATACCTTCCTTCATTTCGGTTCACCTCTTTCTGGTTTTGACTTCGGGGCCATATGTTTTGATATGAGCCCATCACTACCGTATGGTCAAGCGGATAAACCGCTAGAATTCACGATTGCTGTAATATCATATCATACTTATTTTTAAAATGCAAGTGCTATTTTAACAGTGGCTGCATTGCGGTGGCAAGTTTTTGCTGCATGGCTTCCGCCTCTGCCAAATCCGCGCCTTTTGTGGAATAATACACCTTGATTTTCGGCTCTGTGCCGGAGGGACGCACAACAACGCTTGCGCCATTTTCAAGATGATAAATCAGCACATTGGCGCTCGGCAAGCCGGTGTCGTCGTTTTCATAATCCACGGCTTTTGCCACCTTGATGCCGGCAATTTCTTGCAGACCGTCCGTGCGCAAGTGCGTCATGATGCCCGCCATCGTGTCCATGCCGGAAAGACCTTCAAACGCGAACGAATCCACTTTGTGCAGATAACGCCCGAACTTTTGATAAATTTCCGCAAGACGCTTTAAAATAGACGAGCCGACGGATTTATAATATGCAGCCATTTCGCAAATAAGCATACTTGCGACAACCGCATCTTTGTCGCGCACATACGTGCCGGAAAGATATCCGTAGCTTTCTTCAAAACCAAAAATAAAGCGCTTTTCTTCGCCCTTTACTTCAAGATTGTGAATCTGCTCGCCGATATACTTAAAGCCGGTCAACACATTGACAGGGGTCACACCGTAGCTTTCTGCCACAGCATCGGCAAGATTTGTCGTAACAATGCTTTTTACCATAATGGCATGTTCGGGCATCGTTTTGTTTTCAATGCGCGCGGCGCAAAGATAATCAAGCAGCAATACGCCCACTTCATTGCCTGAAAGCAATTGATAGCCGCCGTCTGCATCGCGCACGGCAATGCCCACGCGGTCAGCGTCGGGGTCAGTCGCAAGCATCAAATCGGCTTTGATTTCTTCCGCCAATGCAAGTCCGAGCGCCAAAGCTTCACGAATTTCGGGGTTGGGATACGGGCAGGTTGGGAAATTGCCGTCCGGATGCTCCTGCTCCGGCACAACGGTGATGTCCGTGATGCCGATATCGGCAAGCACGTGGCGTACCGGCACGTTGCCGCTGCCGTTGAGCGGCGAATACACGAGTTTCAACCCTGCTGTTTTGCACAGACCCGGTCGCACACTCTGCGCCTCAATGTTTTGATACAGCGCATCAATCGTGTCCTGCCCGATATAAGAAATGACGCCGCTCGCGAGCGCCGCGTCAAAATCGACAAGCTTCACATCGGCAAACACATCTGTTTTGAGCATTGCGGCATACACGGCATCGGCGGCTTCGCTCGTCATTTGGCAACCGTCCGGTCCATACGCCTTATAGCCGTTATATTTTGCAGGATTATGGCTTGCCGTCACCATAATGCCGGCATCACAATGCAAATAACGTGTGGCAAAGCTGAGCGCCGGCACCGGCATCAGTTCGTGATAAAGGAAAACCTTGATGCCGTTTGCCGCCAAAACACGTGCCGCTTCTTTTGCAAATACATCACTTTTGATGCGGCTGTCATACGAAATGGCAACCTGTTTGCCGCCGCTTTGGTTCAAATAATTCGCAAGTCCCTGCGTCGCCTTGCGCACCATGTAAATATTCATACGATTCGTTCCCGCGCCCAGAACACCGCGCAATCCGGCTGTGCCAAAGCTCAGTTCCACTGCAAAACGGTCTTCAATTTCCTCGTCAATTCCTTGAATGCTGAGCAGCTCAGGCATCAAATCTTTATCCTCAAGTTCTGTGGAAAGCCAACGTTTGTACTCTTTATTTTCCATTTTTGCACCCGCTTTCTCTTCCTTTTGTACCTATAATAATAATGCCTTATGCGGCAATTGTCAATTGCTACTTGTGCAACGCGCGCCGAAAAGTTATACTGTAATTATTATATTGCAAAGAGGGCGTTAAAATGTTCGCGAAAGTCAACAGTCTGGGCGTGTTTGCGCTGGAGGGATTTGCCGTGCGGGTCGAGGCAGATATCAGCGGCGGTCTGCCGCAGTTTGCGATTGTCGGTCTGCCGGACAGCGCCGTAAAAGAAGCGACCGATCGCGTACGCAGCGCGCTCAAGAACTTAAACTTCACCTATCCTGTCAGCCGCATCACCATCAACCTTGCGCCGGCAGACATTCGCAAAACAGGCCCTGTGTACGACTTGCCCGTGCTGCTGTCGATTTTAGCCGCCAGCGAGCAAATTCGCCCCGTGCCGGAGGATTATGCCTTTATCGGTGCCTTGTCGCTTGATGGTGCCGTGCAGAGCGTAAACGGTGTGTTGCCGATGGCGCTGTGCGCAAAAAGCGCGGGCATTCATCATTTATTTGTGCCTGCCGCCTGTGCTGCCGAGGCCGCCATTGTGGAGGGACTCTGCGTTTATCCTGTAATAACCGCACGGGACGCCGTGGAGCATCTGCTTGGCACAGCGCCGATTTCGCCCATGCCGCTGACAGAATTTGTTGCCGGATGCGCCGAAAACGCACTTGACTTTTCCGACGTACGCGGTCAGCTTGAAGCGCGCCGTGCCATGGAAATTGCCGCGGCAGGCGGTCACAATCTGCTTCTGATCGGGCCGCCCGGCACCGGCAAATCGATGCTTGCAAAACGTCTGCCCGGCATTTTGCCGCCGCTTTCCAAAGAGGAAGCCATTGAAACCACCAAAATTTATTCCGTTGCGGGCATTGCGCCGGAAAGCGGCGTGTTGTTCAATCGCCGTCCCTTTCGTGCGCCGCACCATTCCGTGAGTGCCGCGGGTCTTTCCGGCGGCGGCAGCATGCCACGCCCGGGCGAAATCAGTCTTGCACACAATGGCGTTTTATTTTTGGACGAGTTGCCCGAGTTTCAGCGTGACGCGCTTGAAATTCTACGTCAGCCTGTCGAGGACGGCATGGTAACCGTCAGCCGCGTGGCAGGCAGCGCAACGTTTCCGTGCAATATCATGCTTGTCGCCGCAATGAATCCCTGTCCGTGCGGCTATTTCGGGCATCCGACACGGCAATGCACCTGCAATCAGTTTGCCATTGACCGCTATCTGCAAAAGGTGTC
>JAVWRA010000058.1:0-12131 GCA_036635095.1 Ruthenibacterium sp. | reverse complement strand
ACAATCAGCAGCGTCAGGGCATAGCCGAGCGCCGTGATAATGCCTTTTTGAAACGCGGCGTCCAGATGCTCACGCTGCGGGCGCTCATAACGCTTGAGTACAATCGGGTCCACCACCAAAAGCGGCAAATACAACCCCAAAAGCGCAATGTCCGCCGCCGGAAACAGCCGGTTCATCACCCAGAACACGCCGATATATACACAGGCGCTTGTGAGTGCATATACAAGTCCGCGAAATCGAAAATGAATGAAACGGCTGAGCGTAGCGGCAATCACACGCGTGGGCATCAAGAGCAAAATCACCGCGACACTGAGCATCACCGCGTTTTTCAGGCTGGTGTCTGCCACAATCAGCGGCGCCAAACCAAGTCCCTGCATGATGACGGGATTGTTGAGAAAAATACGGTCACGGCGCGCCGTGCGCTCAAACATCTCTGCCTTATTTTCCTGTGTTTGCTTTGTATTCTCATTTTTCAAGGCGACTCACCCCCCGTGTATGCGTGTACTTTGACACGATGCGGTCCAAATAGCCGGACACGGCGTTGACGCCCAAAATCGCAAAGCAGACACCGATTTCATAGCTGCCGTAATAGCGGAACATCATCGTGGCAAAGCCGAGTAAAATGCCGTAAATAAAGCGGCTTTTTTCGTTTTTCGGCGTGGTGACGGGTTCGCTGACGAGAAAAACCGCCGCATATAAAAGCGCGCCGGACAAAAGTTCATACATCACCGCCGTCATGCGCAGGCGCAGATGAAGCCACGGCCACGCAAGACCCACACCGCCCAAACGCGGAAAGAAAAAGGCGATTGCCACACAGGTCGCCAAAAAGCCGAGCGGCGCAAACAGCGTAATGCGCTTGCGCATCCACAAATACATGGCACAGGCAACCAGCACCAGTGCCGCAGTCGCACCCATTGCGCCCGCGTAATTGCCCAATATCAGATTGAACAGGCTGACATTCGGCATTCCGCCCACGCGCAGCGTATGCGTGATGCTTTCCACAAGTCCTTCTGTGGGATTTGCAAAAACCGGCAGCGGAGAAAACGGAACCGGATAGCGGAAAATCGCCTCCGGCCAACTGACGGCAGCAACGGCAAAGCCGAGTGCCGAGGGATTGAACGGATAGGCGCCATAGCCGCCAAATGCCGCTTTGCCCACCAAAACCGCAACCATCACGCTGATGACGACAATCTGATACGGCACAGACGCCGGAAACAGCATCACCAGCAGCAGCGCGATTGCCATGCTGCTGTTTTCGCTTTTATCATACGGCAAATTGCGCAGCAGCGCCACCAAACGGTCGCACAAATTGGCGGTGAGCATTGCGGCGGCACACACCACCAGCGGACGCCAACCGTAAAAATAAAGGGACATGGCAAGCAGCGGCAAAATCATCCAGATATAATCGCTGTTCATCTCATGCGCCGCATGTTTTTCAAGCACAATAATCGGTTGTTCTGCGGTCATAAATCTGCCTCTTTTCTAATGATTTGCATTGCGAATTGCCGTGATTGCACCGCGCATATCGGGTGCGCCGAACACGGCACTGCCTGCAACCAATATCTCTGCGCCCGCACGAATGCACGGCACGGCAGTTTGCGCATTGATGCCGCCGTCCACTTCTATTTTCAAATTCGTCAAGCCGCGGCGCAGCGCTTCGTTGTGTATTTCCGCTATTTTTTCAGCGGCATTCGGATTGTATTTCTGTCCGCCGAACCCCGGCTCCACACTCATCACCAAAACGAGGTCAAGCAAGTCAAGATACGGCAGCAGCGCCGATGCCGGCGTTGCCGGTTTGATGGAAAGCCCCACCTTTACGCCGCATTTTTTGATGGCGGCAATGGTTGCGGCAACATCGCTGTCGCTCTCCAGATGAAAGGTCAGCAAATCGGCGCCCGCACTGCAAAATTCCGACACGTAACGCAGCGGATTTACAATCATCAAATGCACGTCATACACCGCCGGCACCGCTTTTTTGAGCGCCGCAAGAATTGGCATACCGATGGTAATATTCGGCACAAAAATGCCGTCCATTACGTCAATATGCAGTAAATCGGCGCCCGCATCCAACACGCGGCGACAATCTGCGCCAAGATTTGTAAAGTCTGCCGATAGAATTGATGGTGAAATTTGAATCATTTTATACCTCATTATCTCAAGCAAATAAGTATTATAATTATACTCGATTTTATTGCAAAAAGCAAGAAAAGCGGTCGAATGCAAATAGGGGCGGATAAAATCCGCCCCTCGCCTTGTTTGCCTGAAAAAACGATTACGCCGTGTAACTTGCCGGCACTTTTGTGACGGCAGACACCGCTTTCCAAATCAGCAATGCCAAATAATAATCCACCATGCTATGCACCAATGTGCCAACGCCCACAAGTCCCAGCACCGTGTACACAAAGCCGCCGCTCATCTCCATGCCGCCGAAATAAAACGCCGTTACCACCAGCGCTTCGCACACGGCATGTATGACGCCCAAACCGACGCCAAAGCCGAAAATACGCGCCGCACTCTGCATGATTTTGGGGTTTTTTGCAAGCAGATACGCCCCCACCATCACAAAAACAATCTGGCTTGCCGCGCGCAGCACCACAACCGGCGGAAAACCGGCAAGCACAAAACCCAAAGTTGTGCCGACAGCCACCGTCAGCGCAACCGCCGGCGAGATAAACAGCGCAATAAACAGCGCCACATGGCTTGCCAATGTAAAGCTCATCGGCCCGATTTGAAATTTGACGGGCGAAATCATCGGAATCAGAATGCCAACGGCGCAAAGCAGCGCCGCAATGCACATTTTTTGAATACGGGTATTTTTTTTCATTATGTACTCCCTCACATTTTGTGCAGACTATATAGGTGTCATGACATCTTTATTTTACGCAGAAAGTCTTTCCCTGTCAACCGAAAAACAAAAATACTCTCTTTACACGGAAACCCCATGCAAAGAGAGTATTTTATTGTGCAGATTGATTGTTTTCAGCGCGTTTTTACAAGATACTGTTTGGCATCAAGCGCCGCCAACATGCGCGCCTGATGCTCCGGTGTCGGGCAGCTCACCGTGTGCAGATGAATGTCGCCCGTCAAGCGGCACAGCGGTTCTGCCGCGTTTTCGGCAAGCGCTTTACAGAATAAATCCGCATCGTATCGGCTGCTGATTTGCAATTGACCGAGCAATTGTCCATAAACCGGATGCTCCACAATAACGTCCACCACACGGCAGCCGCAGTCCACCATCGTATACAGTTCATCGGCAATTTGCGCCGCGGTATGGCGACACGCCACCGTACACAAAATGCCGTCCTCTTTGGGATGCTCCGTCATATAGCCGCGCGGCGTTGCAACAATCGGCACACCGCCCGCGCGCAACAACGCCACATCGCCCACCACAAGTTGACGGCTGACGCCGAGCGTTTGCGCAAGCGCACTTGCGCTGAGCGGCTGCGTGGCATCTGTTAAAATTTTCTGTATTTGAATGCGGCGTTCGGCGGCGGTCATGGCGGCTCTCCTTTTTTGCATAAAAGCAGGCGGTGATATTGCATCGCCGCCTGCCATTCTTTTCAAATAAAAACAAATTTTGCTACAGCACGCCGTTTGTGTCGTCTGTCGGCGGTGTTTGCGGCTCTGCGGGTGCGGCGTCCGGTGCCGGCTCTGTGACGCCCGCGACTGTATCTTTGACTTGATTTACAAGGTCGTCTGCGCCGTCCTTGACGTCGTCGATTACATCGCCTGCCTGCGCTTTGACCTTGTTGATAAAATCCGGCGCATCCTCGGTGATTTTATTCACCACGGTGCTGCCCGCCGAAACAACCGCCTTGCCTGCGTCTGCAAGCGCTTTGCCCGCACCTGTCAAGGCGCCCGACAGCTCCTCGGTGTTGACACCGGCTTTTTCGGCAGCCGTTGTAATGCCGTCTTTCACTTTGGTAACGGTTTCGTCGTATACGTCCGTAGCGGCTTTCATAACATCGTTTACATAATCGGCGCCGGTCGATTCTGCGGCATTTTCCGTAAAATCCGTGGCATTTTGTTCTGCATTTTGTTCGGCGGCAGCGGCATTTTCCGCCGCTTTGTTTTCTTCATATTTCTGCGCTACTTTTACGGCGGCGGTAGCGGCTGTGGCAGCTACGCCTATACCAAATAATTTACCCCAAAATCCCATGTTCATCGCTCCTTAAAATTATAATGTATGATTATTCGATTGATTTCTCTTGTCTCTATTATACAAAATTTTTTACGTTTTGCAACGAAAAATTGCACATTTTACACTTTCTCCATATTTTATGCTATTTCAGCTTCAAAAATCGCTGCACACGATACACAAGATAGCGAAAAACATCCACCGTCAGCCACAGTTCAATCAGACAGTAATGCGGCAGATTGCGCAGATGAAATTTCGGCTTTTCAATGTGCGGCATCGCTCGAAACGCCTCCCGTGCGCCTTTGAGATACGGCGTCCAAAAGCCGCGCAGACCGAACACCAGAATCTTCAGCAGATAGCCGAGCGTCAGCGGAACGGCGTTGAGCAAAAGCATCAACAGCGGCATATTTTTATACGGCAGCAAAATACTGTTGCGCCCGCTTTGAACACTTTTAAATTCATTATAACGCACAGCGCCTGTCGTGGCGCCGCAAATATGATAGCATTTTGCCGCCGGACAGTAGCGGTTTTGCCAACCCAAACTGTTGGCGCGCCAACTGATATCCACATCTTCGAAATAGGCGAAAAACTGCTCGTCAAACAGACCGATTTCATCGAGTATGCTTTTGCGGTAAAGGCTTGCGCCGCCACATGCCGAAAAAATGCGCTGCGGCGTTTGATAGCGCGTCCATTTTCTGCCGTCTCCGCGCTTGCATGCCCAGCCGAACAGCGTGACATAATCGCCGGCATCGTCACAAATATCACGTTCAAAATGACGAATCATCAAGCTTTGTACGGCAAAAATGCGCGTATCCTCCGCCGCGGCGGCAAGCAGCGCCGCAAGCCATGTCGGCTCGGCAAACGCATCGTTGTTGAACAGCGCCACAAATTCACCTTTTGCAATGCGAATGCCCGCATTGACGGCGGCGGAAAATCCGGTATTCTGTGCATTTTCAAGCAAGGTATACCGCGCATGGCCGCGATAACTCCGTGCGATGGCAAGGCTTTCGTCCGTGCTGGCATTGTCCACCACAATCAGCTCAAAATCCTGTTCCGTCTGCGCCCAAATGCTCTCGATGGAATCGGCAAGCCAACCGGCACCGTTGAGATTCGGAATAATAATACTTGCTTTCACGCGGTATTCCTCCCTGCGTTCATTTGTGATATAATCAATCGTATATCATACGCACGTTTGTGATTAGTATATCATATTTGTAAGGAGATTTCCATGAAACATCTCAGCACCACGCAACTGTTTTTGCTTGATTTGGACGGCACATTTTATCTCGATGATACGCTTTTACCCGGCGCGGCTGATTTTTTACAGCTCTGCCGCAACCGAAAAATCGCTTTTTCTTTTTTGACCAATAATTCGTCCAAAAGCAAATCGGATTATCTCACAAAGCTGCGGCGTCTTGGCATTGAAGCCGACCTTTCCGCCATTTACACCTCCGGTGACGCCATGCTGCGCTATCTTGCGGAGCATTCTTTCGGCAAAGAACTGCTTTTGATCGGAACGCAAAGCCTGATGACGCAGTTCACCGATGCCGGCTACACGGTCAATGCCGCAAATCCGTGTGCCGTGGTGTTGGGTTTTGACACCACGCTCACCTATGAAAAACTGGTGGCGCTGTGTGACGCGGTGCGCGCGGGCATTCCGTTTTTGGCAACGCATCCCGATTTGAATTGTCCCGTTGCAAACGGCGGCATGATTCCCGACATCGGCGCCGTGCTTGCGTTTGTAAAAGCAAGCACCGGACGTGTGCCGGACGCCGTCATCGGCAAACCCAACGCCTATATCGCACAGGCGGCGGCGGAAAATTTTGGCGTTGCCGTGTCAGATGTCTGCATGGTTGGCGACCGTCTTTACACCGATATCGCCCTCGGACAAAGCGGCTGTGCCACGGCGCTTGTGCTGTGCGGCGAAACCTCCGCCGCCGATTACGCCGCGCAAAGCGCCATCAAAGCAGATTTTGTATGCGAAAATTTAGCCGCGCTCGGCAACTTATTGCGGGAGGACTTACCATGAAAATTCGATGTGCCGTGCCGCAGGATTTGCCTGCGATACTCGAAATTATCACACTTGCCAAAGAGGGACTTGCCGCACACGGCGTTGACCAGTGGCAAGACGGATATCCAAACCGCGCGCAACTTGCCGCCGACATCGAAAGCGGCAGAAGCTATGTTGGCGTTTTTGCGGAAAAAATTTGCGCCGTTACGATGATTTCGTTTGACGCCGACCCCAATTATGCCGTGATAGAAAACGGCGCATGGACGCGTGAAGCGCCTTATTGCGTTTTGCATCGTGTCGCCGTGCATCCGACCTATCGCAACCGACATTGCGCCGCAGAATTGCTTGCGTTTGCAACACAAATGTGCGCCGAACGCGGGATATCCTATCTGCGCATCGACACGCATCTCGACAACAAACCCATGCGCGGTTTTTTGGAAAAAAGCAATTTTCGGCAGTGCGGCATGATTTATCTTGACAATCTCCATGACGAAACCCACGCCCGCGTTGCTTATGACCGCTGTTTATGATTGAGAAAGAAAAGGGAACTGCCGCGGCAGTTCCCTTTTTGTATCCGTGAAACTTTATTTTTCGTTCAAATTTGCAGCGCCGAGAATGCCGGCGTCATTGCCGAGCGTTGCGCGAAGCACGGGCGGAATCGGCGCGTGTTTTCCCGCAAACGCATATTTCCGCACAAAAGCATTCAGCGGGTCGGTCAAATATTCGCCCTCGCCGCAAATGCCGCCTGAGATTAAAACAACTTCAGGACGGAAAATATTGACCATATTGACAATGCCCTCGCCCAGCCACTCGATATATTGCGCCACCACCGCTTTGCCGGCGGCATCGTCGGCACGCGCAGCGTCAAACGGAATCCGTCCGTTCATTTTATCCAAATCACCCGCACACATTGCATTCATGATGCTTTCGGGATGCGCCGCCGCCGCGCTGCGCGCTTCCCGCACAAGCGCCGTGGCACTGGCATATGCTTCAAGACAGCCGTTGCGCCCGCAGGTACACGGTGCGCCGCCCGCAATTAAGGTGGTGTGTCCCAGTTCTGCACCGCCGGGGCCGCCCTCAAAAATTTTTCCGTCAAACACCACGCCGCCGCCAACACCCGTGCCGAGCGTCAACAACACGGCACTGCTGACATCTGCCGCCGCACCTGCCACAAATTCGCCGAGCGCTGCGCAGTTGGCATCGTTTGACACGCGCACCGGCAGACAGAGCGCCTGCTCCAGTGTTTCGCCGAGTGCCGCGTCTTCCCACGCAAGATTGTTGGAATACGGCACACGCCCCGTGGCGGCGTCCACCGTGCCGGGACAGCCGACACCGACAAATGTGCAGTCTGCAAGCGTCAAATTCGCCTTTTGCAGCGCCGCTTTCACGGCATCTGCCATATCTGCCGCCACCGCCTGCCATGGGCGCTCTGCGCGTGTCGGAATTGAATGTTTCGCGATAATATGATTGTTTTCATCAACGACACCCGCCTTGATATTGGTGCCGCCAAGGTCAATGCCGATGCGATACGCCGCTTCTTCAACATATGTGAGCAATATTTCGGCATTGCCCGTGAGCGTATACGCGCCGCTTTTGGCGGAAATAAACACACTTTCGCCCTTTTGCAGCGTCCGTTTTTCATCGCCGCACACAAGCGTTGCCTGTCCGTCAAGGCACAGCAAAGCGTGAAACGAAGTTGCGTCCGCAACATGCGTTTCGCTGCCGTTTACCGTCAATTTATCCACTGTAAAATATGTGCATTTTGCCAAATGGCTGCCGAAATCATGCGGTTTCGCCGGCGTCAGCGTGGTGACGTCACACGCTTTGTCAATGTGAAGCGCGCGCGGTTTTCCGTCTGCACCGACACGCCCGTAATCGTACACGCGATAGGTGACATTCGAGGACTGCTGAATTTCGGCAATCACAATGCCGGCACCGATGGCATGAATGGTGCCTGACTCGATGAAAAACACATCGCCCGCCTTGACCGGCACTTGATGCAGCCGCTCACACAGCGTATCCTGCTCGATTACCGCGCGAAATTCTTCTTTGCTCAACGCGGATTCAAACCCGTAATACAGCGATGCGCCCGGCTCTGCACTGACAATATACCACATTTCGGTTTTGCCGAACTGCCCTTCCTTTGCCATGGCATACGCGTCGCTCGGATGCACTTGAATGGACAAATCTTTCGCGGCATCAATCAATTTTATCAACACCGGAAAGGTGGCAAACTTTGCGCAAGCCGTGCCGGCGCCATCATTTTCGCGCAGCCATTGCCTGAGCGTTTGTCCGGCACACGCGCCGTCGGCAATCACGCTTTCGCCATCGGGATGACAGGAAAGCTCCCAGCTTTCCGCCAAAATATCGCCTGAAAAAACCTTGTGATAATCCGTTTTTAAGATTTTGCCGCCCCATAAATAATCTTTACAGGCAGGTGTCAAATGAAATATCATTGCGATTTCTCCTTCTGTATCTCTATTCGTTTTACGGTGCAGTGGAAGATGCCGCAGGTGCAGATTCGGTCGGCACAGAAGCGGTCGGCGTTTGTGCGGCGGCGCTTGCCACAGAATCCGGCACACTGCCGGACAGCGCATTTTGCAGCGCCTCCTGCGGGTCAATGCTTTCGGGCTGCACTGCCGAAGCGGCGGAATTGGCGGTTGTCGCCGCCTTGGTTTCGCTGTCTACAATGGCGGTCAGATACGTTTCTTTTCCGTCTTTTTTGAACAGATAATCGTAATATTTAATCGGTTCCACATTGGCGCTCACGATAAATTCGCCGCCGGTTCCCGTCTGTGACAGATACCCCACGGTCACGCGGCGGATATCGCCCTCCCGCTTGATTTTCGTCACTTTCGGCATATAGTCGGCAATGGCACTCGTCACGGGAATCAAATACGCCTGCTTTTCGGGAATATAGGTGTAGGTCAAGCTGCGGTCCTCAAATGTTTCATACGTGAATTTGAAGTCCGGTCCGTATAATTTGGCGACGGTTTTGTCGATGTCAAGCGTCGGCAAATACAGCGCACCCACCTCGTCATGTTCAAACGCATCGGCATTGGAGCCGGCGATGGTCTCCCAAATTGCGGCGTTGAGCAGCGTGTTGAGATTGGCGTCAGACAGCGTGGCAAACGGCACGGGGTCCAGCGCAACCAGATACAGCAACCGTTCCTCATACGCTATTTTTTCATCGGTATCGTCAAAAGCTTTGCCCACCATTTTTACGCCGAAAGACACGGCGCTGATGGCGCCGATTACCACCAAAACGCATACAACAGCACCCAGTAATTGTCGCCATTTGCGGCGGCGGCTCAAAAAGGCACGTTCACGCGCGGCATCATTTGTATTTGCCATATTGAATCTCCTTTATCGTTTCACACGTTTGTCGCAACCGGTATTGCATTCGTCACGTGCAAGTTTTCGTATTTACAGGGATATAGTATATCATATTCGTGTTCGAAAAGCAAAAGGTTTGACGCGATGGCATAAAATCACTATAATGTAATAAGATACGACACAAACAGAGCCGTAAAAGGAGCAGTATGACACAGGAAGAAACGATAAAAGTAATTTTATTCGGCGCGGATTGCGGCGAATATGACATGGAACGCAGCATGGCAGAGCTGACGGCACTCGCGCAGGCAAACGGCATGGAAGCCGTGGCGGAAGTGGTGCAAAACCGCGATGTACCGGAAAACGCAACCTATCTCGGCGAGGGGAAACTTGCGGAAGGGCGTATGCTTTGCCTCAATTTAAAGGCAGAATGTGCCATCTTTGACGCGGAACTTTCCGGCAGCCAGATTCGCAATCTGGAAGCTATTTTAGAAGTGCAGGTGATTGACCGCACGATGTTGATTCTCGAAATTTTTGCGCATCGTGCCGTGACAAACGAGGGCAAACTGCAAACGGAGCTTGCCGAACTGCGCTATCGGCTGCCGCGGCTTGCCGGACTTGGCGCAAGCATGAGCCGACAGGGCGGCGGTGGCGGCGGCGGTGGCGGTGCGCGGCGCGGCGGCGGCGAAAGCAAACTTGAATATGACCGCCGCCATGTGCGCCGCCGCATTGACGCGCTTGCCGAACGGCTTGCCGAAATGGAACGACGCCGCGCCGAAACACGCAAAACGCGTGAAAAAAGCGGTGTGCCTGTTTTGGCACTTGTGGGATATACCAACGTTGGCAAGTCCAGTTTGTTGAATGCGCTGTGCGGTGCCGCCGTACAGGAAGCCGACATGCTTTTTGCCACGCTTGACCCAACCGCCCGCAAATTGTCTTTGCCGAGCGGACTTTCCACCATTGCGGTAGACACCGTCGGTTTTGTCAGCCGTTTGCCGCACGGACTTGTGCAGGCGTTCAAAAGCACCTTGGAAGAAGCGGCTTTTGCCGATGTGATTTTAAAAGTGTGCGACGCATCGGACAGCGACGCTTCCACACAGCTTGCCGTGACAGACGAGGTACTCGCCGGTCTCGGCTGCGATGATATTCCGCAAATTACCATTTACAACAAATGCGACAAGGTGGAAAACAGCGCGCTGTTTGACACGTCTGCCATTCGCACAAGCGCAAAAACAGGCGACGGTCTTGCCGCGCTTCTTTTGAAAATCGATGCCATTCTCGCAAGCAGAGTGCGTAAAATCAGCATTTTATTGCCGTATGACAAGCTTTCTGCGGCAGCGCCGATGCGTTGTCGCGGCACGGTTATTACAGAAGAATACCGCGAGGACGGCGTGTATTTTGAGGGCATTGTCAAAACGATGGATTTGCATTTATTTACGTCTTATCTGGTATAATTTCGTCTTTTTACAAAACAAATATCCCTTTCAAACGCAAATATCCCCCTGCTTGGCGGCAGGGGGATATTTATAGAGGGGATGGGAAAGTATATAAATTTTGATATAATCTTTTGAACAATCCTAGTGTATCATCTTTACTTTTTTAGTCAAGTGTGCTTGGTGGTTTTTACTTTATTTTATTCTTTACAAATCATAAAAAACATTATATAATAAGCGAAACGGTTTGAATACAAGTGTAAGATTTATTTTATTATGACGAACGCAGAAAAGACTTTAAATTATTCACAATTTGCGAAAAAGGGGCTTTCAAATGGATCATTTGGACGAACAGATTTTGCGGCTGCTTTCAGACGATGCACGTATGACGGTAAAAGAAATTGCCGCGCGTGTTTCTCTCACAAGTCCCGCCGTCAGTGAGCGCATTCGGCGGCTTGAAAAAAAAGGCGTGATTGCGGGATATACCGTGGTATTCGGAGAAGAAAAAAACAAAACCCGCATTGACGCGCTCATCAGCATTTCTGTGCCGACAACCGATAGACAGGTTTTTTTGACGCTGATTGAAAGCCTGTCAAACGTGCGGCAGTGCTTTCACGTCACCGGCAGCTACAGCTATATCGTCAAGGTGAGCTGTGTGGATATGAACGAATTGGAACATCTCATCAACCGTTTTCAAAAGTTGGGGCAAACCAGCACACAAATTATTTTGTCGATGCCTGTGGAGCATCACAACATGATATCGTAATCGCGTGTGCGTCCGGATGTTGCTCTGTGCATAAAAAACCGCAAGCAGAGACAAAATAAAACAAAAAGCCATTATTTTAAGGAGAACAAATTATGAAACGACTTTTCACAGCCATTCTCACCGCAGCACTTGTGCTGTCGCTTGCCGCATGCGGCGCCAAACCCGCCGCAAGCAGCAGCCAGCCTGCCGCGCAGAAAGATTATGTGCAAATTATCAAAGATGCCCGCACAGACGAGTTCAACGAATCTTATCCCATTTTGTCCGGCACAACCGGCGCAGACGCGGCGCTCGGACACAATCCGTTCAGCGCGGCAGAGGACGAAGCAAAAAGCATGTATGACATGGTGGTTGAAATGACCGGTTTGAAGCCGGAATTGATGACGCAGTATGCCATGAGCATTTCGATGATGAACGTGCAGGTTTATGCCGTGGGCATTTTTAAGCCGGCAG
>JAVWRA010000057.1:0-12290 GCA_036635095.1 Ruthenibacterium sp. | reverse complement strand
CGCGTGATGGAACAGGCAGAGTGGAAGATTTTGCCAAAAGCGCTTGCGGTGCTGACAAAAGACGGCGAAACGAAGTAAGCAATGTACCGTAGGGTGCAAGACCGTTCCCTACAGAGATAATTTGAAAATCGAACACGGAGCGACGAGGGCGTCGCTCCCTACAGAACCGATTTGCGGTTTGCAGATATGCCGCAACATTGCGAACCGCTATGGTTTCGCCCTGCGGGGCGCGGGGGTCCGCTGCCTGCGGAACAGCGGCACTTCGCGTGCCCCGAGGGGTATTCTGGTTTCTCTTTTGGTGGCAAAAGAGAAACACGGCGTAGCCATTCGTATTCGCGCCGTACGGCGCGTTTGGCGGCAACGCATAACATCAAAGAGGACGGCGGAACGGTGCAAGACCGTTCCCTACGGGCGCAATTTACAAATTGTGTGTTCACGCCTTTGACAGCTCATCTAAAGTCAAGGCATAACAGGGCAGCATGTGCTGCATAAAATAATCGGCTTCGCGGCATTCCATGGCTTTCAGCGCGGCGGTTTGCTGCGCTTTTGCGCCTGAAAATTCGCGGTTGCCGCTCTGTTCTTCATCAATACATTTAATCAGCGCCGAAAGCCTATCCGCTGCCTTGAGCAGTTTTTGCTCCGCCGGTGTGAGGACGCTTTCGTGCAGATAGCCGCCCATTTCGTGTTGCAATTCCGCCGGCAGCAATGCCGTCAGTGTATCGGCCGCCTGCGCTTCAAGCGCTTTGTAGGCACTGCGCAGCGTTTCGTTTTTGTACTTGACGGGTGTTGGCATATCGCCGGTTAAAATTTCGCTCGCATCGTGATATAATGCAGCGACGGCAATTGTTTCCGGACGCACGTTTGTGTCGAAAATCTTCACGGAAACAAGGGCAAGCGTGTGCGCCAAAATAGCGGTATCCGCCGTGTGTTCACTCAGCGATTCCGCGCGTCCGGCGCGCATCAATCCCCACCGTGTGATGTATTTCATGCGGGCAATGAGCGCATTAAATGCAAAATTTTTCATAGCAGCACCTCCAACGGTTCTTTTATTTTATAGTATAACAGGAGTTTTACAATATGAGTAGTCTTATCGAAAAAAAACAAGGAAAAGGGTATCTGCTGACGTTTTGTCTTTGTGCCGCGACTGCTTTTTTTATTTTTCTGCCTTTTTTGATTGTGGACAAGGGTCTGTTTCAGTATTGCGGTGATTTCAACAGTCAGCAAATTCCGTTCTACACCTATATGAACGACTTTGTGAAGCACAGCGCGGGGCAGTGGAGCTGGGAAACAGACCTTGGCACATCGGCGGTCAATTCCTATTCGTTTTATCTGCTCGGCTCGCCGTTTTTTTGGCTGACCACGCTTTTGCCCAAAGCATGGGTGCCGTTTTCGATGGTGCCGATGTTTATGCTGAAATTCGGCGTGGCGGGGCTTGGCGCGTTTTGCTATCTGCGCCGCTATGCCAAAAGCCGCAATTTTGCGGTGGTGGCGGCATGCCTGTATGCGCTGTCGGGTTTTACGATTTACAACACGTTTTTCAATCATTTTGTCGATTGCATCGCGCTGTTTCCGTTTTTGCTTTGGGCGCTTGATGAATTTGTCTATGAGGGACGGCGCGGCGTTTTTCCGCTGATGGTCGCCGTCAATTTGCTCAATAATTACTTTTTCTTCGCAGGTCAAATTGTATTTCTCTTTATTTATTTCGCCTGTAAAATGATTTCGGGCGAATATAAAATGAAGCTGCGCCATTTTGCTGTGCTGACATTTGAAAGCTTGCTCGGTGTTGCGATGGGTTGTCTGCTGCTGTTGCCGGCGGCGCTCTGTCTCAAGGATAACCCGCGCACGGTCGATTTATCCAGTGGTTTCGGCTTTTTGATGTATTATCGCGTTCAGCAGTATTTTGCCATTTTCACCTCGCTGTTTTTCCCGCCGGATCCCACCTATCTGCCGTCGATTTATACCGAGGGCGTCATCAAACACACAAGCTTGACGGCGTGGCTGCCGGTTGTGAGCTGCGCGGGTGTGCTTGCCTATGTGCGTGTACGCAAAAAAAGTGCCGCCACAAAAGTGCTTTGGACCTGCTTTTTCATGGCGTTCGTGCCGGTGCTTAATTCCGCGTTTTACGCGCTCAATTCAAGCTATTATGCGCGCTGGTTCTACATGCCGATTCTCTTGATGTGCGCGGCTACCATGCAGGCGCTGGAAAGTGACGACATTGACGTTGTCGGCGGCATCAAAACCGTCGCCATCATCACGGCGGCATTTGCGGTGTTCGGATTGATTCCGAAAAAAGTCGAAGATGTGTGGAGTTTTGGCGTTGCCAACAATCCAAAACAGTTTTGGCTGTCGTATGGCATTGCCCTTGCCGGTCTTTTGCTTTTTTATCTTGTGCTGCGTTTGGCAAAAAGCAAGGCGAAACTTGCGCCGATGCTGCTTGCCGCCGTACTCGGCTTTTCGGTGTTTTATTCGGTCATTCATATTTCACTCGGCAAGTTTCCGCAATGGGACGGCGATGCCGAATATCGCAGTCAGGATTATGTCGCCGCACAAAATATTGATTGGGGCGAGGACTTTTACCGCATTGACAGCTACAAATGTTATGATAACATTGGATTATGGACACAAAAGCCATGCCTGCAATTTTTCAACAGCGTTGTCACACCGTCCATCATGGAGTTTTATCCGCAGTTTGGCGTCAAGCGCGATGTGTCCAGTAAGCCGGAGCCGATTTTGTATGCGCTGCGCGGTTTGCTCAGCACACGCTATACGGTGGTGACAAACAAGGAAGCGGATGCGTTTTCCATGGAGAATAATCAGTATGGTTGGACGTTCGACCATAAGGACGACACATTCACGTATTTTAAAAACGAGAACGAGCTGCCGATGGGTTTTGCGTATGACGAATATATCTCCATGACGGATTTCATGACGATTGCCGAGGCGTCACGCGCCAATTTACTGGTGCGCGCCATCGGTCTTTCCGACGAGCAAATTCAAACGTACGGCAGCAATATGACGCGTGTTTCAGACACCGCCGACTTATCCTACACCGCCTATCAGCGGGACATCGCGAACCGCCGCACACAGGCATCTACCGCCTTTACAGCGGACGGCAGCGGCTTTACCGCCGAAATTACGCTTGCCAAAAACAATCTTGTGTTTTTCTCGGTGCCGTATGACCCCGGCTTCACCGCCACCGTCAACGGCGTGGAAACACGGATTGAAAAAGTGTCGGGCGGCATGAGTGCCGTGCTGTGCAATGCAGGCGAAAACGAAATTATCTTCACCTATCACACGCCGGGTTTGCGGCTTGCGGGTTATCTCACAAGCGGCGGAATCTTCATCTGGCTGTGTTACTGCGCCTTGATTTGGCGGCGCAAAAAAACGAGAACGGAGAAACAAAAATGACAGAGGCAATTCACTATGCAGACATTCTGGCGGCAGAATTAAAACTCGCCGTCGGCAATGTGTCCGCAACCATCGCGCTGATTGACGAGGGCAATACCATTCCGTTTATCGCGCGTTATCGCAAAGAAGCAACCGGCAGCATGGACGACCAAACCATGCGCGAACTCGGCGAACGGCTTGCCTATCTGCGCAAGCTTGACGAGCAAAAAGAAACGGTTGCAAACACCATTACCGAGCAAGGTGCAATGACCGATGCACTTGCCACGGCTTTACAGAATGTAAAAACAATGGCGGAACTGGAAGATTTATACAGACCGTATAAACCAAAGCGCAAAACCCGTGCAAGTATGGCAAAAGCGCGCGGATTGTCGCCGCTTGCCGCGCGGATTATGTTGCAGAACACAGGGGACGATCCGGCAGTTTTGGCAGCGGATTATATCACGGACGAAGTGGCGGATGCAGACGCGGCGCTTGCCGGTGCGCGGGATATTTTGGCGGAAGAAATGTCGGATTCTGCCGCACTGCGCGCCACCTTGCGCAGCTATTATCACACGGCGGCGATGCTGAAAAGCAAGGCGGCAAAAAAGGATACCGACAGCGTGTATGCCGGATATTACGATTACACCGAAGCCACCGCAAAAATGGCAAGCCACCGCGTTTTGGCAGTGGATCGCGGCGAGCGCGAAGGCTTTTTGAAAGTCAGTGTGGAAGTGGATTCCATACGCGCCACAGCTTTTTTGCAAAGCCGATTTGTGAAAAATCAGTCGCTGTGCGGCGCACAGGTGCTGCTTGCGGCAGAGGACGCATTCACGCGTTTGATTCATCCGAGCATGGAGCGCGAAATTCGCACAGAATTGTCAGACAAAGCGTGTGAGGGTGCCATTCGCCTGTTCAGTAAAAACTTAGAGCAGCTTTTGCTGCAACCGCCCATCAAGGGCAAAGTGGCACTGGGCCTTGACCCCGGTTATCGCATGGGTTGCAAAACCGCCGTGGTGGACGCAACAGGCAAGGTGCTGGATACGGCGGTGGTGTTTCCCACACCGGAATTTAAACGTGTGGACGAAGCAAAACGCATTGTGAAAGCGCTGATTCAAAAACACAAAGTTGAAATTATCGCCATCGGCAACGGAACAGCCAGTAAGGAAACTGAAATTTTTGCCGCCGAGGTCATCAGCGAACTCGGCTTGCCGGTCAGCTATATGGTGGTGTCGGAAGCCGGCGCAAGTGTGTATTCCGCATCGAAGCTTGCCGCTGAAGAATTTCCGGAATATGACGTCAATCTGCGCAGTGCCATTTCGATTGCGCGCCGTTTGCAAGACCCGCTTGCGGAGCTTGTGAAAATCGACCCGAAAGCGGTCGGTGTCGGGCAATATCAGCATGATATGCCGGCGGCGCAGCTTTCGGGCGCACTCGACGGCGTGGTGGAATACTGCGTCAACACCGTCGGTGTTGACCTCAACACGGCGTCTGCGCCGCTGCTTTCACGCGTGGCGGGCGTCAGCAGTGCCACGGCAAAAAACATCGTGAAACAGCGCGAGGAAGCAGGCGCATTCAAAAGCCGCAAAGAGCTGCTGAAAGTGCCGAAACTCGGGCCGAAAGCCTTTGAACAGTGCGCCGGCTTTTTGCGTGTGCCGGGCGCGAAAAATCCGCTTGACGCCACCGCGGTGCATCCCGAAAGCTATGCCGCTGCCGAAAAACTTTTGAAGCTGTGCGGGTTTGCACTTGCGGATATCGGCACACCTGCCGTGGCAATGTTGCAGCAGGAAGCCAAAAAAATCGGCATGACAAAACTTGCGGCAGAGGTCGGCGTCGGTGTGCCGACACTGGAGGACATGATTGCCGAAATTTTGCGTCCGGGCCGCGACATGCGCGACAGTCTGCCAAAGCCGTTGCTGCGCACGGACGTAATGGATATGAAAGATTTGAAGCCGGGCATGCAGCTCATCGGCACCGTGCGCAATGTCATCGATTTCGGCGCATTCATCGACATCGGCGTACATCAAGACGGGCTTGTGCATGTCAGCCAAATCAGCAATAAATTTATTCGCCATCCAAGCGAGATGTTAAAAGTAGGCGACATTGTTACCGTGTGGGTAATCAGTGTTGACCCTGTAAAAAAACGAATCGCACTCACAATGAAACAGCCGCCCGAACAAAAATAGGCGGAACTGTTTCCGGAAAGATGAGGTTTCATCGCATGACACAATCGTTTCTCAAACAGCATTTTATTTTCGAAAAAAGATTTTTAAAAACAGTGCTTACCATTGCCGTTCCCATCGCATTGCAAAATATGATTAGCTTCGGCGTCAATGTGATGGACAGCGTGATGCTCGGCAGTCTCGGTGATGTTGCAATTTCGGCGGCAAACCTTGGCGGCCAGCCGTTTTCCATCTTGATGTCGCTCGGTTTCGGGCTTTCGTCCGGCGCGGCAGTGCTGATTGCACAGTATTGGGGCAAAAAAGATGTAGACAGCATCCGCGAGGTCATGTGCATCAGCATGCAGGTAATTACGGTGGTCAGTGTGCTGTTCACCGTATTGGTTTTGATTTTTCCGCGGCAAATTATGGGCATTTACACGAAAGAGCCGGACATTGCGCAGGCGGCAGTCAGCTATCTGACGCTTGTGGCGCTCTCGTATATTCCTTATAGCATCTCCAGTAATTACATGATGAATCTGCGCGGTGTGGAGCAGGTAAAAGTCAGCACCTGCATTTACGGCGTCAGCTTTTTTGTCAATGTGTTTTTCAACTATATGTTCATTTTCGGCAAGTTCGGCGCACCGCGGCTGGAAGTGCGCGGCGCGGCAGTCGGCACGGTGCTTGCACGGTGTTCGGAATTGCTGCTTGTGCTTTTTTACATGTACGGCTACGAAAAAGTGGTGAAATTCCATTTCGGACATTGCTTTCACCGCTGTAAAAATATCGTGCAAAGCTATATCACGCACAGTTTGCCGGTTGTGGGCAATGAGCTGCTTTGGGGCATCGGCTTCTCCGTCACAAGCATCATTATGGGGCATATCGGCACGGTGTTTGTGGCGGCACACAGCATCGGCAATGTTCTCAATCAGCTCACATTCGTCAGCATTATCGGCGTTGCCAATGCGGCGGCGGTCTTGACGGGCAAAACCATCGGCGAGGGCAACCGTGCGCGCGCACAAAAAGTTGCCAATACGCTGCTTGTATATTCCGTCGGAATGGGCATTTTCAACTGTGCATTGATGCTGCTTGTGCGTCCGGCGTTTTTGAGCATTTACAAAATCACGCCCGAAACATACACGGCGGCATACAGCGTCATCGGTGTATTGGCGCTTTTGCAGCTTGTGCTTGGCATTGATTTAACAGGTATCGTGGGCATTTTGCGCGGCGGCGGAGACGGCCGCACGGCGTTTATGTTCGATTGCGGCGCACTGTGGTGCGTCAGTATTCCGATGGGTATTTTGACGGGTCTTGTGCTGAAACTGCCGGTTCCGCTGGTGTATGTTGCGCTCAAACTCGATTCGCCCATCAAGGCGTTTTTGTCGGTGGTGCGGATTCGCAGCGGCAAATGGATTCGCAATGTGACGGTGCAGTATGACGAGACGCCCGAAATTCCGGAAAACAACGTGGAATAAGCACAAATAAATTTGCATAAACTATAACTATTGTACAAATTTTATGCAAATTGCAAAAATAAACTTGACTTTATAAATTGCGTTTTGTATAATATAGAAGTCTAAAAAGGTTTTGGAGAACAGGTATGCAGGATAAAGCTCTCCTATGGGAAATAGAACAGGCAAAACGTGGCGATGAACCGGCTTTGGCGGGTTTGATTGCCAAATTGATGCCGGCGATGCGCTCGTATGCGGCGCGCGCAGTATGTCCCGGGCTTGATTTTGAGGATGCGGTGCAGGAGGGGATTATTGCCCTGTTCAGTGCCATCGAGTCGTTCGACGCATCCAAAGGTGCCAATTTCAAAACCTATGCAGGCGTCTGTATTCAAAACGCAATTTGTTCTGCGGCAAAGGCGGCAACACGCCAAAAGCATAAGCCGCTCAACACCTCGGTTCCGTTCAATGAAACCGAAAGCGCCCCGGGTCCGGAAGATTTACTCGTGGCAAATGAACAATATGCGCTTGCCATGCAAAGCATCACAAAGCGGCTTTCTTCTCTTGAACAGCAGGTACTGCGCCTGTTTTTAGCGGGTGAAAGCTACGCGGATATCGCAAAAAGGCTGTCTATTTCCGAAAAGGCAACAGACAATGCTTTACAGCGTGTGCGCGCAAAGCTGAAGTAGTTTCCAAACGCAAGGTTGCGTTTAAAATATATGCCCCAAGTAGCTTAATGCAGAGCGTTGGTCCAAGATCAAAGGTGTCGGTTTGAATCCTTCCGCGGGCAAATACTATAATCCGAATGGAGATACCCGAAATGTACGAAGACAAAACATTAGTATGCAAAGATTGTGGCAGCGAATTCGTTTTCACCGCCGGTGAACAGGAATTCTATGCAAGCCGTGGCTTTGAAAATGAGCCGCAGCGTTGCAAAACTTGCCGCGACGCCCGCAAAAACGCAGGCAGAGGCACTCGTGAAATGTACACAGCAGTGTGTGCATCTTGCGGCAAAGAAGCCAAAGTCCCGTTCAAACCCCGTGAAGATCGTCCTGTTTACTGCAGCGACTGCTTCGCCAAAATGAAGGAAGAAGAGTAATCTTTATCACTTCAAAGACCGCCCTTACGGGCGGTCTTTTTCGTTTTGTTTTCTGTTTTACATGCGGTATTAAAGCGAAAGCGTCACGGCGCGTCCTGTTTTTTGGTACAGCATATAGCTGATGCCCACCATGTCAAACATGCGCTTGCTCGCCTTTACGGAAGGCGTGTCGGCGTATTTGTCCTCATAATATACAATTTGCGTGATGCCGCTTTGAATGATGGCTTTGGCGCATTCGTTGCAGGGAAACAAGGTGGTGTAAACACGCGCGCCTTTGAGTGTTCCTGTGCCGGACGCATGGTTTAAAATGGCGTTCAATTCCGCATGGCACACGTACATATATTTTGTTTTCAGCGGGTCGCCGCCCTCGCGTTCCCATGGCATATCGTCATCAAAACAGCCGGTTGGCATGCCGTTGTAACCCATGGATAAAATTTTGTTTTCGCGGCTCACAATGCAGGCGCCAACCTGTGAGGAATCGTCCTTACTGCGCTGCGCCGTGAGCAGTGCAACCCCCATAAAGTATTCGTCCCATGAAATATAATCTGTGCGTTTCAATCAAAAACCCTCTTTCTGCTGTCTTTATTTGTCTAAAAATTCAGCCGCGCTGAGTGCGGCAACCAGTCCGTCGCCAACTGCTTTTGCCACCTGCAACGGCTTGCCCGCCAAATCGCCCGCCGCAAAAACACCTTGTAAATTGGTCTCGCAGCGCGCGTTTACAGCAACGCTGCCGTCCTGCAAAACAAGCCCCGGCAAAAGCGCGTCAGGCGGCAAAGCACTGCGCAGAATGAATACACAGTCAACGGCAATCAAATTTCCGCCTGCCATAACGCCTGTAACCGTGTTTTCACCCACGATTTTTTGCAGACCGCCGGCGGCAAATGCAATATCATCGCTGAGGTTGTCCGGCTTTTTTGCGGCAATCAAGGTGACATGACAGCCGATTTCCGCCAAAAAGTTTGCCTCGCGCACAACGTCGCTTGCCGAACCCCAAACCGCAACGCTGCGCCCTTTGTAAAGCATTCCGTCGCAGGTGGCACAGTAGGAAACGCCGCGTCCGAGCAGCTCCGCCTCGCCCGCAATCGGTTTTGCTTTGGCAACGCCCGTCGCAAGAATCACCGTGCGGCTCTCCAAAATATCACCGTCCGCATTGACCATAAAATGTCCGTCAAACGGCATGATATTGGCAGCCTTTGCGCTTTTTACCGCAACGCCCAGCGCAGCGGCATGTGCCTTGAACGCCGCCATCATCTCGGTGCCGGAAAGTGCGGGCAACCCAAGATAATTGTCTACACGCTCTGCTTTTTCAAGCAGGCTGATTCCTTGATTTAAAACAAGCGGTTCTTTGCCGCGCTGTTTCAGGTTGATGCCGGCAGAGAGACCCGCAGGTCCTCCGCCGACAATAATACAATCATACATCGCTGTTTTCCTTTCGTCACAACACCACAATCAAAGTGCCGATAGTGATGATTACACCGCCGAGTACGGTTTTAAAATTGAGCTTTTCGCCCAAAAACAGAGCGCCGAGTAAAAATGTCAGCACAAGGCTGAACTTGTCGATTGTCACCACTTTGGCAACTTGTCCGAGCTGCATCGCCTTGTAATAGCATAGCCAACTTGCGCCGGTGGCAATGCCGGAAAGTGCCAAAAACACCATGCTTTTTGAACCGATGTCCTTGATGCCGCCGATGCTGCCCGTGATGAAAACCATGCCCCACGCCATCATCAGCACAAAAATTGTGCGAATGGCGGTGGCGAGATTGGAATTGATGCCCTGTACACCGATTTTCCCCAAAATAGCAGTCAGACTCGCAAAAAATGCGGATAAAGCAGCATAAACAGCCCACATAGGAACGCCTTCTTTTAGAATAATATTCTGTATCAATACAATTGTTTATAAAACAGGTTCCGGCAAAGCATCTGCCGACATCGGACAGTGGTAGCCGTCCGGACAGGCGGCGGCATATTCTGCTTTTGCCTGCGCCAACAACGCAGGGTTTTGCGCGGCGCGCACACCGGCAAGCGCCAATGTTTTTGCCGCTTGCAACATGCCTTTCATACCGATGCCGGCATTGCTTTGCGCGGTCATTTGCCAGGTGTGTCCGCCTGTGCCGAGTGCCATGGTGGCATAATTGCATTGTGCCGTCGGCACACAGTAACTCACATCGCCCACATCGGTGCTGCCCATTTCCGCAGTATTCGGTTGATAGACAAATGCGGGAACAGACGTGTCCAAAACTTTATCTTTAAAATAAGCGAGCGGCAGATGGGTGGCTCTGCAAGCGGCAACAAGGTTATCATTGCGCTCATTTTCGCTGATGGTGCGTACAAATTCTGCGGCAAGCGCATAATCGTCTGCATCAAATTGCGGCGCACCGACCGCCTGCATACAGTCGTGCAAAAGCTCGCTCAGCACACGATTCGGCATAAAATCACAAGACCCGTCCACGTCCGTCATGGTCAGAGAAGTGCCTGTCATCAACGCCGCGCCGCGCGCCACGTCCGCAACGCGCTCTTTGATGGCAAGCATCTGTGCCACTTTCGGCGCGCGGATAAAATAATGGACGCAGGCGTTTTCCTGCACCACATTCGGTGCGGTGCCGCCGACATCGCGATAAGCATAGTGAAGCCGCGCTTCCGGAATAATATGCTCGCGCAAGTAGTTGCAGCCGACACTCATCAGCTCCGCAGCGTCCAGCGCACTGCGCCCCGCAAACGGTGTGCAGGCGGCGTGTGCCGTGCGCCCCTTAAACTTGTATAAAACGCCGGAAACCGCAAGGCATCCTTGTCCGCAAACATAGTTGGCGCTGCCCGGATGCCATGCAAATACAGCGGCAACGGAATCAAAATATCCCTCGCGCGCAAAAAACATTTTGCCGCCGCCGTCCTCTTCCGCCGGACAGCCGAAAAATTGAACAGTGGCAGAAAGTCCGGTTTCACGGATGTAGTCCTTGAGCGCAACCGCCGCCGCAAAACTGCCCCCGCCCAGTAAGTTGTGACCGCAGCCATGTCCTAATTTTTGTGATGCAATCGGGGCGTGATGCGGTGTGGCGGCTTCTTGTGAAAGACCGGAAAGTGCATCATATTCGCCCAAATAAGCGATTGTCGGCCCGCCGTTTGCATAGGTGGCAACAAAGGCGGCTTTCATGCCGCAAGGTGCTGTTTCAATGGAAAACCCCTCCGCGCGCAGCGCGTCTGCCGATGCGTTTGCGCTTTGTGTCTCGCGCCAGTTCGGTTCGGCAAAATTCCAAATTTTTTCGCTCAGCGCAATGGTTTCAGCACTTTTGGCATCTACAAAGGCGCTGACTTTTTCGGTGTCGGTCATGCACACACATCCTTTTGTTTGATATTCCTATTATAATGCGCTTTGCGCAAAGCTGCAAGCTTTTCCCAAGCAATCAGTAATGAAAAGACGCAATCATTGCGTTTCAGGATGATATTTGCGCTTTGTGGCAAGTCCGCCGCGCAAATGCCGCTGCGCCTTGTTGACCGCCAATACCTGCCGCACAGCATTATAAAGCAAGCGATTCTGTTTTTTGAGCCGCACGGTGACGTCTTTATGTACGGTACTTTTGGATACGCCGAATGCTTTTGCCGCGCTGCGCACGGTGGCATTTGTTTGTGTAATGTATTCGCCCAGCATGATGGCGCGCTCCTCCGGATTTCCTTTCATGACACAAGCTTCCTCTCCATGGTTTTACTACCAATCTATGCGCGGGGAGAAAAAATATGTGTATATCGAAAAAAACAAAATAAAGAATCCGTTCAGTATTTTGTGCTGAACGGATTCTTATTGATATATCGACAAAATTTTGCACCGCATCGGTACATGGTGCTTGTTAAAGCGTTAAGACAATTTGGTTTCCGTCTCCGCCTTTCCAGCTATGTGTCTTGGCAAGACCGACAATCATCCTGACCGGCAGCTCGTCTGCCTGTGCTGTAAACGGGTCGAAATCCGATCCGCCGTAGGAAATTGTCGCTTCACAGGAGCCGTCTTGCTCGGAAACCGAAGCGGAAAACAGCAGGGGAAGCGTTTCCGCATCTCGAAGCAGAAGAGTTTGCACACACAGCTCCTCAAACACCAGTTGCAGATTGTTAATCTGTCTCTGGCTCAAAAGCTGCTTGCGCCCGAACTCCTCAATGTCGGTGCTGACCGCGATAAAGTCGAAGGTGGGCGACACAATTTCCCGCTCAAAGGTT
>JAVWRA010000056.1:0-12308 GCA_036635095.1 Ruthenibacterium sp. | reverse complement strand
GAAAATGCCAAAAAAGGCGCACTCGAAAGTGCGCCTTTTTCCTGTTATTAAACTCTTTAATGTCCGCGTCCGGCACCGCCGCCGCGTGTAGAACCGCCGCCGAAGCCGCCGAAGCTGCCACCACCGCCACCACCGCCAAAGCCGCCACCGCCGCCGAAACCACCGCGTCCCGCACCGCCGCCGCGTGTAGAACCGCCGCCGAAACCGCCAAATCCGCCCATGCCGCTGCCGCCGTTAAAAGGTGGTGGCGGTGTGTTGCGATAACCGCGGTATCTGCCGTACCCAAACGGATTGCCTAACATGCCAAGGTAAATCGGGCGGTTGCGATAGCCATAACTGACGCCCGTATAATTGCCGTACCGCCGCGGGCGTGACAAGCTGCTGACAATGCTGATGAGGACAATCACAACCACCAAAAACATCACGATGCTGAAAAAGCTGATGCCGCCGCGTTCCTCCGGCTGCATTGACGCACCATAACCGTAATAATCATTGCGGTTTTCGGTGTTTTCTACATCTGCATTTGCGCTGATGCCGTAAATATTCGCAAGTTCCTGATAGAGTGCATTGAATGTTTTCTGCACACCGGCATCGTAATTGCCTACCGCAAAATCAGGCTCCAGATATTGCTGCAAAATCCGGCTGAGCGTTGAGGTCGGCAACTGATTTTCAAGCCCGCGCCCCTGTACGCATTGGTAGTCCTCCGCATTTGTGTCCAGCACCAAAAGCACACCGTTGTTTTCGCTTTTTGAACCAATATGCCACGCGTTAAACAGCTCTGCGGTGTAGCTTTCAAGCGACAATCCCTGTGTATCCGTCACAACGGCAACGGCAATCTGCGCACCGCTTTTATTCTCCAGAATATTGTTTTTCTTGGAAATCATATCGAGGGTAGCTTCTGACAAGACATTGTCGGCATCTGACACATAGGCAGTGCCTTTTGGCATAGACCCATTCGACGCCGCAAACGCGGGTGCGCAAAACAGCGCCGCTGCCAATAGCAAGGACAGCGCCAGCGAAACTGCCTGTTTTGTTTTCAATTTCATAGACGTTTCCTTTCCATCTCTCGTTTTGTGATTTTGCGAATAGCGCTACGCGCCAAACGGCTCTGCTTTTGTACCCGTCAGCGCCGCAAATATTCCTGCGGGAAAACCGCGCAGCTTTTTCTGTGCCGCGCGTGCAGTTTCGTTGTAGATTCCTTTTTGTCTTTCCATAATATTGCCGCGGCTGCGAAATTCCGAAAGCTGCATTTGCAGCACACTGCCTATCTCCGGCTCTCCGCGGATGACGTGAATATTTTCGTACAATGCTTCAATTTTATTGCCGAGCGCCACACTTGCTGCATACTGCGCCGCCGGTCCTTCTGCGGCTTTGAGCGCCTTGACCGCTTCCTGTGCCGCCGTGTATGCCGCCGTATCGCCGGCTGCCTTTTCGCCTGCCGCCACAATGCCCTCGGCGGCGGCAATGCGCACCGTCAAATCGCCTGCTATGATGTCGGCAAACTGCGCCTGCACTTTATTTCCAATGCGGTTTACCTGCATACTGCCCATGCCAAGCACCGAAAAAATCACTGCAAAAACAAGCACCGTCACGGCAAGTTTTCGGTTTTCAAGCCATGTGGGTTTTGCGTCATTCATGCCGTTCTCTCCTTTTACACGCGTATTTTACTGCGCGATATTCAGCAGTTTTGCTTTCAACTCGCCCTCAATACGACCGAGTTCCGTCTCTGCCGCTGCACGTTTTGCCTTGCCGTCTGTCTGAATTTTAACCACTTCGTCGAGTGTTTCAATGAGACTTTGGTTCGTCTGCGTGAGCGTTTCGATGTCCACAATGCCGCGTTCCGATTCTTTTGCGGCTTCAATGGTGCCTTGTTTGAGCGCCGCAGCGTTCTTTTTCAGCAACTCATTTGTCATATCCGTGACGGCGCGCTGTGCGTCAATGGCTTCCTGTGAATGTGCAAGCCCGAGTGCAAGCACCATCTGGCTTTTCCACAGCGGAATTGTGTTGACGATGGACGTCTGAATTTTTTCTGCCATCATGGTATCGTTGCTTTGAATAAGCCGAATTTGCGGCGACATCTGCACCGAAATATTGCGCGTCAATTCCAAATCATACAGTTTCTTTTCAAAGCGATTGCACAAATCATCGAGGTCTTTTGCCGCTTGTGCGTCCTCGGGCAGATTGCTTTTTTTCGCTTTTTCCACAAGCTGCGGCAAGGATGTTGCACGCACCTGCGCCAATTTCTTTTTGCCGGCGAGAATGTACATCGTCAATTCTTTGAAATACACAAGGTTCATTTCGTACATTTTGTCAAGCATGGCAATGTCTTTTAAAAGCTGCACTTGATGATCCTGCAACATACCTTCAATGCGCTCGACATTGGTTTCCGCTTTGCTGTAACGCATTTTCAGTGCGTCAAGCTGGTCGGCACCTTTTTTGAAAAAGCCGAAAATTCCTTTTGGCGCTTCCGTGGACGCGTCAAATCCTTTGAGTTCGGTAATCAAATCGGTCACCATGCCGCCCACTTCGCCAAGGTCTTTGGTGCGGATATTATCCAGTGCGGCAGACGAAAAATCCGCCACTTTTTTCTGGCTGGAAGCGCCATATTGCAGCACCTGTGTGGAATTTGTCAAATCGATTTTTTCTGAAAAATCGCTGACGGTTTTTTGTTCTTCGGGTGACAAAGAGCTTTCGTCAAGCACTGCGGGAGGCGGCGTTTGCTTTACTGCGGCGTCTGCCGGTGTGGCAGAAGTGGTGTCAAGCGTCAGTGCGGGGGCGTCGGCTGCATCCAGCGAAAGTGCCGGCGCTGCCGGTGCGGCGGTGTCCAGTGTCAATGCCGGTGCGGTGTTGGGAGTCAATGTGTTATCAGGCATAATGGTTCTTCCTTTCTTATTTCGAACTTGTTTTGTTTTTTATAATGTCAAGTGCGGTGTGATGGGCGTGTCGGCATTTCCCGTGAGCGCCGCGAGGTCATCTTCTGCCGCCTGCGCCTTTTTTTCTGTGCCGTCAAGTGCATCTTTGATGTCTGCAATGCCGGTGTTTCCTGCGCTTGCGATTGTCTGTATCTTATCTTTTTGTGCCAGTCCGTCCCCTTTTACCATGCCGTCCAGCACGGTAATGTCAGACGACACATCAAGCACTTCACCCGCAAACAGCGCGTCCAATTGGCTTTCAAACGCAGTGGCAATGGTTTGTGCATTTTCACGCACATCACGCATCAAACTTTGTGCATTATCGCCCGCGGCACCGCTTGCGGATAAATCGGCATACGTCGTTAGAATTTTCACCGACGTCGGCAGATAATAGCCTGCAAATTTGCGAATACTTTTTGCTTTTGCGGGTTCTTTCGCCACCTGCGCCAAAATGGATTTTCCTGCTTTTTCCATGCGGTCAATCTGCGCAGAGAGCGCCGCATCCGGAATGCGCGCATTGAGAGCATCGAGCGTTTTGAGGTCGTTTTCCGCCTTGGAAAGCACAATGTCGAGTGACGCCTCGCCTGTGGCATACACGGTAGACGGCGCCGGCACCATCACGGTGCGCGGTGGAATCGCCTTGTTTGCCACAAAATAAATTGCCGCCGCAACTGCTGCAACACACGCGATTCCCCACAGTTGGTACATCGGAAAAATCAGCGCGCCCAATACAAACGCGCCCGCGCTGCAATACAGCGGCAATGCGGAGCGAATTTTCTTTTCCACCATCATTTCTGCCATAGAACGTCCTTCTTTCCGTTAAGGTAATCAATTCTTATCATTATTATATAGTATTCGGCATAAAAATCAAGCGTATTACTGTGAATGTTCTTTGAACATCTTACGCATTTGATTGCAAAAAACGGGCGGAGAAAAATTTTCTCCGCCCGCCTATTTTCTACTTTTTAAACAATCTACCGAGAAATAAAACACCCACAATGACGGAAATACCCACGAAGATAAAAAATGCGCCAATTGCCATCGTCCACGCCGTCATGCTGCCAAACGGATGCAGCAGCATCAAAATGCCGACGCCGATTTTCAGCGCGCTATCCACACAGCCGCAGCGAAACAGTTCCGGTTCACTGCGAAAAATAATGGCTTTTCGCAGACTGAACGCGCCGCTGATGATTGCCCAAAGACCCAACACCACGCCGAAAAAAGCAATGGAAATGCCGCGTTTGAGCAAAAACACCATGCCGACGGCAATGCCGATGGCACCTTGCAAAATGCCGGAAGTGCCAAGCATATTGATGGATTCGCCCTTGATGCCGGCAATGATTTCCGTTGTGCCGAGACAAAGCATCGCAATGCCGATGCAAATTGGCAAAATATTCATCAAAAGCTGTGGTTTGAAAACAGTAAAGGCGCCGAGTGCCGTGATGCCAAGTCCCGCCAACACTGCCACCCATTGTATCGATTTGATTTGCTTCATTTTTTGTTTCCTTACGCCTATGTAGCGCTATTCCGCTGTAACTTCTTTTTCGTCGCTGCCCTGCGCCGTGATGCCGGTGAAATTAAAGTTGCCGCTCATACGATATTTCGGAGAGGTTGTATAGGTGAAGCCGACACGATACTGCGCGCCGCTTTGCAGTCCCGAAAACGTGTAGGTTTGGTCGGTTCCGTCCGCCGGAAAATGCACGGTCATAATATATTCCGCACTGCTTTCGCCCTGTTTCCACAGCGCCATTTCCGCCTGTGTTTTTGCGGTTTTTACGTCTTTGCCCTCCGCGTCCGTCAGCGTTGCATTCACCGACACGGTGACGGAATCCGTCGCCACAAAATAACCGGTGGTGCGATAGGTCGCAAGCGACAAATTGCCCGCCATCAAGTTTTCGCTGAACTGTGTCGCCATGGTGTTTGCACCGGTCGCCGCTTCAAAGCCCTCCGGCATTGTGATGCTGCCGCCGGGTGTCGTTGTGATTTGTTTTGTCGTTTCCGTCGGCGTTGAAACCGCTTCTTCTTCTTCTTTGCCGCATGCCGTCAAGCTCAGGCAAAAGCAGACCGCAAGGGCGAATGACAGTGCGCGCGCCATTTGTTTTACTTTCATTTTCTTATCCTCCATGATTTGCATACGGCTGCAATGAGCCGTTTTTTATGATAAAAGACCTGTCTATTGCTGCAAAATTCTTATGGACAATCCATGTCATAGGACAGTATGCCGCCGAAACAGCAAGCTTATGCGTTTAATTTTTCACTGACAGCTTTGCTTTCTGCCGCTGCCAATGCGCCAAATTCCGCATTGGCAAACAATTGTTCATAGCGATAGATTGCAAAACCCTCAACGCCTGTTGTGGCGCTGAGCGTGTCAAGCATGTCTGCCAGATTGTGTCCGCTCTCCCACTGCTTTTGGTCGTTTTGCCCGCCGTCTCCCACGCCGATGCGGTATGCGCCAAGTCCGATGGCAAGCGATACCGACGCGTCACGCGGCAAATCTGCCCATTCTTTGGTCACGTTTTCAAACGCAAACCGGTTCGAGCCGTTTTGCTGCGTGTAGCCATAACCCCAATAAATCTGCGGCATGATGTAATCAACATAGCCGGGTGTTGACAGCCAAAGTGCAACATCGCTGTACTGTGCATTGTAGTTTTGGTCGTTATTGCCCTGCGGACTGATGCCGAACTGCACCGTCGGTTTTGCCGCTTTGATGGCGGCATAAACCGTGCGCACGAGCGTGTTGACATTCTCGCGTCGCCATGCCGAAAGCTCTGTGCCGTTTGCCAGTGCAAGATAGCTGTCCAAGTCAAACGCGGCATCCTTGGTGGGGTAAAAATAATCGTCAAACTGGATGCCGTCCACTTCATAATTGTTGACAATTTCCATCGCACCATCGACAATCATCTTTTGCACTTCCGGCAATGCGGGGTTGTAATACAAGCCATCTTCGCTTGCGAGCGCCCATTCGGGATGCGTCAGCGCCGGATTGTCTTTTGCAAGTTTTTCCGGTGTTTTTTCATTGAGCTGCACACGATACGGATTGATCCACGCTTCAATGGCAAGTTTGCGGCTGTGCGCCTCGGTCACCATAATGGCAAACGGGTCAAATCCGGGGTCTTTTCCCTGTGTGCCGGTGATGAGATGGCTCCACGGAAACAGTGCGCTTTTGTACATGGCATCGCCAAACGGACGCACCTGCACAATCACACAGTTCAGTCCCGCGGCGGCACATTTGTCAAACACATCGCCGATACTTTGCGTAAACGCTTCCTGTGAGGAGGTGTCGAACAATTTCCATTCGAGGTAGCTAATCCAGATTGCGCGATATTGGAGCGCGTTCATATCCGCCTGCGGCGGTGCGGAAGAAGCGGACGGCATCGCCGTAAAATCGCTCTGCGGCGAAACGCTGCTGCTTTGCGCACCGCAGCCGCATAAAAGTGCAGCAATCAACAGGCTGCACAGCAAAGATTTCAAACATTGCACAGGCTTTCTCCCTCTTTTTGTTTTTATCACAGGCTTTACGGGCGCATTCTGCGCGATTTTCAGTCTTATGCGATGCTGCCTTTGTCGTGAAACAACAGCCACACCAACATGCCTTGCGCCGCGGCAATGCCAATGGAAACGCATGCGGCAATCATGCGTGTCATCGGCAAAAAGCTGCCGACAAATTGTGCCAAGCCGCACAGAATCACCAAAAATGACGCCGTGTGAATGATTGCCGTCTCCTCCGTTTGTTTGAAATACGGAATGGCAAAAACCGGCCACGCAAGCGCTCCGCCGATTTTTCCGATCACGCCCGGCACCATGCCGGCAATCACGCAAAGCGTCGCGATTAAATAGCAGGTGCGGCGCAATTTGTCCTCGCGCTGCGTCGCTGCCAAAAACAGCAGCATTCCGCCCGTTAAAAGCGATGCAATATTGTACAAAAGCGCTGCATACGTGCCGAACATCAGGCATAAACCGCCCAAAATCGTCAGCGCCGCCGCCACAATGCCCAATCCGTAATATGTTTTTTTGCTCAAAGTCAGTTTCGGATCCACTGCAAATACCCTATCTTTCGGTTTTATATTAAAATATGATTATATCACAATTCCGCATCATTTTCAAGCGGCAAACCGGTGGTATAGCTCTTGTTGCCCAGATATTTTAAAACGGATTGTTCACTTGCATTTCCCGCCCAAAAGCACTGTGCAACGCGCAAAAAATTTGCCGACTGCCGCACTGCCTGCATGGTCAAGCCGTTCGGACCGACGTCTGTGCGCACCGCAGTATACGGATTTGTCCATTCTGCGGCAAACCCCTTGCGCGGCATCGGCGCCGGCGTCATGTGGCAGCGCAAATATCCTTGCTTGTGAAAGATAATATTTTCCGCAAATGCCGCCAAAATCCGCTTGCCGCCCGCCGGCGAATAGAAAAACCAATGCGCCGCACGAAATGAGTGAAACGCATTGCATAAATTGGTGACGGAAAGCGTTTCGCCATACACCGCCGCAATTGACCGCCGCAGCAGCGCAACAATTTCGGCAAGTTCCGGCGCAGACAGTTTCGGTGCTGCTTCGTCAACACTTACACCGCCGTGTCCGGTATCCATCGCGCAAAAATAAGTGTCGAGTGCCGCTTCGCAAAAGCCGTGACCTGCCGGCTTGTCAAACGCAGCGCCTGCGCCGCTTTGTGACGCTACATATGGATGAAAAATCGTGTCTGCCGCATAATGCGTTAAAAATCCGCGCGCATAATCACGCTGAACCGTTGTTTTTGATTGTGATAGCAGTTCCGTTAAAAACGCGCCGCACTTTTCATTGTGGATGCGTTTGCCGATAGGCGCCAGCGGCTGTGTTTTATTTTGATGCAGCACACGGTCGGCAAACAGCGGGTCCGGCCCGTTTGCACCCATCAAAAAAGCGGCGCTCGCCGCGGCTTTTGCATCTGCAAGAACAAGCGCCGCACGCGCAATGCGCAGATGTGTATATGATTCCGGCATGGAAAATCCTCTCTTCTCTTTTCGTCTTTATCATAAGAAGTGTATCATTCTACAGAAAAAAACGCAAGAGTCAGTATCAAACCAACCTTGCGTTTTAATTGCAGCTACGTTCGAATTTATGCGGCGCTATCGGCTTCTTGTGCTGCTGCGTCAGCCGCGCGTTCGTTGTTGAGACGCTCCAGTTCTTGTGCCGTGCAGTAAACGCCGTCTTGTGCGTCATATCGTTCTTCTTGCACACGGTCAGCCTGCGTCATCACGTCTTTTTCGAGCTGATAGCGCCCTTCTAAATTGAGCGAATAGGAAATTTCTTCCTTATCGTGCGGTGTATGAATGCTCACATCGTCCGGCTCTGCACCGCCTGCACGCACGGCTTTCACAATCGGCGCACATGCTTTCAAAAAGGCATCTTTGTCAGCATATGCACCCGATAATACTACGTCAATCCGCAAAAAATCTTCGCTGATAACGTCCGCAAGCGTTTTCATGTCCTCCGGATTGCGCACGCCGTTCAAATACACTTCGGTATTGACGCGGCTCACGTCTGCATTTCCCGCAAGATTCGCATAAATATTGTCATACCATTCTTGCCCGATTCTGCTCTCTGCACCTTCTCGTTCCGGCCCGAAATATTGCATTGCCATCGGCACACAGGCGGCGGCAAGTGCGCCGCAAATCAGCAAAAAGCACATGAACATGGACAAAATATCATATTTCAGTTTTTCGCCGCGCATACTACCCACAAGAATTTCTACGCCAAGCGCCACCAAAACAAGCGGCGACAATTTCAGCAGCAAGGAAATATTAAACGTTGGCATGATGAAAACGGCTACAATCGCAAGCCCTGTCAAAATCAAACACACGCCCATGGTGATGGTGCCGACACGGCGAACGCGCGGCGGTTTTGCGGGCGCTTGCGGCGGTGTAACAGGCGGGTTTGGCGGCGTTATCGCAGCCGGTTCCAACACTGTTTCCGGCGTATTTTGTTCGTTACTCATGGGTGTTATCTCCTTTGAATGCAATATATTCTTCCGTCTGTGCGTTTGTTTTTGACTTTTTTTCACCGCGCAGCAGCATGACACCGAGCCAGATAATCAGTCCTGCCACCACCAAAGTGGGGATATTTCCCAAAAGCGCAAGACCGAGGGTGAAATCAATCTGGTAGAAAAAGTTCCACAGAGAGCCGCGTATCAGATTGCTGTACAGAGAATAAATGCCAAGTGCAATCAGTCCCCATCCAATCAAATTATGACGTTTTGCCAACAGTTTTTTCACATCATCGCCCATGAAAAAGGCGGGATCAATCCAGTAAGCGTCGGGGTTTTGGGCGGCTTGCTCTTCGGTTTGCGCCCGTAAATTAAACGTATCAAAAAACGCATACGCCCAAAGCACGGGCAGTGCAATTGCCAAAACGCCGAGGTTGAGCGCAATTGCCACGCCGGAAATGGCGCAAAACAGTGCCATAATCGACACGCCGCGTTTCATATAACCGAGATACATCTCACCCGCACCGGGAATAAATGCAAAGCAAAACGTGAAAATGCCATTCTTTTTCATATCAATTTCTCCTATATCTGTCAATTTGTTTCTATTTTTATTTTGTTTCGTTTGTCGCCGGCTTTTCGCCAAGCCGTGAAATGCTCGATACCGCCTCATTCAGCGCATCATTGATGTTTCTGCAAATGGTGTCGCTTTTCTGCGAGAGCGAAAAGGCAGCGCCAACCGGCTGCGCGAATGTTTTGGGTTGATTGGGGAAAAAATCACGCGGGGTCGTCAATGTGGTGAACACGCCGGCGCTCCATAAAATCAGCGCAAACGATGCCGCCGCGGCTACGGTTGTATATTTGTTGAAGAACACCTGCATGGTTTTGCGGCGGATTCTGCTCCATACCGGCGGCGCAATCGGATTTTGCGGCGTGAGCAGCGTGTCGTCCGTGAGCAATGCGGTATAGCGCAACAAACAGTCATCGCAAAAGCTCAAATGCTCGGCGGCTTCAAGCCGATTCATCTCGTCAAGCGTTTGTGCCTGCACCGCAAGCAATGCACAGTCGGTCAAGTGTCCGCTTGTATCAAATAGTTCCATCTCGTGTTCTCCCTTCAATTTGTTGCTGCAACATTATTTTTGCACGATAAAGCTGCGTGTGTACTGTTTTTGGCGGTCGCTCAAGCAGTGCGGCGATTTCCTCAACCGAACGCTGCTGTAAAAAAAAGAGGGTCGAAACTTTCAGATAAGGTTCTTTCAGCGCCAAAATCAACGTGCTGATGGCATTTGCTTCGTCTTTTTCAATCGTGAGATCCTCGGGCAGCGGCACTGTGCCGAGTGCAAACGAAACGGTGGGCATTTCGTCGTCCTCTGTGGCGATAACGTGGCGGCGGTAGGCGCATTTGAGGTAGTCTTTTGCTTTGTTGGCAGCAATGCGCGCCAGCCACGGTTTGTAGCTGTCGGGCGGACAGTCGTCGCGATGGGTATACGCCGCAAGAAAGGTTTCCTGCGCCAAATCCTCCGCCAGTGCGTGGTCTTTTACAAACTGATAGCAGATTGTATACACAAGGCGCTGGTATTGCTCCACCATTGCACTGAATTTTTCTGTTGTAAGATTTGGCATTCTTTCTTCCCCACACTCCTTTGCTGCCCTCTGTGTATGAAACGTCAAAGCACGGTGCATTTCTTCAAGTTCTTCAAAAAAATGCAAAAAAATCCTGCGGAAAAATTTTCCGCAGGAAAAGTTGCTTACAGAATTGCGCTGAGGGCTCCGAATACGCCTGCCGAACCAAGTCCCATAATGACACCCGCCGTCATCACACCCGCGAGAACGGCAACTACACTGGGCCAAAATTTAAGGTCAAGCAGTGTTGCCGCAAGGCAGCCCGTCCATGCGCCTGTGCCGGGCAATGGAATTGCCACAAAAACAAACAGCGCAAAATAAATGCCTCTGCCTGCCGTCGCCAGCATTTTGTCGCCGGCTTTCATGCCTTTTTCATGGATTTTACCGAAAAAGCGACCCAGTGCGCCATTCCATGTACAGCACCAAAGCAGCACTTTTTTTGCGAACAAAAGAATAAACGGAACCGGCAGCATATTGCCCAAAACAGACACGATATAAACCGGAACAAGCGGCAATCCGGCAGCAACGCCAACCGGCACCGCACCGCGCAGCTCGACAATCGGCACCATGGCGATAATAAATATCCACAAATAATTTTTAATGATTGCGCCCATACGCACACTCCTCTTTATAGTTGTATTGTGTTCTATCCTACTGTATTTGCGCTTAAAAAGCAAGTAGCCAAATTATTTATTTTATGGTATACTATATACTATCTTAATCCAGTATATTTTGAAAGGCGGTTTTAACTATGATACTTTGGATAATCCTTGCTCTTGTCGTTCTTGTCGGTCTTTGGGCGCTTGCCACTTACAACAAATTGATTAAATTGCGCAACGAATGCCACGAGGGCTTTGCCACAATGGATGTTTATCTCAAAAAGCGGTTTGACCTCATTCCAAACTTGGTTGAAACGGTCAAAGGCTATGCCAAACACGAGGCGGAAACGCTTGAGGCAGTGATTGCCGCCCGCAGCAACGCCACTGCACCGCAAAGCATGGAAGATCGTCTGAAAGACGAAAACCAGATTTCCGGCGCGCTGCGTCAGATTTTCGCCCTCAGCGAAAATTATCCCGATTTAAAAGCAAACCAAAACTTTCTCGATTTGCAGCGTCAGCTTGGTGCAACCGAGGAAGATATCGCCAATGCGCGCAAATATTACAACGCCGTGGTGAAAAACTACAACAACAGTTGCCAGATGATTCCCGACAGCATCATTGCCCGTATGGGCGGCTTTGCGCCTGCGTCTATGTTTGAAGTGGCAAGCGCCGCTGAACGCGACAATGTAAAAGTGCAATTTTAGCTTACCGCGAAAGGGAACTTTCTTTATGAAAAAACTGCTTTGCCTGCTGCTGGTGTTTTGCGGCGTACTGGCGTTTGTGCCAAATGCGTCTGCCGCCGGTTTTTCAGGCTACACCCTCACAAATTACGAAGTTGACGCGGTGCTGCACGAAAACAACACCGTAACGCAAACCGAGTATATCACGGCTGATTTTCTGGTGCCGAAGCATGGCATTTTTCGTGTTTTTCCGGAGATGGTCTATGTGGAAAAACAAACGGCAGACGGACTTAAAACCATGTCGTATAAAGTAAAATTGCGCGATGTATCGGTGCAGGGCGGCGACGCCAAAGTGTATCTTGAAGACGAAATGTACACCATTCGCATCGGCAGCGAAGACACCATGCTGACCGGTGTGCAAAACTATGTCATTTCGTATACCTATGACATCGGTGACGACCGCGTTGAGGCGTATGACGAATTGTTTTACTCTGTCAACGGGTCTGACTGGGACGCCGAAATTGACAATTTTTCAT
>JAVWRA010000055.1:0-12508 GCA_036635095.1 Ruthenibacterium sp. | reverse complement strand
CGCCTACCGCAAGCGTCTGTACCGGCGGCACGGCTTCCTGTGTCGGCGTACTGCTCACTGCTGTCGCATCACTGACGGACGCCGTCGCAGACGTCGGTTTTGTTGTACCGCAAGCCGCCATGCTCGCCACCATTGCAACCGCAAGCAGCATCGCCACTGTCCCCCGAATTTGTTTCATCACAATCCCCCGCATTCTCTTTTACTTTCTACTGTAAGATTACCATAATCCCCCAAAATTGTCTACCCACAACAAAAAAAACCTCCGAAATCAATTCGAAAGGTTTTTGTGTTGTATGGACAAAATAGATACCCAAAGCGAAGCCGTAAACCCGCAAAAAGGTGGTAGCGACAGCGAGCCGTTGTGAGGGCGCCCCGCAACCGAACAGGCGAGCCGAGCGTGCCTTTTTGCGGAAAAGGAGAAACACCCCTACATGGCGTGAGCTTTTGCAAAGCAAAAGCGATGCCATACAGGGGTGTTTCGACGTGGTCGGAGTGACAGGAATCGAACCTGCGGCATCCTGGTCCCAAACCAGGCGCGCTACCAGCTGCGCTACACCCCGTAATCGTTTTCGCCCGTGTGAATCCCGTGCGGATAGAGAGAGCTTTTATATTATAGGACATTCAAGGCGTTTCGTCAAGTGAAATCGCGGATAAAGCTGCCGATAACACTTGACGAAACTGTGGATAAGCCGTACAATAAACATACATTAACAGATAGAAATATGAGGGATTTAAAGATGCAGAACAGCGAAAAAACGATGGAGAAAATTGTTGCCTTGTGCAAAGGCAGAGGCTTTGTATATGCGGGCAGTGAAATTTACGGCGGTCTTGCCAACAGTTGGGACTACGGCCCGCTTGGTGTTGAGTTCAAAAACAATGTCAAAAAAGCATGGTGGAAAAAATTTGTGCAGGAATGTCCGTATAATGTCGGGCTTGATTCCGCTATTTTGATGAATCCGCAAACATGGGTGACAAGCGGACATGTAGGCGGTTTCAGCGACCCGTTGATGGACTGCAAAGACTGTCACACACGCCACCGCGCCGACAAGCTGATTGAAGATTCCGGCGCACAGGCGGAGGGCATGACCAACGAAGAAATGAGCGCGTACATCACCGAACACGGCATTGCGTGTCCTGCCTGCGGCAGTAAAAACTTCACGGATATTCGCAAGTTCAATCTCATGTTTAAAACCTTTATGGGCGTGACCGAAGATTCTAAGAGCGAAGTGTATTTGCGCCCCGAAACCGCGCAGGGTATCTTTGTCAACTATGCCAATATTCAGCGTTCCACACGCAAAAAGCTGCCGTTTGGCGTATGTCAAGTAGGCAAAAGTTTTCGCAATGAAATTACGCCGGGCAACTTTATTTTCCGCATTCGTGAATTTGAACAGATGGAATGCGAGTTTTTCTGCAAGCCTGACACCGACCTTGAATGGTTCTATTACTGGAAAGATTACTGCAAAAACTGGCTGCTTTCGCTTGGCGTAAAAGAAGAAAATATGCGTCTGCGCGACCATGACCAGAAAGAACTTTCGTTCTATTCCAAAGCCACCACGGACATTGAATTTATGTTCCCGTTCGGTTGGGGCGAGCTGTGGGGCATTGCAGACCGCACCAATTATGACCTTGGCCGCCATCAAGAAGCAAGCGGCAAATCGCTTGAATATTTTGACCCTGAAACAAACGAACATTACATTCCGTACGTTGTGGAGCCGTCGCTTGGCGCGGACCGCGTTGCACTCGCATTTTTGTGCGAAGCATACGATGAAGAAGTGGTGGATGCCGAGAAAAATGATATGCGCATTGTGATGCGTTTGCATCCGGCACTTGCGCCGTTTAAGGCATGTGTGCTGCCGCTGTCGAAAAAACTGGGCGAGGCGGCAAATGAAATTTATGCCGATTTGTCGAAAGATTTCATGATTGATTATGACGAAGCCGGTTCTATCGGCAAGCGGTATCGCCGTCAAGACGAAATCGGTACGCCCATTTGCATCACGGTGGATTTCGAAACCGTGGGCGATGACAAAACGGCTGCGGACCACTGCGTCACCGTGCGTGACCGCGACACGATGGAGCAAAAACGCATTCCCATCACGGAATTGAAAGCGTATATTGCGGAAAAAACCGCATTTTAAACGTAGAATCAAAGCGGACGTCGTAACAGGCGTCCGTTTCTTTACAGGGAGGTTTTTCAAATGTTTGGATGGATTTTATTGGCACTTGTTGTTGTTTTTGTGGCGGTGCTTTTGCTGCGCGCCGCGCAGATGAAGCCGGCGGCTGTACAGTATGCACCGCGCAAAGAGGTGGATATCGACGGCGCAAAAATGGCGGAGCATCTCGCACAAATGGTGCGCATTCCCACGATTTCGAACTATGACGAGAGCGTGGTGGACGATGCAAAATTTGCGGAATTTCGCGCATTGCTCAAGACACTTTATCCGCAGGTACATACGGTGTGCAAGCCGATTCTTTGCGGTAAAACGGGACTTTTGTTTCACTGGAAAGGCAAAAGTGCGGCGGCACCCGTTGTGCTGATGGCGCATTACGATGTTGTGCCGGTCAATGAAGAAAACTGGAAACACGCGCCGTTTTCCGGCGAAATATTTGACAATGAACTGTGGGGACGCGGCACAATCGACACCAAAATCACGGTTCTCGGCACACTTGAAGCGGCGGAAAAATTGCTCGGCGAAGCATTTACGCCGCAAAACGATGTGTATTTTGCCTTTGCGGGCGATGAAGAAGTGTCGGGACACGGCGCAGAGGATATCATCGCTTATTTCAAGCAAAATAACATTACACCCGCGATGGTTTTGGACGAGGGCGGCGCTGTGGTGGAGGGCGTATTTCCCGGCGTAAAAGAGCCGATTGCCGTCATCGGTATCGGCGAAAAAGGCATGATGAATGTGGAAATCACCGCGAAAAGTGCGGGCGGTCACGCAAGCCATCCGGTTCGCCCGTCTGCCATCGGGAGCATGAGCAAAGCCGTACTCGCGTGTGAAAATCATCCGTTCAAGGCGCATTTGACCTTGCCGATTCGTAAATTATTTGCGACAGTCGGTCCGTATGCGCCGTTTGCACTGCGCGTGGTGCTTGCGAATTTATGGTGTTTCGGCGGCTTGCTTTGTGCGTTTTCTGAAAAGCTCGGCGGCGAAATCAATGCCATGATGCGCACCACCATGGCGTTTACCATGGCGAAAGGCGCAAAGCAAATCAATGTGATACCGAACGATGCCGCAGCAGGACTGAACATGCGTCTCATCAACACCGATACGCCCGACAGCGTCAAACAGGCACTTGAAGCGCGCATTGCAGATGATAAAATTACGGTCAACGTCACACATGCGCAGGAGGCAAGCCCGTATTCCGCCACCGAGGGCGCACACTGGAACGCACTTGCAAGCGCCGTGGCAAATACGTGGCAAGGCTGTCTTGTGTCGCCGTATTTGATGATTGCCTGTTCCGACAGCCGCCATTACAACGGCTTTTGCAAGGATATTTACAAATTTTCCGCCATGGCACTTTCGGGTGCACAGCGCGGTCTCATTCACAACGATGATGAACGCATTCCCGTGAGCGAAATTGCAAAAACCGTTGCATTTTATGTGCGGTTTGAACAAAGCCTATAAAAAATCATATCAATAAAGGAGAACAAAAATGGATGTCAATTTGATGAAACAATATGCGGAATTTGCCGTAAAAATCGGCACGAATCCGCAAAAAGGGCAGACGTTGATTATCAATGCGCCGATTGAGGGTGCGGCATTTGCGCGCGCATGTGCCGAAATTGCCTATACCTGCGGTGTGCGCGAAGTAATTGTGTTTTACAACGACGAAAAATTATCGCGCATTCAAATGATGCACAATGACGTCACGGTATTGGAAGACGTAAAACCGTGGAAAGAACAGCGCCATTTGCAATATTTGGAGAGCGAGGGCGGCGCTTGTTATCTGCATATCATCGCGGAAGATCCGGAAATTTATGCCGGTATTGACAACGAAAAAGTGGATCGCGCACAAATTGCGCTCAGTAAAGCCGCAAAACCGCGCCGTCACTACACCATGAACGACCTTGTGCAGTGGAGCATTGTGGCGATTCCGGGCGAGGCGTGGGCGAAAAAAGTGTTTCCGAATCTGCCGGCGGATGAAGCGGTTGAAAAGCTCTGGAATGCGATTTTTGATGTCTGTCGCGTCACGGGCGGCGATGTGGTGACCGCGTGGAAAGAACATATTGCCAAAATGGTGAAATGGCGCGATAAAATGAACGAGTTCAACCTTGCGAGTGTGCATTTGATGAGCGCGAACGGCACCGATCTGACCGTGGCGCTTGCGGATGACAATGTGTGGGAGGGCGCACAGAGCAAAACGCCGGAAGGATACGCGTTTATCGCGAATATTCCGACGGAGGAAGTGTTCACGGCGCCGCATCGTCTTGGCACAAACGGCGTTGTCAAAGGCACAAAACCGTATGCGTACAACGGCAATTTGATTGAGAATTTCTCGGTCACATTCAAGGACGGCGTGGTGGTGGATTATGACGCAACAAGCGGCAAGGAACTGCTTGGCAAGCTGCTTGACACCGATGAAGGCGCGCGGCATATCGGCGAAATTGCACTTGTGCCGGCGTCAAGTCCCATCAATAAAAGCGGTATTTTGTTCTATAACACGTTGTTTGACGAAAACGCCGCCTGCCATATCGCATTTGGTCAAGGTTATCCGGGAACGGTGAGGGGTGGCTCAAAAATGACGATTCCGCAGCTCATGGAAAAAGGCGTCAATGACAGCTTGATTCATGAAGACGTGATGGTCGGCTCTGCCGATATGCACATCACGGGACTTGCCAAAACAGGGGAGACCGTTGAAATTTTCAAAGACGGAGAATGGGCGTTTTAGACTTTATTAAAAACTTATCCCATGTGTGTGTTATCGCACATGCACAATAAAAACAACAAAAATCCCCGACATTTTTTGTCGGGGATTTTTAAGAGGGTGCGTTTATTTTACGGCTTCCGACAGTCTTACCTGCAAGGTTTTGCCGAGAAGCCATGCGCATGCGCCTTTGGCAATATCGGGGATAATGAACGGAAGTACGCAGAATGTTAAGCTCTGCATAAGACCCATTCCCGTGAAAATCATAAACCAAACGGTGCCGAGCGTATAGCAAGCGACAAGTCCGAGTGCCATGGCACAGGCAACCGGAATCAGTTTGCCGCTTTTTTGCATCGCAAAAGATGTGCAAAAAGCGATGACAAGATACCCGAGAACATAACCGCCTGTTTTGCCGAACAGCACCGCAGGACCGCCCGCGAAACCGGCAAAAACCGGAATGCCGATGATACCGAGCATCATATAAACGCCCATGCTGAGCGTGGCGGCAAGCGGCGGCAAGAGCATTCCTGCCAAAAACGCGCCGAGTACCGCAAGATTGAACGGCACAGGTCCGAGCGGCAGTTGAATCTGTGCCAAAACGGCGGTCAACGCGGCGAAAAGTGCGATTAAAATAAGTGTTCTTGTGTTGTATTTTTTCATGATTGTTTCTCCTGTATTTTATGATTGTAAGCGGATGCTCACTTCGCCAAAAGAAATTTCGTCGATGCTGCCGTCTTCAAACCGAACCTGCAAATGTCCGTTGTCTGTGATGGCAAGGGCGTGTGCGGCGCGTTTGGTATCGTTTTGCAGCACAAAAATATCGCGGCCCGGAATGAGATTGCGTACGCGATACTCGTCCATAAAAGCCGTGTCGGGCAGCATATTTGCCAGTGAAAACACCTCGTTGGCAATGGCGGCGGCAAGGCGGCTGCGCGGCACAAGTGCGTTTTGCGGATAGAGCGCTGTGGCGATTTGTGCGATATCTGCCGGAAAACCGCCCGCCGGTTCACGCACATTCAAACCGATGCCCACCACGACATAATCAACGCCGCCTGTTTCAAAATCAGCCGATGCTTCGGTTAAAATTCCGCAACATTTTTTGCCGTCTTTGTAGAGGTCGTTCACCCATTTGATTTGCAGCGCAAGCCCGCAGACACTTTGCACCGCATGGCACACGGCGACGGCGGCGGCGCTTGTGACAAGTGCCGCACTTTCCATCGGCAACGGATTGCGTAAAATCATCGACAGGTATAATCCGCTGCCGGCGGGCGAATGAAAGCTGCGTCCGCGCCGTCCGCGTCCGGCGGTTTGCTCGTTTGCCACCACAAGTGTGCCGTGCGGCGCACCTGCCGCGGCAAGCTGTTTTGCGCGTGTGTTGGTGGAATCGATGCACGATTCCACAACGACATCGCCGTTTTGACAGTGCAGCAGCGGGCGAATTGCTTCGGCGGACAAGGTGTCGCTGTTTTGCGAAAGAGTGTAACCCTCGTGCGGCACGGCGTCGATGGGATAGCCGGCTTTTTGCAAATCTTTCACGGCTTTCCAAATGGCGGTGCGTGATACGCAAAGCGCTGTCGCAAGCGCTTCGCCGGAAAGCACACTGCCTTTATGCAGCTCAAGCTGCGCCAAAAGGGACTGTTTTGTGGTCATCTTTTTGCCGCCTTTCGATTGTTTCTATGTTTTATTATAATCAAAAAAACGCTATTGTCAACCAAAATTTTTAAATGGTTGACAATAGCGTTTTGCACAGATTGCGAAATTATGATACAATAATCGAAAAGCGATTATTGTATTTTCATGTCGTGATGCAATTTTATCCGCTGTTGATGCGTTTCGCAATTCCTTATTTGCACAATATTTGAAAGGAGCTTCTATGACCGGTCTTTATTTGCACATTCCCTATTGCGCGTCGAAGTGCAATTACTGCGATTTCTATTCTGCGGGCGGCAGCCACGGCGTGCCGGAAATATATTTGGACGCGCTTTTGCGCGAGTTAACACGCTTTGTGAAAAACGGCGCTGTGTCAACGTTTGATACGCTCTATTTTGGCGGCGGCACACCGTCTTTGCTCACGCCGACACAGGTGAAAAGGCTGATTGACGCGGTTTCTTTGGTGCCGAATGCCGAAATTACGCTCGAGGCAAACCCTGAAACCGTGACACAAAAGTTGCTGTATGATTTTCGCGCGGCAGGGGTGAACCGCATTTCTTTCGGCGTACAAACTGCGTTTGACGCGAGTTTAAAACGGCTCGGACGGCGGCACACGGCACAGCAAAGCCGCGATGCCATGCGCTTTGCGCGGCAGGCGGGGTTTGAAAATATCAGCGGAGATGTGATGCTTGCGCTGCCCGATTACACGCTTGCGGAACTGACCGCGACGCTTGATTTGCTCGAACAGGGCGGCTGCACACATATCAGCAGCTATCTTTTGAAAATAGAGCCGAAAACCGTATTTGGCAAGCACCCGCCCGCGCATTTACCGGACGCGGACGCGGCGGCGGACTTTTATTTGGCGGCGGTGGAAATGCTGACGGCGCGTGGGTATGCGCAGTTTGAAATTTCGAATTTTGCAAAGCCGCACTTTGAGGGACGTCACAACCTGCTGTATTGGAATTGTGAAAACTATCTGGGACTTGGTGCTGCCGCGCACAGCAGTCTTGCCGGAAAACGTTTTTCCGCGCCGGTCGGGACGTCTGCATTTTTGGCGGCGCCTGTCATTTATGAGCCGCAAGGCGCGGTCACGGCTGAGGATTATATCATGCTGCAACTGCGGCTTGCATCGGGATTGTCTTTACCGAAATTGCGGGCGGAATATGGAACTGTTTTCAGCGAAAAACAGCAGAAATTCTTGCAAACAATATGCGAAAACGGCATGGCAGAGCTTGAAAATGAAATTTTAAAGCTCACGCCGAAAGGAATGCTGTTACAGAACAGCATTTTATGTGAGCTGATTTAGAACGTAAAAAACAGGGAACAGATTCAACTCTGTTCCCTGTTTTTGTGCCGTTTTTTAAGCTGCCGGTGCTGTGGATGCGCTGTTTGCGGCGGTGCTTGTGCTTGCCGCAACCGGTGGCGGCACAAGCGGTGTCACGCCGTCCATCATCAAGGTGGACACTTTATCAGTGCCAAGCACGGCAATATAGCTTTTGCCGGAATTGACTTCCACAGGATTGCCGTTTGTGTCCGTCAAGATGATAGGCGCTTCCGGCGCGCCTTTTTTCCAGTGAATTTCCTTGTATTTTCCGCCGTAAATATAGTAGCCGGTTCCCTCGGTCAACAAAAAGTCAGTGCAGTATTGATCGGGTTTCAAGCCGATTTTCGCGGTTAAAACAACGACATTTTGAAAACTGAGCTGTGTGCCGTTCAGCTCATCAATGTGCGGTTCGCCATATGCTTTTTTGTAATAAAGTCCGTCGGCGGCGTTGAATGTGAGCTGCGTAACATTTTCATCCGAAAAATGAAACAGAACATCCGGCGCATCGCCATCACCGGGAATTACCGGTGCAGCGCCGCTTTTCACAAAAGAAAACAGCGGGTGATTTTCGCCCGTGGCATTGATTTTCTGCTTGTCCATACCGGCGGTGAGCATGGTGGCATCGGTATACCAGCAATGTTCACTGCCGCGTGTTTTGGCGCGTTCGTTGTCAAGCCAAAAGGACGATGTGCCAAGATAGCGCCCGTCAATGTCTTGATAATGATATTCGTTCAATAAATTTTCGGCATACACACTGGAGCCGATATGCACCAAAATGGCGTTGAGAGGAATGGCAAACTGCAAATGTTGGTCGCGCACACTGCGCACAGGACCAACCTGCGGAATGCTGCGATAATCGGAATACAGCGCCATCAAACGCGTAATGCCGCCCTCTGTAACCATTTCAAAAATGGCGTCCGCAGACGAAATGCCGCGCTGCGGCAGTGCAATATGGGCATTGTTAATCATCACCGCCACGGGGCGCTGTCCGGCGGTCACACCGTCTGCAAGTGCTGCACCGGTGAGCGGATTGTACGATAAAATTTCCGCGCCTGATTTCACAAGCGTTTCTTGAATGGTAGGCGCAACGGCTGTTGGCGTACTGCTGGTGTTCGGCGCGTCCTTTTTACAGGCGGAAAGCGACAGACAGAGAGAGACCGCGAGCAGGAATGCGAGGATGCGTTTCATAATCAATCTCTCCTTGTCGTTTTTATTTTGCGAAAATTATGCGTCAGCGTCCACAAATCCGGTATCTACTTTTGCGGAATCCACAGTGACCTCCGAAGTGCCGTTTGCGGCGGCTTCTGTTTGATAATATGTGAAATTGATTGCCTCGTCCACATCTACCATGGTCAGATAGGTTTTGCCCGGATTGAGCTGAACCGGTGTCTCGTTGCCATCGCCGTCCAGAATGCGCAGAACTTGCTGCGGACCGCCTTTCATCCAGCGCACTTTCTGCGATTTGCCGTTGCAGAAGTAATAGCCGACGCCACCTGCGTTGTAATCCACTTTTTGAATGTCATAATGCTCATTGACATAGTTCGGATGTGTGAAAACATCGGCAAACAATACGAGAACATTGTCAAACCCGATCTGCTCGTTGGTGTTTGCGTCAATGGTGTCATGCACAGCGCCTTTTGCCATGCTGTACTGGCTCATCATATATTTGTCGCCTGCGGCATTCCATGTGAAATAGGTGCGGTAGCCTTGCGAGTGCATGATGTCTACTTTATAAGCGTCGTCGCCGGTCAGCACATGCTCCGGTTCGTTATAATTCACAAAATCAAAAATCGGACTTTTATAGGTGCGCTCGTCATCAATATTGTTTTTATCGACAAGCTCCTTGATGTTTTCGCCGTTGGTGTAGGCGGTATGCTCGATGGCAACACCGGTTGATTTTCGTGCGGCGTCACGCGGATATCCGTATTTATCAAGGTTCAAATCCAAAGAATCATATTCATAATCGCGCTTAAATTCGCTTTGCACCGTCGATTCGCCGATATGAACATACAGCGGCTGATACGGAAGAATCAATTGGAAAAACTGGTCACGCGCACTGCGCACAGGGCCGACCTGCGGCATTTTGGCATAATCGGGAAACAGACCCATGAAACGGGTAATGCCGCCCTCAACTTTAATTTCAACCAGTACATCAGCGGCGGAAAGTCCCCATTGCGGGCGCGCATTTTGTGACGGACTGCCGGCGATATTGTTAATCATCACGGCGGCAAAACGCTTGCCATCTTCATATTCGCCTTTGTTTTCAAGACCGGTCAACGGGTTTGGCGTATAGGGCGGCTCGTCTTTTTTAGGCGCTGAACTTGCGGCGGGAGACGATGTAACAGTCGATGAATCGTCTTTTTTACCGCAGGCAGTGAAAACACCGAGTAAAAGTAATATCGATAAGGTGACAGCAAATATTTTTTTCATAAAGTTTCTCCTTTGGTTTTGTGTATCATAAAGTTTGCAATGTTGTGACGCTAAGTGTCATCCGGTGATTCCTGCGCATCGGCATCCTGCGGTGTGATACCGGTGTCGGATGCGGCTGTTTTTTCGGTGGCGGACAGTTTAAAATAGGGGTATTTTTCCAAGTCCACCATGGCAATATAGCTGGTGCCGGGATTGATTTGCACCGGTGTTTCGGTGCCGTCCAATGTGACAATGCGCAAAGGACTTTCGGGTGCGCCTTTCATCCAACGCACTTTTTCGTAGCGCCCGCCGTTGACATAAAAGCCAACGCCCCCAAAGGCGTAGTCAACCTGCGCGAGAATGCCATCCGGATATTTTGTGATATCGGTAAATAAAATCAGCACATTGTCAAAACTGACGGTTTCCCCTGTGTTTTCGTCAATTTGATTGGCGCCGAACTGTGCTTTACAATAACGGTTTGTTTCCGCATCATAAGTAAACACAGTGTTTGTATAGCTCGAAAAGCGAATGGATATCTGCACGGCATCGCCATCAATCAACACGCGTGGTGCGATGGTGTAAGGCACAAACTGGAAAGCAGGCAAGGTTTCATGCGCCTTGATGTCCAACATGTGGTTTTGTGCCGCGGCGGTATAAAGTGCGCCGCTTGTAAACCAACAATGTTCGATATTGGTCAGTGCGTTGCGGTCGCTGTCAAGCGCGAGTGCATCGGTTTGCACCATGCCGTTGAGCGATTTTGATTCATACCGGTATTTTGCGAGCATTTCGTTGGCATAAGTGGAACCGCCGATGTGCAGATAATTTGCGCCCAGTGGCAGCATCAATTGTACATGCTGGTCACGCGCGCTGCGCACAGGCCCGACAGCGGGCATTTCGGCAGGCGAACTGTACACTGCCATCAGGCGTGTAATGCCGCTTTCCGTCACCATCTCATAGACCAAATCTGCCGCAGCAAGACCGCGCTGCGGTAAAGCTGCCTTAACATTGTCGACCATAATGGCAAGCGGACGAAAACCGGAGGGCGCATTTGGCGCGAGTGCCAGTCCTGTCAACGGGTTTGCACCGGCAGGCAGAGTGATGGCAGGCGGAATACTGGGTGCAGGCGTGACAGTAGACTCACACTGTACAGATGTACTCTGTACAGGCGCACTGCTGCAGGCGCAAAGAAACGCACCTGTGCAGAGCAATGCCACAACCCAAACGGATTTTTTCATGGCCGGCTCCTTTCCCGCACATCCGATGCGCAGGGATTTACGGCGAAACTATACCTATATAATATACCGAAAAAATACGTGTTTGTAAAGGGCTATCCAACATTTAGAAAGATTAGGATGCCCGAAGCGAAGCAAAAAAGTCGGATTTGTAGCTAAAACAAGGCATTTTTTCCAAAAAAAATTTTTTTAAAATGTATTTCAAAAATCGCTTGACAGAACGATGCAAGATTGCTATAATAATCAAGCGCCTTTCAAAGCGAGTACATTTTACGAGCCATTAGCTCAGTTGGCAGAGCACCTGACTTTTAATCAGGGTGTCCGGGGTTCGAATCCCCGATGGCTCACCACGATTTAAGCACCTAAGAACTAACGTTCTCAGGTGCTTTTTTCATATGGCAAGCTTGTCGAGCGGACTGCATAAACGGAAGTTTTTGACGTTTTCCGGCGTAGTCAGGTGTACATATCGCCTTGTCATTTCAAGAGAAGTATGCCCCAGAATCTGTTGCAAACTGAACACATTGCCGCCGTTTTCAAGATAGCAGCTTGCAAAGGTGTGGCGCAGCAAATGTGCGTGCAAACGTGGAATGTCACAGCGTGTTTTGAGCTTTCGGAACAATTGTTTGATGGTGGCATCTTGAATGTGTATGCCTGTTGAAGTGACAAAAACAAAATCGGCATCCGACAGGGGAGGACGGCGGCGCAGATAACGGCTTAACAGCCGCCGCATATTCGCACCAATCGGCACGGTGCGTTGCTTGTTGCCTTTGCCGTCTACAATAAGGTAACCATCTTCAAGGTGCAAAGCCGAGAGCCGCAGCGTGGTGACTTCGTGCATACGCAAGCCGCTGTCAAGCATCAGACCGCAGATGCAGAAATCACGCAATTGTAAGTAGTATTTCGGGTTAAAAGATTTCATGAGACGGCTGCATTCGTCTTGTGTGAGGATATCAATGACGGCACGTTTGGCTTTTGGCAAGCGATATTTTGCCGAAAAATCAACCGACAAATATTCTTCATGATA